>DWZA01000049.1 GCA_019118365.1 Candidatus Lachnoclostridium stercoravium | reverse complement strand
CGTCTGCGCCGCCGGATCTTTTTATAGGGCGTAAGCCCGCGAGCGAGATGGAGCGAAGCGGAATCGAGCTGCACTGCGAAAGGAAAAAGAGGAAAAATGTGTAAAAAGCGTGGGAAGCGACGCATCATGCTTGCATGAAAGCGTCTGCGCCGCCGGATCTTTTTATAGGGCGCAAGCCCGCGAGCGAGATGGAGCGGAGCGGAATCGAGCTGCACTGCGCATGGAAAAGACACTTTCCTCAATATCTCTTAACGGAGCAATGATCTATTCTAAAATGCCTTGCATCCGCCCAAATAAATGTGATATCATAATAAGAACTTATCACATCTTTGCAGGCTGCTGCCAGGCGTCTTTTGTAATAAACGGATATGCCGCTTAAACGGCATCCCCATTTTGGAATTCAATTCTTTATAAACCTATCTGATCAAATCCCATTAAGAAGATCATACAGCCGGAAAAACTAAGGGAACTGGATACAGGGGAGATAAAGGTCAGGGGATAACAGAAAGTTAAAATAGGATAGCAGCATGGTTGGGCGGAAAGAGAGCGGTGGACTTATGAAAACAAGTGTTTTGAGGGAAATACAGGAAACGGTTATTAAATATGCGGATATTATGTCTAAGATCGCAGGCGTAGACGTAGAAGTGGTGGATGAAAATCTGTTTCGGGTGGCTGGGACAGGAATGTTTAGAAGCCAGGTAAGCCAGGATATGTCCGGAGAAGCCTATGTTTACCGGCATGTGCTGGCAACTGGAAGGCCGCAGGTGATCTATTCGCCTGGGGAAGCGGCCATGTGCCAGAATTGCCCTAAGAAAGGCAAGTGTGGGGAAGAGATCGAGATCTCTATGCCCATACGCCTGGAAACGAAGATCATAGGGGTTATCGGACTTGTTGGAAGCACTCCTCTGCAGAAGAAGATGATCCTGGACGATGAGCGGACATATCTGGAACTGATCGATCAGATCACAGATTTTATTACTTCTAAGGCGGCGGAGGTACTGGAAAGCCAGAAGCGGGAAGCGCTGACGGCTGCGCTGGAATGTACGATGAACCGTATGGAACAGGGGATCCTCCTGATCGGGGAGACGAACGTTATCACAATGGCCAACGAAGCGGCGGCGAAACAGCTGAACCTTACCCGCCTGGAGGGGCTTGGGATCCAGCTGGAGGATACGGGAGACAGCATTATCAACCAGACGGAGTATCGGATGAAGGTAAACGGCCACAGCTATGTTGTAATGGGAAAGCTGTATCATCTGGAGCAGGCGAGGGGCGGTTATGGAGAGATCTTTGTATTTAATGAAAAGAAAGATTTCCACAATAAAGTTTATTCTATGACTGCGACTTTAAACGTGGGGGAGATGATCGGAAGCAGCCGGAAAACGCAGGAATTAAAGGCGGAGATCCAGAAGATCGCGGACAGCACATCCACAGTTCTGATCACAGGAGAGAGCGGTACGGGCAAGGAAATGGTAGCGACCTCGATCTGGAAAGCAGGAAGCAGGAGCGACAGAAAATTTATCGCCCTTAACTGCGCCGCCATTCCGGAACCATTGCTGGAGTCAGAATTGTTCGGCTATGTAAAGGGCGCTTTCACAGGAGCGGATCCTAACGGAAGGATCGGAAAATTTGAGCTGGCCAATCACGGGATCATTTTCCTGGATGAGATCGGGGATATGCCTCTGTACCTTCAGGCAAAACTTCTCAGGGTGCTGCAGGAGCGGAAGATCATCCGCATTGGTTCCAATCAGGTGATCCCCATCGACGTAAGGGTGATCGCTGCGACGAACAAAGATCTGAAGAAGATGATCGCAGATAATAAGTTCCGGGAAGACCTTTACTACCGTTTGAATGTTATCCCGCTGTCTATCGCTCCTCTCAGAGAGCGGAAGGAGGATATTGAGGATCTCACCTGGTTTTTTGCCGCAAGATACGCGGGGCTGTTCGGAAAGAAGTTTGAGGGGATCGAAGACAAAACGATGGAAGCGCTTAAAAACCATAAATGGTACGGCAATGTAAGAGAACTGGAGAACACGCTGGAATTTATGGTAAATATGATCGAACAGGACGGGATCCTGACTATGAACACCCTTCCGAGAGATTTCTTTACCGAAGACGAAGAAGAGCAGGAGGAAAAGGAAGGCGGCGCCTTTCAGATGAAGATCTCCAGTGAAAAAGATATTATTCCTCTGAAGGATCTGGAAAAAAAGGCGATCCGGGAAGCTCTGGATTTTTATGGAGACGATACCAAGGGCAAGAAGGACGCAGCCAAGGCGCTGGGCATTGGCCTGGCGACCCTTTATAGAAAATTAGAAGAGTAAAAAGCAGCAGACAGTTGTTAAAAGATCGGTCTTAGGCTAAATATGAATGCATAAGTATGCAATCAGCCTGAAACCGATCTTTTTTCATATTTATTGATAAATATATAAGAAATCATACAATATCACCAATTTAATTCTCATTATGAGAAAAATAATTATCATAATGAGAAAAATTATCAAAATAAGAATTGACTATTCAAATTAAAAGAACAATTTGAACAATAATCCGTTAAAAAAATAAAAATTTTTATGCAAATAGTTCTTGAAAATACTGGATAAAAAAGGAAATCGACCACGAACGGAAAAGCGGGAAGAAGAAGCTGGCATAAGGATTGCTTTATAAAATTGTCAAAGCAAAGAATAGACTAGGAGGAAAAGGCATGTATGATTTAATTATCAAAAATGGGTTTGTAGTGTCACCGTCATCTACGGTGAAATGTGATGTAGCGGTTAATGGAAAGCAGATCGCAGGGTTGGGGACATATGATGTTTCAGAAGGAAAGCGCGTGATCGATGCAGAGGGGAAATACGTGCTTCCGGGAGTTATCGAAGCTCATATGCACTGCATGGCGCCATTCCAGGGCTGCCTGGGCGCTAACAGTTTTTATGAGCAGAGCGTAAGCGCTGCGTTTGGCGGCGTTACTATGTATATGGATTTTGCTAATATGAGCAAAGGAGATTCTCCATTTAAACAGGCGCTGGCAAGAGCGGACGAGATGAAGGAAGCGGCGATCGATTACAGCGTACACGGAAAATTTGTAGAATCCACACCGGAAGCTATGGCAGATATTGAAAAAATGGCGGATTACGGTATCCCGACTTTTAAGATGTTTATGACATACAAAAAGGAAGGAGTAATGAGCGACGACGAGACTATGCTGAAGGTCTTCCAGAAAGCAAAGGAAGTAAACGGCCTGCCGATGGTACACTGCGAGAGCAATGCCATTGCCGAGACAAATATTGAAAAGTGCGAAGCTGCCGGCGATCTGAGCTGGGTGAACTTTGCAAAATGCAAGCCGGTCCTCTGCGAGGCGGAAGCATTTGCCAGAGCGGCGTATTTTGCGGAATATGTTGGGAACGCTCTTTTAGTAGTGCATACTACCAACGGAGAAGCGCTGAATACAGCAAGACGCGCTCATGGAAAAGGTCTTCCGATCTATGTGGAGACAGGACCTCATTACCTGACCTTATTCGACGATCTGTATGAAGGAGAAAACGGCCATCTGGCTATCTGTTCCCCGCCGCTGCGTACTCCGAAGGAAGCTGCAGAGCTGTGGGAAGGCTTAAAGGACGGAACGATCCTGTTAACTGGTTCCGACGACTGCACCTTTGACGTTGATGAAAAATCCATGTTCCTGGAAAAGAATCCGGACGGCACATGGAAGCAGGACTTCAGAAAAGTTGTAAACGGCATGAGCGGCATTGAGATCCGTCTTCCGCTCCTTCTTTCCGAAGGCGTTTCCAAGGGAAGGATCTCCATTAATAAAGTATGCGAACTGACAAGTACGAATATCGCTAAGATCTACGGCTGCTATCCGCAGAAGGGAATCATCGCTCCAGGAGCGGATGCGGATATTGTCCTGGTAGATATGGAAAAAGAAGTTACTTTATCCAAAGATGTTCTTCATAATAACATCAGCTACTGCCTCCACGAGGGATTCAAGGTGAAAGGTTATCCGGTCATGACCATTTCCAAGGGCGAAGTGATCGTAGAAGACGGAGAATTCAAAGGCAGGAAAGGCGCCGGAGAATTTATCAAACGCCGCATTAACCCGGCATATCTGAAGAAGTACAGCTTAAATTAAGAGACGACATAAAACTGGAGGTACATAACAAATGCAAAACGAAAGGTCTGATAAACTGAGAAGCCCTGAGCTGCTTCCGGCCGGGGAAAAAGAAAGAACATTATCGCTTTTGGATTATACGCTTCTGTGGGCGGGCATGACCATCAATATCGTTGCGTTCAGCCTGGGAGCACAGTATTATAACAGCGGGGACGGCCTGTCACCGTGGATGCTGGTACTTGTAGTATTTATCGGTTACGGACTTGTAACCGCCCTGACTGTTCTGGTCGGCGATATCGGAACAAAGTACGGCGTTCCGTTTGCCGTCTATACCAGAGCCGCATTCGGATATAAAGGTTCCTTCCTTGCAGGACTTGTCCGGTCGATCCCCTGCTTTTACTGGTTTGGATTCCAGACATGGGTAGGCGCATGTTCTCTGAATATGATCGTGGGCATTATTATGCCGGGATTTGACAATGTAACCTTAATGCTCATCCTGTTTGCGGTCTTCCAGATCGTAAACGCGCTCTTTGGAATGGAAGCTATGGCAAAGTTCGACTGGCTGGCAGTTCCCTGTCTGGGGATCATGTTCGCAGTTATCGTAGTTGCTATCTGCCAGGAATACAACGTATCCATTCCGGATATCATGAACGTACACGCGGCAGGAAACTATTCTATCGCATTTGCAGTATCCGGTATCGCAGGCGGCTGGATCACCATGGCATTAAACGGACCGGACCTGTCCAGACAGATCAAGCGTACTCCGGATTATCAGAACGAAGGGCTGGTAAAGAGAAACCGGAGAGCTATTTTAGGACAGCTGATCGGCCTGATGGCAGTAGGCATCATCGCTATGATCGTTGGTATGGCGGCCGGTATCTACACAGGAGAATGGGATCTGAACAATGTAGTATACAGCCTGTTTTCCAATAATATGGTACTGCTGGTATTCTGCTTTATCGCTATCGCTTTTGCACAGTGGTCGACCAATACGGCGGCAAACCTTATGCCTCCGGCATACATCCTGTTAAATATCTTCCCGAAGCTGAAATTCTGGATGACCACTATCATCTCCGGCGTGATCGGACTTCTGATGATGCCATGGAAGCAGCAGGGAGGCGATTTCCTGGTAGTGATCCAGTCCCAGTTCTCCACTCTTTTAGGACCGATCATGGGGATCATGCTGGCAGACTACTTTATTATCAGAAAGAGCGTTTTAAATGTAGACGACCTTTACAACGAAGGCGGACAGTATGAGTACACAAAAGGCTTTAATATGAGCGCTATCGCCACGATGGTACTTTCCTTTGGAATTTCCCTTTTTGGCGGAGATTACTCCTTCTTCGTAGGCCTTGTTGTCAGCGTGATTATTTACACAGTATTAATGAAGGCGTTTACTTTAAAGAAGTACGAACAGCATATTGGAATAGAAGTGCCGTTCAAAGAACATAATTAAAATCCATTCTGCAAAAGCAGACGCGTTTATTACAGGCGGAAGATCGAAAATCCACCCTGACGGGTTAAGACAGCGGTCTTCCGCCTTTGTTATGACCGCAAAACTGTGATGTTTTTTTGATCTTGACAGGATACAAATTCTCAATATGAGAATGCGAGATTTCTCAGAATGATAAAAATTCTTATAATGAGAATAAAAACAAGAGAAAAATAAAGTGGAATATGTGAAGGATCAGATGTTAAAAAATTTTCTTAAAATAAAAAATGACGGAAAACCCTTGAAAATACTAGATAAATTATAAAAATATCACAAAGGAAAGAGCCAGAGATTAAAAGCTGGCATAACGATTGCTCTATAATAGTGCAGAGGTTGAAAAAAAGAAAAGAAGGGAGACCAGTATGAAAGAGGAATTCAAACTTGTTCAATTACAGCATGGTACGGAAGAAAAATACGACATAAATTTTTTGAATGAGGAAGAGGCTAGGAAGGTTCAGCAGTTCCACGCCAGCTTCCCGGTGTATGAGAAGACGCCTCTCGCAGCTTTGCCGGATACGGCGGCGGCTCTGGGCCTTGGAGCGATGTACGTAAAGGATGAATCCTATCGCTTTGGCCTGAACGCGTTCAAGGTATTAGGCGGCAGCTACGCCATCGGCAATTATCTGGCGCAGAAGCTGGGAATGGATATCAGCGAGCTTCCATACGAAAAGATGATCTCTGACGAAGTAAGAGAAAAGCTTGGAGAGATCACATTTGTAACAGCTACAGACGGCAACCACGGAAGAGGCGTTGCGTGGACAGCAAACCAGCTGAAGCAGAAAGCGGTTGTCTATATGCCGAAGGGAAGCGCGGAAGAAAGATTGAAAAATATCCAGGCAGAAGGAGCAGACGCTTCCATTACAGATCTGAATTATGATGAGGCCGTAAGGCTGGCAAACAGCCAGGCAGAGAAGAACGGCTGGGTTATGGTACAGGATACGGCATGGGAAGGATATGAAGACATCCCCACATGGATCATGCAGGGCTACGGCACCATGGGATTTGAAGCCTGGGGACAGCTTCCGGAAAAGCCAACCCACATCTTCCTGCAGGCGGGAGTTGGTTCCATGGCCGGGGCGGTTACTGGTTTCTTCTCCAATGTATATAAAGAAGACAGACCGATCATCACTATCGTAGAGCCTAATAAGGCAGACTGCCTGTTCCGCACAGCAGAGGCAAACGACGGAAAACTTCATTTTGTGACTGGAGATATGAACACTATTATGGCGGGCCTTGCCTGCGGCGAACCGTGCAGCATTGGCTGGAATGTTCTCCACAGCTACGCCGACAACTTCATCTCCTGCCCGGATTACGCGGCGGCAAAAGGAATGAGGATCTTAGGAAATCCGGAAGGCAAAGACGGAAAAGTGATCTCCGGCGAGAGCGGAGCTGCTACTGTAGGGTGCGTAGCCGAGATCATGACAAATCCAGACCTTGCATGGCTGAAAGAAAAGCTGCAGCTGGATGAAAATTCAAAGGTACTCTTCTTCAGCACAGAGGGAGATACAGATAAGGAAAATTACAAAGCAGTCGTATGGGATGGAAAGTATCCCAGTTTTAAATAAGTAGCAAAAGGGAACTAAAGTGTATAAGGAGGAAAAAGAGATGTTAACAAAGGAAAGAGAAGAAGCAGTAGTAAGCCTGTGCCAGAAGGTGATCAGACAGAGGAGCTATTCCGGCGAAGAGCAGGGTGTGGCAAACGTATTAAAAGAAAATATGCAGGCTATGGGATTTGACGAAGTAACGATCGACAAATACGGCAACATCATCGGCTGCATTAAAGGAAAACGCCCAGGCAAGAAGATCCTGTTCGACGGCCATATCGATACAGTACCTGTAACAGACGAGACAGAATGGCAGTATCCGCCATTCGCAGCAGAGATCCACGACGGAAAGATCTACGGACGCGGAACAAGCGATATGAAGGGCGCCGTATCTGCTATGACATGCGCGGCAGCTAACTTCGCAAAAGATACAGATAAAGATTTTGCAGGAGAGATCTACGTAGCAGGCGTTGTTCATGAAGAGTGCTTCGAAGGCGTTGCTGCAAGAGAGATCAGTAAAGCCGTTCAGCCAGATTACGTAGTGATCGGCGAAGCTTCCCAGCTGAACTTAAAGGTAGGCCAGAGAGGCCGCGGCGAGATCGTTGTTGAGACATTTGGCGTTCCGTGCCATTCCGCAAATCCGGAAAAAGGCGTAAACGCTGTTTACAAGATGGCTCAGGTGATCGAAGCGATCCGCACATTAGAGCCGACCCACCATCCGGTGCTTGGCGACGGTATCCTGGAGCTGACAGATATTAAATCCGCTCCGTATCCTGGAGCTTCCGTAGTTCCGGAATACTGCCGGGCAACTTATGACAGACGTCTTCTGGTTGGAGAAACAAAGGAAAGCGTATTAAAGCCGATCCAGGATCTCTTAGACGAGATGATGGCAAAGGATCCTCAGTTAAAGGTAAAGGTTTCCTACGCAGTTGGTAAGGAAAAATGCTATACAGGAAACGACATTGAAGGCGAGAGATTCTTCCCAGGATGGCTGTATGATGAGGATTCCGATTTCGTACAGGCGGTAATGGGACAGTTAAAGGAAATGGGATACGATCCATCTATTACTCAGTACAATTTCTGCACAAACGGCAGCCACTACGCCGGAGAAGCAGGGATCAAGACCTTCGGTTTAGGGCCGTCCAGAGAGAACCTGGCTCATACAGTAAACGAATATATCGAGATCGACCAGTTGGCAAAAGTAACTGACTGCTATTATGGGGTCATGGAAGCACTGTTAAAGTAAAATACGGAGAAGGGGGATAAAACGTATGAGCAGTATACAGATCACCGCATTAGTTATTATTTTGTTATACATGGCAGCAACCGTTGCGCTGGGACTCTTTGTATCCAGCAGAAAGAAATCCAAAGAAGCCCAGAGTAATGACGACTTCCTGATGGCAAGTAAATCCCTGGGTCCGGTGGTCCTGGCCGGTACGCTTTTCGCGGCAAATACCGGAGGCGCCAGCACCACAGGTATCGCGACCAACGTTTATACATACGGACTGTCCGCATCCTGGTACGTTATTGCGGCAGGTATCGGCTTTGTGCTGGTAGCGCAGATCGCACCTTTCTTTAGAAAAGCTCAGGCGAACACAGTGCCGGAGATCATCAGCAAACGATATGGAAAAGCATCACACATTTTTACAGCATTTACATCCATCGCGGCCCTGTTCCTTGCAACAGGCGCCCAGATCATCGCAACAGCTTCAGTTATAAATGTAGTTACAGGACTTGAATTTGATATTGCAGCAGTGATCACCACTATCGTAGTTATCGCTTACACCATGGTAGGCGGATTCAAATCCGTTACAGCAGCAAACCTGATGCACGTATTGTTCATCACAGTAGGTATGACCATCGCTCTGTTCATCATGATCGCCAATCCGCAGGTAGGCGGTTTTGGAGAATTGTTCGCAAAGGCAGAGACGATCACAGGAGCACAGGGAGAGAGCCTTGATCTTCTCAGCATGACAAAGATCGGCCTTCCGACGATCATCGGCTACATCGCTATGTACTACATGACATTCCCAACAGGACAGGAGATCGTTCAGACATTCTGTTCCGCAAAAGACGGAAAAGCAGCTATGACAGGTTCTATCCTTGCAGGCGTTGTTTCCGCAGTATACGCTATCGTTCCGGCTCTCATCGGTCTTATCGCCTACACCTGCATCGACGGTTATGCTCTTGCCGGAGCACAGAAGAACGCCCTTGCAGAAGCAACGATCCGTTTCGCGCCGTCTATCGTGGCAGGCCTTGTACTGGCAGCTATCGTAGCAGCTACCATGAGTAGCGCTTCCGGAAACATGATCGGTACGGCAACAATGTTTACAAACGACGTTTTTGTTCCTTATATCAATAAGGGCGTAAAAGACGACAAGAAAGAAGTATGGATCTCCAGAGTAACCATGGTAGTAGTAGGAGCAGTCGGCCTGGTAGTCGCACTGGTAGCTTCCAACGTCATCAGCGTTATGATGGGCGCGTTCGCATTAAGGAGCGCGGGTCCGTTCGCAGCATTTATCTGCGGCCTGTTCTATAAGAACGTAACTCAGAGAGCAGGATTTATCTCCATCGTTGCAGGTACAGTAGTTGCAGCGATCTGGATCTACGGACTGAACACACCATGGGGCTTAAGCGCAATGGTTCCGGGCGGTATCGTAGCATTCGTAGTGATCTTCGTTGTTTCCAAGATCGAGAGGAGCAGCGGCGTTCCGGCAGCACCGGAGATCAAATTTGAGGAAGACTAAAAAGAAGAATCTGCAATATGCAGTAAAATATAAGGAGAGGTAAAACATGAAAAAATTAATAAAAAATGGTTTAGTAGTAGATGGAAGCGGCAATCCGGGATTTAAAGCAGACGTACTTTTAGACGGAGAAAAGATCGCAAAGATCGGAAGCGTTTCCGAGGGGGAAGCAGAAGGCGCAGAAGTGATCGATGCAGAAGGCCTTGTAGTAGCGCCTGGATTTATTGATACTCACAGCCACAGCGATCTGCAGATCCTTGTAGATCCGGAAGTAGCTCCGAAGGTTATGCAGGGTATCACAACAGAGATCCTTGGACAGGACGGTATTTCCATGGCTCCGCTGCCAAAGCAGTATGTAAGCCCGTGGAGAAAGAACCTGGCAGGCCTTGACGGAGACTCCGACGACATCGACTGGAATTATGAGACGACCGAAAATTATTTAAAGATGATCGATGCAGTTAAACCAGGTCTGAACGAGTGCTATCTTGTACCTCACGGAAATATCCGTATGGAAGCTATGGGACTTGAGAACCGTCTTCCAAACGAAGAGGAGCTTGAGAAAATGCGCCAGATCACAAGACGTGAGATGGAAGCAGGCGCAGTAGGCCTTTCCACAGGACTGATCTATATGCCATGCGCATATTCCGAGTCCAAAGAGATCATCGAGATGTGCAAAGTAGTTGCAGAGTACGACGGAAGCTTCGTGATCCATCAGAGAAGCGAGGCTGACACCATCCTTGATTCTATGGAAGAGGTTATTAAGATCGGCCGCGAGTCTGGAGTAAAGATCCACTACTCTCATTTCAAGGTATGCGGAAAGAAGAACTGGGACAAGATCGATAAGGTTGTTGAACTCTTAGAGAAGGCAGAGGCAGAAGGCATCCGCGTTTCCTTCGACCAGTATCCATACGTGGCAGGAAGCACCATGCTCGGCGTTATCCTTCCTCCGTGGGTACATGACGGCGGCACGGACAAGGTGCTGGAGAGACTGGCAGATCCTGAACTGCGCAAGAAAATGGTTTACGACATTGAACACGGTATCCCAGGCTGGGACAACTTCGTAGAGTTCGCAGGCCTTGATCAGATCTTCGTTACAAGCGTTAAGAATAAAAAGAATGAGGACGCAGTAGGCTTAAGCCTTATGCAGTTAGGCGAATTAAGAGGCAAAGATCCATACGATGCCACCTTTGATCTTCTTCTGGAAGAAGAGAACGCAGTAGGTATGGTAGACTTCTACGGAACAGAAGAGCATGTACAGCGCTTCATGAAGAGGCCTGAAATGAACGTCTGCACCGACGGACTGTTAGGCGGAAAGCCGCATCCGAGGGTATACGGCGCATTCCCAAGAGTTTTAGGAAAGTATGTAAGAGAAGACAAAGCCCTGACTCTGGAAGAGGCAGTTTACAAGATGACAGGAAAGCCGGCGGCGACCTTCAACATGACAGGAAGAGGAATCCTGAAGGAAGGCAACTACGCAGATATCTGTATCTTCAACCCGGATACAGTTATTGATAAAGGAACCTTTACCGATCCAGTACAGTATCCGGAAGGCATCGAGTATGTTCTCGTAAACGGCGAGACGACCGTTGCAAACGGAAAGCACACCGGAAAGAGAAACGGCGTTGTTTTAAGGAAAAAAGGAACAGAAGTAGTAAAGTAAGACTGGGTAAATAGTTCAGGACGCCCTGAACAGTTGCAATATTGAATTAAGAAAAGGAGACGATAACAATGGCAAGAGAAGTAATCGCAACGACAAAAGCGCCAGGCGCAGTAGGACCATATGTACAGGCAATTAAGAGCAACGGAATGGTATATTGTTCCGGACAGCTGGGCATTGACCCGGCTACAGGAAAAATGCCGGAGACAGTAGAAGAGCAGGCTCACTGCTCCATGAAGAATCTGGGCGCGATCCTGGAAGAGGCTGGAAGCAGCTATCAGAAGATCGTGAAGACAACCATCTTCTTAGACAATATCGCTGATTTCGCGGCGATCAACAAGATCTACGAATCTTATTTCGGCGGCCAGTTCCCGGCGCGTTCCTGCTTCCAGGTTGGAAAACTGCCGTTAGGCGGTCTGATCGAGATCGAGTGCATCGCAGAATGCGACTAATTATATATCACGATGTTGGGGTCGAAAGGTTTTTTGACCCCTTTGATACCGGCTTGTTCCGTGCTTCGCACTCTCACACGCCTCAAAAACATTCATAATCCGCTCATTTTTCTGCGAAAAATGGCTTCTTATTCATGTTTTTGGCGGGTCCCAAGGTCGAAAATCCTCTTGCAAACAAGCTTGCATCG
>DWZA01000048.1 GCA_019118365.1 Candidatus Lachnoclostridium stercoravium | reverse complement strand
CAGAGCTTCTGAATTTCTCCTATCTCTACAAGGAGGTTTAAATTGCGATATACAGTGCCCAGGCTGATATTGGGATATTCTTCACGTATCCTCATGTAGATGTCATCAGCAGTAGGGTGGTCGCGGCAGGCCATGAGGCATGCTTTGATGGATTCCCTCTGACGGCTGTACTTCAGCTTTTTCATGTCGCCTCCTTCCATTAAATAACACCATCTGGCAGGATCCTGAAATCAATAGATCGCTGCGCTGCTGCAGATATTATAAGGAAAAGGTGTTTTTAATTAAAATAATAATGATAATGGTTACTAAGATTATATTAAAAAAATATTTTCATTTTGTCAAGATATTTTTTTTACAAAAACTATAGAAATATAAAGCAGAATATGATAAATTTAAATATTAATAAGGCTGTTTATTGCGGACAGCGCAGGAAAAGGAGAAACTATCATGGAAGAAACGAACAAACCAATGGAAGAGACAGAAAAGACGGAAGAGATCAAAGCATCTGAGCCAGTTGAGACGATGGAAGATTACGCAGCAGAGCTGGAAGCTTCTTATAAAACGCTGGATAAGCAGAACGAACTGGAAGAGGATGAGAACCCGGACGCAGAGAAGTGGCAGACAGTACGGGATATGATGGAATCCAAAGAGGTTATCACTGTTAAGGTAAAAGAGGCGGTCAAAGGCGGACTTGTTACCTATGTGGAAGACCTCAGAGCATTTATACCTGCTTCCCAGATCTCCACAGAGTATATTGAAAAACTGGAAGATATGCAGGGAAAGAGCCTGGAAGTGATCGTGATCACCGCTGATCCGGAGGCGAAGAGACTGGTACTTTCCGGCAGAGAAGTGATGAAGATGAAGAAGGATCAGGAGAAAGCGGAGAAGCTTGCTCAGTGCCATCCTGGAGACGTAGTAGAAGGCACTGTGGACAGCTTAAAGCCATACGGCGCTTTTATCAATCTGGACAACGGACTTTCCGGCCTGCTCCACATTTCCCAGATCAGCAATCAGAGGATCAAGCACCCAGGCGTTGTTTTAAAGGAAGGCCAGAAGGTGACAGTAAAGATCCTGAATACCAACGACGGAAAGCTGAGCCTGAGCATGAAGGCTCTGGAGCCGGAAGAAAAAGAAGAGCCTGAGCATGTAGAGTATAAGGCTTCCGGAGAGGCAGTGACCGGCCTTGGCTCTCTGTTAAAGGGACTGAAACTGTAATAGAACGGAGATACGCAGCTTTAAAGGAGGGGAGAAGATGGCCAACGCCCCTAAGAACAACCAGATCGACCAGTGGCGCTCCATCATGTTTTTATATGAATCGGCGCTGAAGGAAATTAATACCAAGATCGAGATCATCAACAATGAATTTGTACAGATCAATAATTATAACCCGATCGAGCATGTAAAGTCCCGGTTAAAGACGCCGGAAAGCATTGTAAAGAAACTGAAGCGTTCCGGATACGAGGCGACTATCGACAACATGGTGGACAGGCTGAACGATATCGCAGGGATCCGGGTGATCTGCTCCTTCCGCCCGGATATATATCTGATCGCGGATATGATATCGCGGCAGAAAGATATTACAGTCCTTTTTGTCAAGGATTATATCAGCAATCCGAAACCGAACGGATACAGGAGCTACCATATGGTAGTTACCATACCGGTGTACTTAAGCACAGGACCAGTGGAAACGAAGGTTGAGATCCAGATCCGGACGATCGCTATGGATTTCTGGGCGAGTCTGGAGCACAAGATCTATTATAAATTCGAAGGAGATGCTCCTGAGAATCTTCAGCAGGAGCTGAAGGCCTGCGCGGACATGGTGGATATGCTGGACGCCAAGATGTTCTCGCTGAACGAGAGGATCCTTCTGGCAAGCGGCCAGGAACGGACGAAGCCGGACCAGGAGTGACGTCCGGGACATTTTCTGGCGAACGGCCGCCGCTTGAAAGAAAAGTGTCCGGAAAACAACAGTAGGAAATTTGTAGCAGTTCAGCCGTGTATCTTCCTGCCAGCACAGAATGTGCTGACAGGAAGCCTGGGATGCCATCCCTATGCCAGGATATATGTTAAATCGCTTTTACAAGCAAGCTTGTAACGCTCTTTATCATATATCCTGGCGCATGGCTGAACTGTTACGGAAATTTGTTGGAGGGGAGAAGCCGCAGAACTGCGGCGCTCCCTTTTTGACATATGGACGGAAGAAGCGATATGACGAAATTTACAAAAGAAATGCTGCAGGTGATCAGGCTGGTAGGCTGGGATGTACTGATCTTCCAGGTGTTTTACCGCATGGTCACAGTGCCGGTCTATATATGGATATTGAACCGTATGATACGGGCTACGCTGGAAATGGCCGGATACGGCTTTTTGACTGTGGGAAATATACAGTCTTATTTTATGCAGCCTTTTACGATCCTGTCTATGCTGTTCCTTGCCGTTTTTGGAGTTCTGCTGATGACTGTGGAGGTAGGAGGCCTGATCAGCGCCTTCCAGGCTGCGGCTTATAATAAAAGGATAGGCGCTCTGGAAATGCTGGCAGGCGGCATCAAGAAGGCGAAAGACCAGATCGAAAACCGTAACTGGAAGCTGTTCGGCTTTATTCTGCTGCAGGCCTTTTTTGGAAATATCCTGTTTCTTTACAGGGTGTTCATGCGGGTAAGGCCTGTGAACTTTGTATTGGAAGAATTTATATCCTCCAGGAGCGGATGGATCTTTCTGCTGTCTTTGGCAGGAGTAGCCGCGACAGCGATCCTTCCGGGGATATTTTCGGTCCACGGCTGCCTGATCGAGGGACGGCGTTTCGACGACAGCTACAGGCGGAGCCAGTATATCATCGGCGGAAGATGGACGGAGACGTTCCTTCCCCTGGCAAAGTATTATATTGTGACGGTAACGGCATTTGCGGTCGTATACGGGGTATTTATCCTGACGATCTCCCTGGCGGCAGTAGAATTTCACTATTCCGGTCAGACGAAGATCATGATCCTTTCCCTGAGGGACAGGGCGGAACTGTTCTGGCTCTTCCTGGCGGAAGCGGCAGTAGGGCTTGTATATTACGGAGCTTCGACGGTGGAGTATTATCACTATACCAGCGAGATGTCCAGGAGGAAACGCTGGGATTTTGGATATCCGGGAGAAAAATTCCTTCAGAGGAAACGGGTCGTGCCGGCGCTGCTGGTGGTAGGAGCTATTAATATCATCTTTATATATGACGCGTTCCGCAACGGTATGGAAACCGTAGACGAACTCTTTACACAGATCCCGGTAACAGCCCACAGAGGCAGTTCAAAGGAGGCGCCGGAAAATACTATAGCCGCCATCGAAAAGGCGGTGGAGGAAATGGCGGAATACGCGGAGATCGACGTACAGACTGCAAAGGACGGAGTGATCGTGCTTTCCCATGATTCTACCCTGAGGCGGACTGCGGGAGTGAACCGGAAGATCCGGGACATGACTTACCGGGAGCTTCTGGGGATCGACGTGGGAGCGTGGTTTTCTGAGGAGTTCCGGGGAGAGAAGATACCGGCCCTAAGCCAGGTCATGGGATACGCCAAGGGACGGATCCAGCTGAACATCGAGCTGAAAAACGAAGGGACGGATACAGATCTTCCGGAGGCTGTGGCTGAGATGATCCGGGAATACGATATGACGGAGCAGTGCGTAGTAACGTCCCTGAACCTGAATTATTTAAAAAGGATCAAGGCGGTAAATCCGGATATCCTGACCGGCTATATCATTTCAGCTGCTTACGGCAATTTTTATTCAGAAGAAGAGGTGGATTTTATCAGCATCCGTTCTTCCCTTGTAGACAGCCGGATGCTGGACAGAGTCCATGAATATGGAAAAACCGTTCATGTGTGGACGGTAAATTCAAAGGCGGAGCTGGAGCGTATGAAGCTGCTCCGCGTAGATAATATTATTACAGACGTGCCGGTCCTGGCCAAAGAAGTGATCTATGGCGATATCGACGAGGGATCGGTGCTGGATTATATGAAATTACTGCTGAGATAGGAGGATGGATCATGCGGATCGTGATTCAGAGAGTTTCCCGCGCCAGCGTAACGGTAGACGGGGAGACTGTGGGAAAGATCGGAAAAGGATTTCTGCTTCTCATCGGAGCCGCGGATACAGATACGGAAGAGATCGTGGATAAGATGATCGCAAAAGTGGGAAAACTGAGGATATTTGAGGATGAGAACGGAAAGACCAACCTGTCTTTAAAGGATGTGGGCGGGGAGATCCTGGCGGTCAGCCAGTTTACCCTGTACGCGGACTGCAGGAAAGGGAACAGGCCAAGCTTTATCAAGGCTGGAGAGCCGAAGCTTGCGGAGCGGCTGTACGAATACGCGGCGGAAAAATGCCGGGAATATTCAGATACCGTAGAAAAAGGGATATTTGGCGCGGATATGAAGGTAGAGTTAGTCAACGACGGACCATTTACCATCGTATTGGACAGCGACACGATGATATCAGGCTGATCAGGAGGAGAAAAACATGAGTGAAAAGACAAAAGAACTTCAGAAAAAACTGCTTTGGGAATTTCCCCATATAGGAAAAAAATATCCGGATCACAGAGAAAAAGCGGAGGATTTCTGCCAGGGATATAAAGAATACCTGGATCATGGAAAGACAGAGCGCGAATGCGCCGCTATTTCCGTCCGGATGCTGGAAGAGGCCGGATACCGGCCGTTTGAACCAGGCAAGGCATACGCGCCTGGAGATAAGGTATATTGGGTAAACCGCAAGAAGGCTGTGATCGCCACTACATTTGGCAGAAAGCCTATAGAAGAGGGAGTGAGGATCAATGGAGCCCATATCGATTCCCCGCGGCTGGATCTAAAACCGGTGCCCCTGTATGAGAAAAATGATATCGCTTATTTTAAGACCCATTATTACGGCGGCTTAAGGAAATATCAGTGGGGAACGATCCCCCTTGCCCTTCATGGCGTGATCATCCGGGAGGATGGAGCTGAGATCACCGTATCTGTAGGGGAAGAAAAAGGGGAGCCTGCTTTCTGCGTGACAGATCTTCTGCCCCACCTTTCTGCGGAACAGAACAAGCGTCCTTTAAGCGAAGGCATTAAAGGAGAAGAGCTGAATATCCTGATCGGTTCTATGCCGTTTATGGACGATGAGAGCGATGAAAAAATAAAAGATGCAGTGAAGCTTCAGGTCATGGCGCTTCTTAATGAGAAATACGGCATCACGGAAAAGGATTTTATCCGGGCGGAGATCGAGATGGTCCCGGCGTTCCACGCCAGAGACATCGGTTTTGACAGAAGCCTGATCGGCGCTTACGGGCAGGACGACCGGGTATGCGCCTATACGGCTCTGAAAGCGGAGATCGCCGCTGTTTCGCCGGCATATACCACCGTTACAGTCCTTACGGACAAAGAAGAGATCGGATCAGAGGGAAACACGGGATTAAATTCCGATTATCTGGGCCACTATATTTCCTGGCTCGCCAAGGCCCAGGACGCGGATGTGAAAAAAGTCCTGATCAATTCCATCTGTCTTTCTTCCGACGTAAACGCGGCTTACGACCCGACGTTCTCCAGCGTCTACGAGCCGGGAAATTCCTGCTATATCAATAAAGGCTGCGTTCTGACAAAGTACACCGGAGCAAGAGGAAAGTCCGCTTCCAACGACGCCAGCGCGGAGCTGATGGCGAAAGTGATAAAGATCATGGACGATGCCGGCGTATGCTGGCAGACCGGCGAACTGGGAGCAGTAGATGCGGGAGGCGGCGGAACGATCGCAAAATACGTTGCTTCCATGAACGTGGACGTGGTGGATCTGGGCGTGCCGATCCTTTCCATGCACGCGCCGTTCGAGCTTGCTTCCAAGCTGGACGTTTACCATACATATCTTGCCTTTAAGGCATTTTACGAGGCTGAATAGCGGTTAACGGTTCAGCCGTGCGCCAGGATATATGATAAAGAGCGTTGCAAGCTTGCTTGTAAAAGCGATCTGACATATATCCTGGCATAGGGGGCAAAATACCTTTTGACCCCAACATCATGATATGATATACTTTGCTTTAAAAAGAAAAGTAACCGTCCCGGACGGTTATAATAAAAATGAAAAGGGAGTTATTATGAGAAAATATGCAGTATTATGTGCCTGCGGACTGGCTGCGGCGATGATGTTTACCGGCTGCGGACAGAAGGAAGAGACGGCTGAGACGACGCAGGCTCAGACAGAATCAGCAGCTGAGACAGACGATACAGAAGGAGCGGACCAGGGACCGGAGATCACCGGCGAAGTTGAACTGGGCGAATATAAAGGGATCACAGTGACAAAGCAGAATACAGACGTATCTGACGAGGAACTGCAGGTGACCATCGACAGCAGGCTTGAAGCCGCTGCAGAGCTGGTGGAAGTGGACCGTCCGGCAGAAGAAGGAGATACGGTCAACATCGACTATGTAGGCATGAAAGACGGAGAGGCCTTTGACGGCGGAACCGCCGAAGGCTATGACCTGCGGCTGGGTTCCGGCAGGTTTATCGACGGATTTGAAGACGGGCTGATCGGCGCGGTGAAAGGGCAGGAACTGAGCTTAAACCTGACATTCCCGGAAGAATATCCCAATAATCCCGATCTTGCGGGCCAGCCGGTAGTCTTTGACGTTACGGTCAATAAAGTGCAGGAGTCCCAGGCTCCGGCGCTGGATGCAGCGTTTGTTGAGGAAGATTCCGACGGACAGTTTACAGACGTGGAAGCCTGGAAGGAAAACCTCAGGGAACAGCTGATAGAGCAGAAAGAGCAGAACGCTCAGACGATAAAGGAATCCGAAGTCCTGCAGGCGCTGATCGACGGCTGTACATTTACAGGGATCGAAGAATCTGTGGACGCGGTTTACGACCAGCAGGTATCCCAGATGGAAAACATGGCTGCGATCTACGGTATGACATTTGCCGATATGGCCGGAATGTACGGGATGGACGAACAGGCATATAAGGATATGCTTTACACTCAGGCGGAAAATTCTGTAAAAGTTGAGATCGCTCTGGAAAAGATCGCGGAGACAGAAGGTCTGGAAGTAACGGATGAAGACAGACAGAAAGTGGCGGACGAGTACCAGGCGGAAAGCGTTGACCAGCTTCTGGAGCAGCTGGGAGAAGGTGGCGAAGAGGCCCTGGACAATTACGCGCTTCAGGATAAGACTCTAGATTTCCTGGTAGAAAATGCTGTAGAGCAGTAAGGGAAAACAGACTTTAACGATGGAAAACATGCAGGGATAATACGGGAGGATAGCCATGGAGTTACTGAAAGAGAAGATCCGCAGACAGGGAAAAGTCGGAGCGGGAAATGTACTGAAAGTAGACAGCTTTCTGAACCATCAGATGGATATTAAGCTGTTTAATGAATTCGGAAAAGAGTTTAAAAGGCGTTTTGCGGATGTGGAGGTCAATAAGATCCTTACGATCGAAGCTTCCGGTATCGGGATCGCCTGCATTGTGGCGCAGTCCTTCGATGTCCCTGTGCTTTTTGCGAAGAAGAGCAAGACGAAAAATATCGCCGGGGAGGTGTACACCAGCCGCGTACAGTCCTACACCCACGGCCGTATCTTCGACATCATCGTAGCAAAAGAATTTTTGGGCCCTGGGGACAAGGTACTGATCATTGATGATTTTCTTGCAAACGGGGCGGCGCTGGAGGGACTGATCTCTCTGGTAAAGGACTCCGGAGCGGAATTTGTAGGAGCTGGCATTATCATTGAAAAGGGCTTCCAGGGAGGCGGAGACAGGCTGAGAGAGGCGGGGATCCGTCTGGAATCCCTGGCTATTGTAGACAGCATGGACGAGACGACCGGAGAGATCGTATTTCGGGACGAAAAATAGATATGGAAAGAAAAGCATTATTTTTTGACGTGGACGGGACTCTGTTCAGCGAGATCACGCGTACTGTGCCGGAAAGCGCAGTGCGCGCGGTCCAGAAAGCGAGAAGTTTGGGGCATGTGGTATTCATCAATTCCGGAAGGGTATACTGCATGCTCGATTTTTTAAATAAGCTGGTAGAAACCGACGGGTTCCTGTGCGGCTGCGGCACCAGGATCCTGGTAAGAGGCAGGACAGAATACGCTTATACGATCCCCCATGAAAGAGGGAAAGAGATCAAAAAAAGCCTTGTGAAATACCGGATGGACGGTTGAACTGAAAGGAGGCGTTATGGGATTTTCTCTTGATATCCAGATTTCAGCTGCCGCAGTATTTGCGCAGGGACTGCTCAGCTTTTTTTCACCCTGCGTGCTGCCGCTGATACCTCTTTATATCGGCTATCTTTCCGGCGGCACTGCCCGCCGCGGAGAAGACGGGAGGATGTATTATAAACGGAGCCGGGTGATGGTCAACACCCTGTTTTTTGTGCTGGGGATCAGTTTTACCTTTTTCCTGCTGGGAATGGGGATATCCGCCCTGGGAAGCTTTTTCCAGGATAACCAGCGGATATTCGCTGCGGCCGGCGGTATCCTGATCATTCTTTTCGGCGTCTATCAGCTGGGCGTTTTTGGAAATCTGACCTTTCTTTCCCGGGAGAAGCGCGTTCCGCTGAAGCTGAACGTACTGGCCATGTCGTCGCTTACGGCTCTCCTTCTGGGCTTTACCTTCAGTTTTGCATGGACGCCCTGCGTGGGACCGGCTCTGGCCAGCGTACTGATCATGGCGGCTTCCGCAGAGACAAAGACGGCGGGATTTCTGCTGATCGGCGTATATACCCTGGGCTTTGTTCTGCCATTTCTGGCAGTTGGGCTTTTTACCACGTCTCTGCTGGAACTGTTCAAAAAATATGGCAATATCGTAAAGTATACGGTAAAAGCAGGCGCCGTCCTGATGATCCTTATGGGCCTTCTGATGGTGACGGGGAAGATGAACGATGTGACAGGCTATCTGGCCGGACTTTCCCAGACAGAAGCTGTGCAGGAAGCGGAAGAAGCGCCGGATCCTGAGGACGGAGAGGCCGTTTTGCCAGACGAAGAGACAGAAGAGGACCAGGCAGAGGCGCAGGAGACAGAAACAGAGTCTGCTGCAGAAGAGACAGGAGAAGCCGGGCAGGAGACTTCACAGGAAGAGCCGGAGCCGATCCCTGCCGCGGATTTCGCGCTGGAAGACCAGTATGGCAATGTCCATACGTTGGAAGATTATAAAGGGAAAACCATATTTCTTAATTTCTGGGCTACCTGGTGCCCGCCCTGCCGGGCAGAGATGCCGGATATCCAGAAGCTGTATGAATCCTACGATACAGAAGGGGACGACGCTCTGGTAGTACTGGGCGTTGCTGCGCCGGGTTTCAGCCAGGAAGGATCGGAAGAAGAGATCAAAGCCTTCCTGGAGGATAACGGGTACACCTATCCGGTCCTTATGGACACGGAAGCGGAATTATTCTATTTTTACGGGATCATGTCTTATCCCACTACATTTATGATCGACCGGGACGGCAATATCTTCGGTTATGTGACCGGGCAGCTGAATTATGAGATCATGGAAGACATCGTAAAACAGACGATGGAAGGCAAAAGATAGTAACAGCCAGAGGTGACGGAAACATCCAGGCCGACACAGACGCGGTTTAAGCCGAACGGTCTGCCGGCCGCCGGGATGTTTCTTAAGAGCCTCAGGCTTTTATATATGGCGCACGGCTGAACTGATCACAAATTTCCATAAATTGGATGCAAAAATAACTATGACAGAAAAGCGTTTCATGGTATAATTAAATGAAATGTCTTTTGGACAGGAGAATGCGTATGGGAGAAAAGTGGAATATCAGAATATGGGGAACAAGAGGATCACTGCCTATGACAGGCAGGGACTATCTGGAATATGGGGGAAATACCTCCTGCATCAGCGTGGACTGCAAAGATGAGCTGATCGTTTTTGACGGCGGAAGCGGGCTGATGAATCTGGCTAAGGAACTGATCCGGCAGGAGAAGCCCAGGCCGCTCCGCCTGTTTTTCAGCCATTCCCACATTGACCATATGATAGGGCTCATGGGATTTTCGCCGTTTTACAGAAAGGAATGGGAGATCCATCTGTATGGAGAGGCGCGGGAAGGCTTAAGCTTTCGCAGGCAGATCGAAAGACTGGCAGGGCCGCCGTACTGGCCTATGGGGCTGGACGATCTTCAGGCGAAGATCCATATCCATGAAATAAAACCGAAAGACGCGCTTATGGCAGGGCCGGACATTGCGGTGAAGACAATGCGGGGCAGCCATCCGGGAAATGTCCTTTTGTACTCCCTGGAAGGACAGGGGAAAAAGGTCGTATACAGCCTGGATTGCGAGCCGGATGAAGAGATGCTCCGGCAGATGGCTGATTTTTCTAAAGGCGCGGATATCATTTTCTGGGATGCCCAGTACACGCCGTTAGAACTGAAGGATAAAGCAGGATGGGGACATTCCTCCTGGAAGCAGGGATTGCGCCTGAGACAGATGGCGCAGGCGGATAAGATCGTAATGGCCCACTATTCCTGGGAATACACTGACGAAATACTGAAGGCGCAGGAAGAAGAAGCCCTGAAAGAAGAGCCGTCCTGCTGCTTTGGAAGAGAAGGAATGGAATTTCATATATGACAGAAGAAAATATCAGGAAGATTTTAGAAATTGGGATTTCATTATCGTCCGAAAAAGACTTTAACCGTCTTTTGGAAAAAATACTCATAAGAGTCATGGAACTGACAAACTGCGACGCAGGCACGTTGTATCTCCGTTCAGAGGACACGCTGCGTTTTAAGATCATGCGGAACAATACGCTGCGCATATTTATGGGAGGAGACGGCAGAGAACCGGATCTCCCGCCTGTAAAACTGAGCGGGGAAAATGTATGTGCAAAAGCGCTGCTGGACGGCCGGACGATCCGGATCAAGGACGTCAGGACAGAACCGGACCATGATTTTTCCGGTCCGGCCCGTTATGACAGTATCACAGGCTACCATACCCAGTCTATGCTGGTGGTTCCTATGAAGGACCGGGCGGACGAGAGCATCGGCGTCCTGCAGCTTTTAAACGCAGTAGGCAAAGACGGGCAGATATGCGAATTTTCCGAAGACGTGGTCATGGCTGTGGAATCTGTGGCTTCCCAGGCGGCGATCGCTATCCAGAACATGAATTATCTGCAGGATATCAAAGGGCTGCTCAATTCATTTGTAAGCGTTATGTCATCTGCGATCGACGAAAGGACGCCCTACAATGGGACCCATGCAAAGCATATGTCGGAATACGGAGAGCGGTTTATCGACTATATCAACAGAGAAAGCCTGGAAAATGGCGGAGAAGAGGTGTTTTCCAGCGCCCGCAGGGAAGAACTTCTCATGACGATCTGGCTCCACGATATCGGCAAACTGGTAACTCCTGTGGAGATCATGAATAAGAACACCCGTCTGACAAAAGAACAGCGGATCGAACTTTTGCATCGCCTGGAAGATATACGGCTTCTGGCAAAGATCGAGACGCTGGAAGGAAAATGTACCAGGGACGATTATCAGGAAACGGTAAAAAGGACCAGAGAAGTGGAAAAACTGGCGGCAGAAGCAGATACGGCAGAATGCGTGGACGATGAGCTGACAGAAAGGCTGGATAAAGCGAAGGAACTTTTTTACATAGATGAAAATAATGAAAAAAGGCCGTGGATCACAGAGGAAGAGTACCAGCTGCTTACGATCCGCAAAGGAACGCTGTCGCCAGAGGAGCGCGCCGTCATGCAGGACCATGTGGTGATCACAGATAAGCTGCTGTCCCAGATCAAATTTACAAAAGATCTGTCTCACGTAAGGGAATGGGCGGCCAGCCATCATGAGCGGCTGGACGGCTCCGGGTATCCGAAGGGGTTAAAAGGCGATCAGGTGCCGTATGAGGTCAGGATCCTTGCGATCCTGGACATTTTTGACGCCCTGGTGGCAAAGGACAGGCCTTACAAAAAGGGAATGCCGGCAGAAAAAGCGATCGTTATTCTGACAGAGATGGCGGATATAGAAGGAAAGCTGGATGCCGGGCTGGTCAGGCAGTTTATAGAGAGCAGATGCTGGGAAGACCATCCAAAGCAATAACGGGAACAGAAGGAGAGGTACGGAAAGATGAACGCAGGGAAAGTAAGGGTATACAGACGTATTGCCGCAGTTATTCTTATCATATGCATGCTGCTGGGCAATACTGTGACAGCTGCCGCGGAAGAAGTTTCTGCGGCGGTTGTGCGTCTGACAAAGACAGAGGGAGAAGTAGATGTTTCCAGCCAGAGGGGAAAGGCAGTCGCGGTGATAGAAGATATGAAGCTGTACAACGGCTATCAGGTGGCGACCCAGGAGGCGAGCTACGCATGGATCACGCTGGACAGTACAAAACTTACGAAGCTGGATGCTTCCAGCCAGATGGAGCTGCGCCAGAACGGGAAAAAGCTGGAACTTCTCTTAAATTCAGGGAACCTTTATTTTAACGTGTCGTCTCCAGTGGGAGAGGACGAGACGCTCAATATCCGTACATCTACCATGATAACGGGCATCCGCGGGACTGCAGGATGGGTGAAGGTCATCGATCAGTGGCACAGCCGCGTCTATATCCTGGAGGGCGCCGTGGAGGCCAGCGTGACAGATCCGGTCAGCGGCCAGACAAAGTATATCTCGATGAAAGGCGGCCAGGTAGCGGATTTTTACGTATACGACAAAGACAGGGCGGGAGATAAATGCGATATCATCCTTCAGTATTTTGACGAGAACAGCATCGACGGCTTTGTCGCGGTGGAGATCATGGGGGACGCTGCTTTAAAGGACAGGATCGCCGGCGGAGGCTCCGGCCTTGATCCGGAAAAGATCTCTGCTGCGGCGCAGGATCGCCTGGAAAAGGATAAAGCAGAGGCTCATGATAAGCTTCAGGCAATACAGGAGCAGATCGACAGACAGGACAGCCAGATACTGGTAGATCCTGTATTCGGGGATGAGTACAGTTCCGACGGTTCCGGAAGTGGAAGCGGCGGTTCTGGTTCCGGAAACGGCTCCGGCTCTGGAAACAACGGTTCGGACCAGGAACAGGGCGGCGAAAGCCCGGAGGATCCGGGAGAGGGAGATACGGACGATCCGTCAGGGGATAATACGGAGCAGCCGGATGATCCCGCTCAGCCGGAAGATCCCACAGAGCCGGAAGAACCGGAAAGCGATACAGTAGAACTGACTATGAAGGTTACGGCGGCTGAAGTAAACGAGTACCTGAAGACAAAGAACGTTGTTTTAAACGCCGGAGCAGGAGATGACGCATATAATACCCTGGAGGTGGACGTGGACGTTACTGTGCCTCAGGGAAAGAGCCTGACCATGAACGCAGGCGTACATATGGAAGTGAATCCGGGAATGACGCTTCAGATCGACGGTACAGTCGCCATGGAAGGGAACATGTCAAATAACGGAACGGTAAATAATACCAGCATGAACACCTTCCAGGTAGGGGGAAGCTTTGTAAATAGCGGCACATTTGCCAATACCGGGCGGCTGATCGCCCAGACTGTCCAGAATACCGGAACTCTTTCCAACAGCGGGATCGTAGAGGGGGCCGTGGCAAACAGCGGAACCCTGGAAGCGGCAGGCGGCCAGTGGGGAGAAATCGTCCAGTCTGAGGCAGGGGCAAGGTTCGTCCTGACAGCCGGGGATCTTCCTGCTTCCTTCAGCATGACGGAAGGGACCCTGGAGATCAGCGGAGGGACCGTAACATCCAGGATCAGCCATAACGCAGGAACTCTGATCCTGTCTTCCGGAACAGCGGGACAGGGGATCGAGGCAGCCGGCGGTACGGTGGAGATCAACGGAGGCTCGGTGGTTTCCGGCATCACCCAGACGGCCGGCGCCCTTACAATCAACAGCGGCGCCATAGACGGCGGTTTTATCCAGAACGGCGGAACCTTTACAATGGCCGGCGGAACTGTAAACGGCGGACTCACATTTAACGGCGGGACAGCTGCAGTAAACGGCGGGACTGTAAACGCCCAGGATACCGGCGCGGCGGTCTTACTGCCGGCAGGGAGCGCGGCAGACGTCTCTGTAAACGGCGGAAGGATCGATGGAAAGGGCGGAAAGATATTTTCTGTGCTCTCTGACCAGGGAACCTTTACCGTAGATACCGGCGCGGCGATCGTTACTGCAGACAGGACCGGCGGGGCGATCGAAACCGGCGCAGGCTGCACATGGACTCTGATCGAAGCGGACGGCACAGAAATTTCTGTAGGAGCCGGAGATCTGTTTGGCTTCCAGGAAGGGGAAGGATCTCTGCGTCTGGCGGCGGCTTATACAAGCTTAAAGAGCGCCCTTTCATCAGCGGCGGACGGAACCAGGATCACTCTGGAAGAAGACTATACGGACGAAAATACAGATGATACGCTGATCACAAACGGCACAGAAGAAGCTCCAGTGGTATTGGATCTGGACGGACATACCATGTCTATGACGAGTGTGATCAACGTAGGCATAGACGCTCCAGATGGAAAGGGAGCTTTTGCGATCTGCGACAGCAGCGAGGAAAAGGCGGGAATCTTCCAGGCGGCTCTCTCGGCTGGAGGCGGACAGGAATTTGTTTTCAATAATCAGGGAAGCCTGAAGCTTTCAGACGCTGTGTTTACCACCGTGACCGGACAGCTTATAAATAACGGCGCAGGCGGCGCTTTGAAGATAAACGGAGCGAAGCTGGAATATGAGGGACAGGAAGCAGGAGCGTCGGACAAGATCCCGCTGATCCGTACAAACGGGGCGGCGGCGATCACGGATACCCAGATCGAGCTTGGAAGCGGATGCATCGCTGTAGAGGCAGGAGATCCGACCTCTGCCGGCAGCACCGTAAGCGCTGGCGGCGAACAGTCTGTGACCGTAATCGGATCCACGATCACAGCCGGGGAAAATTCCAACCTCTTCCAGGCGCATACCGGAAATTCTATAGAGATATCTTCGTCAACGCTGAACGTGGGACCGCAGGGACACGGCATAGATCTGAATACGGCTGCAGACAATACGGTAACGATATCCGGCTCGACTATAAACGTCAAACAGCAGGGATCAGCTGTTTACGGAGCATCTCTGGCAAGGGAGAATACGGTTACGATCTCTTCTACAGAGCTGAATATAACAGAAGATAGCTACGGCGTATATGCCGAGGGAGTGGACAACTTAAACATAACTATGAAAGATTCCAATATCCGGGATGAAGAAGTCCAGGACGCTGCAGAGGGAGCTATCTATTTCCTTACGAACAGCGACGATAACCAGCTGACGATCACAGAAGATACGTCTATAACGACCATCCGGCGGCCGGCGCTGAAATTAAAAGACAGCGTTGTTATAACGACGCTGGGCGGCTGCAGGCTGATTTCAGAAGCTTCAGGATCAGGTACGCTTCAGATTGAGAATGAGCGGGAAGGCCATCATTCTGTGCTGAAATTTACCGACGGCGAGATCGTCAATGACGGAGCTGGGCCAGCTGTTAATATAGAAGATAGCAATTCTTCTTCCGATACCTATATTCCGGAAGATCCGGCTGATCTGAAAACAACGATCAAAGCGAAGTCTGAGAACGCAGTGCTTATTAACGACCAGCCGTATGATGATGGAGAGCTTTATGAGACGGTGCAGAAGGACGACGGCTACTACTATTTCCAGCCGTCGGAAGAGATCCTGGAAGTTCTTGCGCTTGCAGAGCAGATGGAGCTTGCGACGCCGTCGGAAGCCATTGCCGACGAAGAGATCCTGGACGAAGATCTGCTCTACGGCTCTCTGAATACGGCTACATCTTCCGAAGATCAGTACGCGACGCCGTCGGAAGGGGATTATGCAACGCCGTCGGAAGGCCAGTATGAAGACGAGGCTTCTGATACAGGAGTTCCGGAGGAAAATAAGACAGCGGGAGAAGCGTTGACTTCAGAAAAAGAAGACGGACTGCAGGAAGCTACAGAGTCAGAGGCGGTTTATGAAGAGGATCCGGAAAATGGAACACCGGAGGAAGGGAACGCAGCCGGAGCTTCCGGTGAGGAACGGCAAACGGCCTGGAAACAGGAGGACGCAAAGGAGGAGAGAAAGCAATGACAGCAGGGGGATACAGAAAACAAGATCCTGGAAAACAGAGATTTTTAAAGAAGTTTACAGCTGCTCTTTTTGCGGCCGCAGCTGTGACGGCGGCGGGGATCTTTCCGGCAGCGGCGGAGACGGCAGGCCAGGAAGAAACTGCAGGAATGCAGGCGGCTTCAGAAGCGGAAACCGGCGGACAGCAGATAAAGAGCGCTATGGACGTGATCTGCGCCCCGTCAGGGATCGCGGCTGCAGAGGATGGAAGCTTCTTTGTCACCGATACGTATAATAAAGTGATCTGGAAGGTAACGGACGGCGTAAGCGTCGTTTACGCAGGAGCCAGGAGCGCGGAAGACCTCTATGGAGAACCGGTGGGCGGCTACAATGACAGCTCGCTGGACCAGGCATATTTTAAAGAGCCGTGGGCGATCGCTCCGTTCCTTAACGGCTACGCAGTTTCCGATTCCGCCAATAATGTGGTCCGCCTGATCACAGACCAGTCGGCCAGAACGGCTACTGGAAAACCGGAGGCAGGGTTTGTAAACGGCAGGGGGATCGCGGCATCCTTTGACCGCCCTACCGGGCTGGCGACAGACGGAGAGGGAAACCTTTACATTGCGGATACAAATAACAGCTGCATCAGAAAAGTGACCACAAACGGGGACGTTTCTACTTACGCAGGAGGACTTTCCGAGCCTACGGGGCTTTGCTGGCAGAACGGCTCCCTGTATGTGGCGGAATCCGGCGCGAACCGGATCCTGAAGATCACCGGCGGCGCGGCAGAAATAGTCGCGGGAAGCGGTCAGGAAGGAAATCAGGACGGTGAAGCGGCTCAGGCGAGCTTTTCCAGTCCCCAGGGCGTTGCGGTCAGCAGCGACGGCATTATTTACGTGTCGGATACAGGAAATGGGGCGGTGCGGAAGATACAGGACGGAGCAGTTACAACCATGATCGCCAGCAGCCCTCAGAATATGGAGTCTTATCCGATCGCTCCCGCAGGTCTTCTGATCCGGGACGGCCAGCTTCTGGTATGCGACAATTTTTCTAAAAAAGTATTTGTGCTGGAGCGTTAAAGGGATCCCATCAAAGCAGAGAGGTACGTCAGCATGAAACATATGAAATTTATTGTGGCGGCGGCAGCCTCTGTGCTTTTGTGCCTGCTGGCTGGCCTGACTGATAAAGAGGACCATCGGTTTGCGGATATGTGGTACCAGGAGCGGAGCGCCTCGGACGGAGATATCGTGCTGGTGGAGATCGACCAGAGATCCCTTGAGGAGATCGGCCCCTTCCAGGACTGGGGCAGAGGCGTTATAGCGGAAACCATTGAAATCTTAAACCAGAGCGAAGACTGCAGGCCTGCGGTGATCGGCCTGGACATCCTTTATGCAGGAGAGCGCAGCGGGGAGGAAGACAGAAGGCTGGCTCTGGCAGCAGGAAAATACGGCAACGTGGTAACGGCATCTGCCGCAGAATTTGGCCCCGGTCTGGGAGAAACGGTTCCCTATATCGACAATTTTAAACTCCTCTCTTACGACGAACCGTACCCCATGCTGAAAGAAACGACGGTCCAGGGACATATCAACGCCATGTACGACAACGACGGGGTGCTGCGCCACGCTTTGTGGGAGATCGACCTGGGAGACGGCAGGCGGATCCCGTCTTTTGCTTCTGTCATAGCCAACCATTTTCGGGAATTTTATGGGGAAGGACAGGTGGAAAAACCGCCGGTGGACGCAAACGGATTCTGGTACGTGCCTTTCTGCGGCAGGCCGGGAGACTTCAGCGAGTCCATTGGAGTCATCGACGTACTGGAGGGAAGGGTTCCGGCGGAATATTTTTCCGGAAAGATCGTTTTGATCGGCCCTTACGCGGCGGGACTGCAGGACAGCTATGTTACGGCCGCAGATCACGCCCAGACCATGTACGGCGTAGAATATCAGGCAAACCTGATCCAGAGCCTGCTGTGGGGAGATTATAAAAAAGAAGTTATGGAATTTTCCCAGCTGGCCGTATTATTTTTTATATCCTTCAGCTGTGTGATCGTGCTGTGGAACAATACGGCAGTCCGCGCTACCGTTTTATGGGCGGCGGTCGTAGGCGGATACCTTTTGATCTGTAAATGGGTGTATCAAAGGGGAACGGTCTTAAACGTTTTATGGATCCCTGCCAGTACAACGATCATTTATGTGGCCAGCCTCGCCTTAAATTACGCCCGCTCTGTGATCGAAAAGAGACGGGTGACCAATACCTTTAAGCGGTACGTAGCCCCGCAGATCGTTAACGAAGTGCTTCAGGAAGATAAGAAGGACAGCCTGGAGACAGGAGGTCGGATCGTAGACATTGCAGTGCTCTTTGTAGATGTCCGCGGTTTTACGTCCATGTCTGAAAAAATGTCGCCGGACCAGGTGGTGGAGATCCTGAACCAGTATCTGGCTCTGATCGCGGACTGCATCATGCGCAACGAGGGAACCCTGGACAAATTTATCGGAGACGCGGCCATGGCCTTCTGGGGGGCGCCCCGGCCTCAGGAGGATTATGTGATGAAGGCAGTCCGGGCTGCGGAAGATATGCGCCGCGGCTCAGACCAGCTGTCGCGACAGCTGATGAAAGGATTCGGACGCACCGTTTCCTTTGGCATAGGGATCCATGTAGGAGAGGCGGTAGTGGGAAATATCGGATCTCCTCAGCGTATGGACTATACTGCCATCGGAGATACGGTCAACACAGCCTCCAGGCTGGAGTCTAACGCCCCAGGCGGAACCATTTATATTTCCAGGGAAGTAGCGGACAGGCTGAAAGGGAGGATCCGCGTAACTTCCCTGGGAAGCAGCGTAAAGCTGAAGGGAAAAGCGGAAGGATTTGAGGTCCTTACCCTGGACGGGATCGTGTGAAAGGGATCCTCTGCAAGCTTTCCGCTGAGAACGTGTTATCCTGTATATTTTTACTTTTCGGTCTGTCGACGGAAAGAAGCTTTTGCCGGAAATCTGCATTCCGGCTTTTTTTTATTCCTATAGGAAAGACTGTGTTGATTTCCGGGTAAAAAAAGTGTCTCCTTTCCTATGGAATAAAAAACGCTTTGCGTATTGCTTTTCCGGAGGCCTTGTTTCCAGATCTTAAAGAATTTGCAAATAAGGTTGGCGTTATCGCAAAGATTTTACAATTCCTGTCTAAAGTTTAACAATTCTTTAAACATAGAAAGTTGGTAAATTTAACATTAGGATTTTACAATTAAGCCCGTCAAGGAGGTAAGACGATGAAAAATGTCTATTTTGCTTCGTCCCTGATGTGGGATGCGCCTCCGAGAGAAATTGTCCGTATGGCAGTGAAATATGATGTGGGAGGAATTGAGCTTTGGGCTCAGCAGGCTGAAACACAAAATATGGATCTGATCCGCTTAAAAGATCTGACAGAAGAAGCGGGGCTTTCTCTGGTCGTGCATGCGAAAAGCTGGGACCTGAATTTCGCGGCTTTAAACAGGGCGATAAGAGAGGCTTCGGTGAAGGAGATCAAGGATTCCATAGATATTGCCTATTTCCTGGATGCAAAGGAAGTAACCGTGCATCCCCCCAGGTACACCCTGCGGGAAGACGAAAAGGCAAGAGACAGGGCCTATGAAAGCATAAGGGAATTTACCACCTATGCGGTACAGAAAGGGATTACCGTATCTATGGAGATCATGGAACATATTCCAAAGGAAATGGCAGTTTCTCCGGAAGAAATGCGGTCTATCGTGCGGGATATGGACAGGCAGGTTTCTTATACGGTCGACCTGGCCCACTGTCTGACGGAAGAAGAATTTTGGGAAAATATTGATATTATGGGAAAGGTATCGAAGGTCCATGTGACGAATAAGTCCGGGAAAAAGCTTCATACGCCTCTTGCGGACGGCGACTTCCATTTCGAAAATATTTTTCCCCGCCTTTGCTCCATGGGACTTCCGATGGTGATCGAGGGCTTTGAAGAAGGCGATAAATACAGCGTCTTAATACAGAATTTAGAGTATATCAAATGGTTAAAGGAGAAAAATTATGAAAAAGAAAACAGCGGCGATTTTAGTTACATCAGCAATCCTGGCTCTTGCAGGCTGCAGTTCTAACAGCGGCAGCACAGAGGCAGAGACAACAGCGGCGGAAACAACGACTGCAGCAGAGACGACGACAGCGGCAGCATCTGAGGCAGAGAGCACAGAGGGAGAGTCAGCAGAAGCTTCCGAAGAAGCGGCTGAACCGATCAGCGGTTCCCTTACCGTTTATACATCACAGCCGGAGGCTGATATCCAGGCCCTGATCGAGGCATACAACGAGGTGCAGCCGGACGTAGAGGTACAGGTATTCCGCAGCGGAACAGAAGAGGTTGTCAGCAAGGTCCTGGCTGAGAAGCAGGCAGGCGCTCTTCAGGCAGACGTTCTTTTAGTAGCGGATGCTCCTACATTCGAGTCCTTAAAGTCTGAAGACCTTCTGATGAGCTATGAGTCTCCGGAGCTGGACGGCATTTCTGAGGAATACTATGATGCAGACCATACATACACAGGAACAAAGATCATTTCCACAGGTATTGTTGTAAATACAGATATCATTGACACAGAGATCACAAGCCTGAAGGACCTGACAAAGCCGGAATTTAAGGATGAAGTGATCATGCCAAGCCCGCTCTACTCCGGAGCAGCGGCATATAACTTAAGCGTTCTTACCAAGACCGACGGATTCGGCTGGGATTTCTATCAGCAGCTGAAGGACAACGGCGTGAAAGTTGACAAAGGAAACGGTTCTGTACAGACGGCGGTGGTAGCCGGGGAAAAAGGACTGGGAATGCTTGCGGACTACATGGCTTTCCGTTCCAAAGCCGACGGCGCTCCAGTAGAATTTATTTATCCGTCTGAAGGATCTCTGATCGTTACCGAGCCTATCGGAATCGTCAATGGCACCGCTCACGAAGCAGAAGCAAAATCTTTCGTAGACTTTATCCTTTCTGAGGAAGGACAGGAAGCTACGGCAGAGATCGGATATACGCCAGTCCGTTCCGGCGTAGCGGCTCCGGAAGGTTTCCGCTCTGTAGACGAGATCACAAACCTGACTTATGACACAGCAGAACTGGCGGCTTCCAGAGAAGCGGACAAAGAGCAGTTCTCTCAGATGTTTGAATAATCATACCAGTCCGGCGCGGCGCATCCTTTTCTTTGATGAGGAAAGAGATACGCCGCCCGGAATAACTACACATGAACTATGAATAGAAGAAGGGAATGGAACAGACTATGACAGAAAAAATCTTGTCGATCACCCGAAAAGCGGTGTTTTTCCTGATCGTCTGCTTTGTATTCGTCCTTCCGATCATTAGCCTCCTGCAGATGAGTTTTACCACTGACGGAGGCTTTAGTTTCGGAAATTACGCAGAGCTCCTTCAGGAAGACCGTACCATAGAAGCGATCAAAAATACGCTGATCATATCGATCGGTTCCACGCTGATCGCGACCATAGCGGGCAGCTTTTTCGCCTATCTGGTGGCGTACACCAATATTAAGAGAAAATGGCTTCTGGAGCTTCTTGTGCTTGCTCCCTATATTATCCCGTCGTATATCATCACCCTTTCCTGGAGCAGCTTCCTGATGAGGAGAGGGACGGTCAATACGATCCTCCAGCAGTTCGGGATCCCGGCTATTGATATCTACACCCTTCCCGGCATCGTGCTGGTCATGGGGATCTGCAATATCCCGGTGGTATACCTGCTTACGGTCAATATGTTCCGCAAGATCCCAAGGGATATGGAATGGGCGGCCAGAGCGGCGGGGCGCACACAGTGGGAAGTGATCCGCAAGATCACTCTGGTCCAGGCTATGCCGGCTATCGCAGGCGGAAGCATCCTGGCCTTCCTTGCGGCGATCGATAACTTCAGCGTACCTGCATTCTTAGGGATCTCCTCTGGTATCCCGGTGCTCAGCACCTATATTTATGAAAAAGCTATCAGCTTCGGACCTGCATCCTTCAACCTGGCAGCAGCCCTTTCCGTTATCCTTTCCATTATCGCCATCGGCGGCACGATCCTTCAGGGAAAAATGATAAAGAAAAATTCCGGGCTGGAAAGCGTTAAGGAAGACCGGGCGGTGAGAGTGTATCTTTCCACTGGAAAAAGACGTCTGGCAGAATGGGGAAGCCTGGCGGTACTGGCATCCTTTACGGTGATTCCGGTAGTATCCATGATCCTGTCCGCCTTCTGTAAAAGCTACGGCACAAAGCTGCGTCCGGAAAACTTTACACTGAGAAATTTCCAGTTTGTATTTACCAATGACGGAGTAAGGAGCGCGGTGATCAACAGCCTCCTTCTGGCGGCGGTTACCTGCGTGATCTGTATCATTATCGGTACGGCGATCGCTTATATGAAGGTAAGGAGAAATTCCGCAGCGGCAAGAATGATGGAATCCGCGGCTTCTCTCACATACGCCCTTCCAGGTATCGTCCTGGCTCTTGCCATGATCTTCCACTGGACAAAAGTTCCGGGGATCTACGGAACTATCAAGATCCTGATCATCGCTTACGCGACCCGCTATCTTGTGCTCCAGATCAAGGGAAGCACCACAGCCATGCTGTCTGTAGAACCGGCCCTGGAAGAAGCGGGACAGGTATGCGGCGCAGGAAAGGCCGTGATCTGGAAGCGGATCATGATCCCGATGATGACAAAGCAGGTGCTGTCCAGTTCGTTTCTGATCTTTGTAGCGGCTATGACCGAGCTGACCCTTTCTTCTATGCTCGCATCCGCCGGAACAAAGACCATCGGCCTTACGATCTTCAATCTGCAGCAGGGCGGCGATTACAGTTCGTCCGCAGCCATGTCGGCGGTGATCGTATTTATCGTATTCGCGGCATATGCATTGTCCGCGTGCCTGAAGCCAAAGACAGATGAGGAGATGGCGAAGGCGGCCAAGGCAAAGAACAAGGGAGAAACAGATCCTTCCATGTTCCCGAAGGACGCCCCGTCCGGACAGGCGGCATAGCAGTTTCAGTTCAGCCGTGCGCCAGGATATATGAGAAAGAGCGTTACAAGCTTGCTTGTAAAAGCGATTTGACATATATCCTGGCATAGGGATGACATCCCAGGCTTCCTGTCAGCACATTTTGTGCTGGCAGGAAGATACACGGCTGAACTGACGCGCGGCATAAGAAAGCAGTATCAGAATCAGTTGACAATCGATCCATCAGGAGGTTACAATGAGCCTAAAAATAGAACATCTTACAAAAAAATTTGGTGATTTTACAGCCCTTAACGATGTATCCCTGGAGATACGGGACGGAGAATTTCTGGCGATCCTCGGACCGTCCGGCTGCGGAAAAACAACGCTTTTACGTATTATCGGCGGCTTTGAAGCGCCTACGGAAGGCACAGTAAAGAGCGGAGACGAGCTCCTTTCCTCTTCGGATTTTAATGTTCCGGTAGAGAAGAGAAACTTAGGGATGGTATTTCAGTCCTTTGCCCTGTGGCCCCATATGACGGTCAGGGAGCACGTAGAGTTCCCCTTAGACAGCAAGCGCTGCACCATGACGCCGGCGGAAAAGAAAGAAGCCGCAGACAAGGCGATCGAGGCAGTGGGACTTTCCACAATGGAAAAACGCTATCCGGGAGAGCTGTCCGGCGGACAGAAACAGAGAGTCGCCCTGGCAAGGGCGATCGTCGCAAAGCCGTCCATCCTGCTTATGGACGAGCCTTTAAGCGCCCTGGATGCAGAGCTTAAGATCAGCATGAGGCGGGAGATCCAGAACATCCACAAGATGACTGGAGCGACGATCATCTACGTTACTCACGACCAGAGCGAGGCGCTGTCCATGGCGGACAGGATCCTGATCATGAAGAATGGAAAGATCGAGCAGTTGGATACGCCCCAGCAGGTTTACTGCAACCCGCAGACAGAATTTGCGGCCACATTTGTAAGCAAGTGCAATCTGGTAAGGGGAAAATGGGAAGAGAACCGCTTTATCGCAGGCGATAATCTGGATGTTTATGAAAATGCTTCCGCATCCCGCGAATTTATCTTAAAAGGACTCTGTCCAGTACGTCCGGAAGAATTTGAGATCAGACAGGAAGAAGGACGCGGCCTTCCGGGAACGATCATGAACCGCCAGTACAACGGCCGGGAGATCCACTATACTGTGAAGTCAGGAAATAATCTATATACTGTATACACAGGCCAGGATCAGGTATATCCAGAGGGCGAAATGATCTATCTGAGAAAGAAGGCTAATGATTATGGAGTTAAAACCGCTAGTTGACCTGCATACCCACACCATAGCGAGCGGTCATGCGTACAGCACACTAAAAGAGAATATCGAGGCGGCAAAGGCCATGGGCCTTACGGTCCTTGGCACCAGCGAACACGCGAAGCTTATGCCGGGCACAGCGCCGCTTATCTATTTTACGAATTTTAAAGTCATACCAAAAGTAGTAGACGGCGTTTATCTGATAAACGGCATTGAAGCCAATATCTTTAACGAAAAGGGCGAGATCGACGTGGACGAGTCCATCCTGCCCAAGATGGACTACATCATCGCCAGCCTTCATTCTCCGTGCTTTAAAGATCTGGGAATGGCGGCCAACACAAAGGCGGTGATCGGCGCGGTGGAAAATCCAAACGTGACGGTGATCGGCCATCCGGACGACGACCGTTATCCCATCGACCACGACCAGCTGGCGGCAGCGGCTGCAGAACACCATACGGCTCTGGAATTAAATAACGGATCGTTAAATCCATTGTCCACAAGGAAAGGAGCCAGAAAGAATATCGTCACCCTTCTGGAAGCCTGCAGAAAATATAAGACCATGATCCTGATGGGAACCGACAGCCATATCTGCTATGAGATCGGCCATTTTGAAGATTCTATGGAAATGTTAAGAGAAGTGGATTTCCCGGAAGAGCTGGTGATCAACTTTGACCTGAACCGCCTGCCCTATGTGCTGCGCACCAGGCATGCCCTGGAGGTGGCCGCTATGAGCAGGGGAGAGAAAAGCGGGGAGTGACACGGATACTGCTGATATAAAAACAGGGGCGAAAGCATGTCTATAAGCAAGCTTTTGCTCCTGTTTTTTTACCGTCCTGGGCCGTTTTTTATTCGATAGGCTCTAATGTCGCCTGGAAATGCCTCAGGATCGGGGGTTCCCATGTGATCCGGTAGCCTCTTTTGATCGTTTCCCGTTTCTTCCACACTTCATTGATCGCTTCAATTACCATATCATAATGTGTTTGCGTATATACTCTTCTTGGGATCGCTAATCGGGTAAATTCATTTATAGATTTTAACTGTTTGCCTGTATCTGGATCATTCCCTATCATAAAAGAACCGATATCACAGCCGCGCAGTCCGCATTCTTTGTATAATTCAATACTCAGCACCTGCCCCGGAAATTCGTTATATGGGATCTGAGGATAAAATTTCGCTGCATCCAGGAAAATACCGTGCCCGCCGGCGGGACTTTGATAGGGGATGCCATATTCGTCCAGCCGTTCCCCGAAATATTCCATAGTGGCCAGGCGGTAGCGGAGCCAGTTTTCATCCATACCCTCGTAAAGCCCTACGGCCATAGCGTCCAGATCTCTCCCGTTTAAGCCTCCATAGGTATAAAATCCTTCGAAACTTATGCAGTTGGCTTTGATCTTCAGGATATAGGGCGCTTCTTCGTCTTTTACGCCGATCAATCCGCCCATATTTACAATGGCATCTTTTTTCGCTGACATTGTAAAGGTGTCTGCAAGATCAAAAAATGCCCTCGTGATCTCTTTTATGGACATATCTTTGCATTCTGGTTCCCGTAATTTCACAAACATAGCGTTTTCCGCAAATCTGGCTGCATCAATATTTAAATGGATATGATATTTCTGACAGATCGCAGCGGTATCCCGCATATTCTGAAGGGATACGGGCTGACCGCCGGCGGAGTTGTTTGTGATAGTCATAACCACCATACCGATATTTTCCGGCCCTTTTTCTGTGATGATCTTTTCCAGCTTTTCTACATCCATATTGCCTTTAAACGGAGCTTTCAGCTGTGTATCGGCGGCTTCTGGATTACAGCACTCCAGACATCTTGCTCCCGCTAATTCTACATGGGCTCTGGTGGTATCGAAAAACAGGTTGGCGATCGCATATTTGCCTTTTTCTAAAAAACTTGGAAACAATACTTTTTCTGCGGCCCTTCCCTGATGAACCGGCTGAAAAAATCCATATCCGAAGATATCTTTCGCTGCGGCTATAAGCCGGTAATAACTGGCTGCTCCGGCGTAAGCTTCATCTCCATGCATAAGGGCCGACCACTGTTCAGCGCTCATGGCGTTTGTGCCGGAATCAGTTAATGTATCTACATATACATCTTCGCTTTTCAGCCGGAACATATTGTATCCGGCTTCTTTGATCGCCTGTTCCCTGTATTCCCGCGTAGTTACTTTAATGGGTTCTACTACTTTGATCTTATAGGGTTCTGCTAAAAAAACTGCCATTATCTTTCCCCGCCTTTCTGTATCTTATGGAAGAACGGCTATTGCCTCTACTTCTACTAATGCGTCTTTCGGGAGCTTCGCTACCTGAAAACAGGATCTTGCAGGAAATGGTTCGCCGAAATAGCCGGCATAAATTTCATTTACAACTGAAAAATTTCCCATATCGCTTAAAAATACAGTAGTTTTTACTACGTCGTTTAACGTGCACCCCGCTGCTTCCAGGACGGCTTTCACATTGGATAATGAAGCGTTAGCCTGCGCTTCGATGCCTTCCGGTATAGATCCCGTGGCCGGATCTACAGGCAGCTGGCCGGATACAAATACAAACCGGTCCGCTGCGATGGCCTGAGAGTACGGGCCGGCCGCAGCCGGCGCTTTTGCAGAATTGATCAATTTTTTCATAGGTCTATTCCTCCCCTTTCTTACCTGTTAAGATCATTGCAAGGCAAACGCCTTCTTCTTCGCCTATATTCTCCATGCCGTTCCAATCTCCGTTCATACATACCATAACGTCTCCAGGCCCCAGCTCTTCCTCTTTTCCATTAAAGGTTGCCAGATATTTTCCTGAAATGATGTAATAGATCTCAAAATCTCCGGCAGGAGTGCAGTTTTGTTCGTGATATCCGATGCTGGATCCTGGCGGCATTGTTACTCTGCCAAAAAAAGATCCGGCAAAAAGCACGTCTTCCGGTTCCAAAAAACGTTCTGCATCTACATACAGCTTTCCGCCGCAGTTATGGTCATAATGCTTTGTGGGCATGGATCCTGAATGTTTGATAACACCTGAATATTTCCCCATTGTAAATCCCCTTTCTTTAAAAAGTTGTAATAGTTCAGGACGCCTGAATAGTTACAAAAAGTTTACCTTTGCAGAATCTGTATTGTCATCATAGCTCTTTTTTCTTGTTGTGCTGTTTTTCAGGACATAAACAGCCTGTTATGTTCTGAATTAAAGACATGAAACGGTTTTTAGACTTAAAAATAATACATTCAGCTTTTTTCTATATAATTTTTTGTAACAGTTCAGGACGGCGGAAAAACAGGGGCAAAAACAGGCATTAAGCTTGCTTATAAGCGTGCTTCTATCAATAATTTTGCAGAATTTGTGTTGCAGGAAGTCCTGATCCATCGGATCAGTTTTTAGGAGAAAGGGGTGCTTATATGGGTACGATCTTATCGGTAATACCGCCTATTTTATGTATTGGACTTGCTTTATGGACAAAAAATATTATTGTTTCGCTTTTTATCGGTATTTTAGTTGGATCTGTTATTATCAATGGAATAAACTTTCTTCCGCCGATCATTGACGAATATATGACGAACGGACTGAAAAGTAATACGAATGTTTTGATCTGCCTGATCCTGATCGGCATTATGCTCCAGTTTATTAAAAGAGCCGGGGGATTTAAAGCCTTTGGGGCATGGTGCAGAGAAAGGGTAAATACGCCCAGGCAAACGCTGATCTATACCTTCTGGTTTTCCATGCTTTTTTCTGTGGCAACCAACCTGGGAAGTATCAGTATCCCCAGAGTTATGAAGGGGCCGGCGCTTCAGAACAATATGCCATTAGCAAAAGTGACAATGGTCGTAGCTTCCGTTGTAAACGCAGCTTCATCCCTTTTGCCGTTTACCAATTACATTCTTTTCTTCTCCGGACTGATCGTTTCTTCCGTAGAAGGGTATGACGGCTACAGCTTATTCATACAGTGTATACCATTTCAGTTTTTTGGCATTCTTTCTATCATTACCAGCGGACTTTATGCTTATGGAATTATTCCGGATATCGGCCCTATAAAAAGACTGTCAGAAAATCAGATCACCTCTACTACCAATGAAGGAAGTTCAGACTCCGATATCGAAGTATTAGGCGGGCCGGACGTTGTTTCTGATATTTTTGCGCTGATCGTTCCCTTTGGCGCGCTGATCGTGGCTATTCCGCTGTTTTCTTTTATAAAGGGCGGCCTTGTTGTAACATCTGGAATTTTAGTAGGAACGATCACATCTGTTATTTATGCTACTGCGAGAAAACGTGTTAAATTCTCTGAACTTACGGGAGGATTCGCCGCTGGTTTCCGCGAGATCGGCATGGTATTTCTTATCCTTTTGTTTGCGTTTACCTTTGGGCAGATCGTGACAACTTTAGGATTTTCCGCTTACGTGATCGGCCTTTTGGGCGATAATTTTAATGGCGGCGTTATTCCTATGGTTACATTCCTTATGTGCTGCCTGATCGCTTATACAACCGGCAGTTTAAGCGCGGCTGCAGTAATCGTATTTCCATTAGGACTTCCGTTGGCTTTAGCAGCTGGGATCAATA
>DWZA01000047.1 GCA_019118365.1 Candidatus Lachnoclostridium stercoravium | reverse complement strand
TTCACTGGGGAATGGGATGAGCCTTAAATTCTCTGCGCCTATACCTTCTACATATTTAGATGACCGATGGCTTCCATCCCAGTACATAGCCGCCCTTCCGGCAGTAAACATATCGGATGTTTCGTCATACTTCAGACTGGCAACATTGCTGGGGACAATCTTTGCCTCAAATACCATATCTTTGATCAGATGGAAAGCTTTTAATGCTTCTGGAGAATCAAAAACAGCCTTTCCATTTTCATCTAACAACTTTCCGCCAAAGCTCTCTACCATTGGCTGAAGATAATCTACCGCTGCCGGCTGAGCCGCGGATCCCCACAGCAGAAAACCGGAAGCTCCATTGCTGTTTACTTTCTTTGCCACATCCATAAATTCATCCCAAGTTTTAGGATCTTCTGTAATTCCTGCCTCTTTAAAAATATCATCTCTCACGTAAAGTCCATAAGGAATAATCGACATAGGGAGCGCATATTTTTTTCCATTATAAGTTCCGATCTCATCCCACATAAGGAAATCCTCTTTTGTTGCTTCATCAAAATCCCGTTCGATAAATTCATCTAATGGCATTAAAGCATCTGCATTTGCCTCAATGCTTAAGGACTGCATACGGACAAACGCTACATCCGGCGGATCTCCTGACTCCACTGCCAGAAGTAGTTTAGGCTCTATCTGTTCCCAGCCAACAATTTCCGTAGTAAGTCCGTATCCTGTTTTTTCTGTAAATTTCTTTAAGAGTTCTCCTGCCGCTTCTTCTCTTGGCGATTCCCCTCCGGGTTTTAAAAATCCCAAAAGTGAAATTGTCTTTTCTTCTTCTGTGCTCTCTGCCTGAATCTCAGTTTCGCTCTGGCTTTCTGTCTTGCCTTCTTGGCAGGCAACCAGCAATGACGCTGTTACAGCCGCCACTGCCAAGGTCTTCATCTGTTTCTTCATAATCTCCTTCTCCTTTCTTCTATGGTTTTCAGCTGGCGCTTAGAGTGCCTGCTGTCATTCCCTGTACAAAGTATTTCTGCAGAATCAGAAAAATAGCCACGATCGGAAAAATCGATATAACACTCGCAGCAGATAAAGCTCCCCATTCCACCCCATAATCCGTCTGAAATAAGTGAAGAGCTACCGGCAAAGTCCTCATACTTTCTGATTTTGTCAGATTTAACGCCAAGATAAACTCGTTCCATGCGTTTGTAGCCGCGATAATGCCTCCTGCGATGATCGATGGCTTCATGATCGGTACGATCACTTTCCAAAAAGCAGTCCAGGAATTACAGCCATCCAGTTTTGCAGCCTCTTCCAGTGTTCTTGGGATCGTTCTGTAATAAGACTGCATAAGCCATGTAACCAGAGGAATAATAAATGCAGAATATACAAATACTAAAATCACATAAGTGTCTAACAGCCCCAGTTTATTTGCCATAAAATACATTGGCATAGCATTGGCAAATCTTCCTACGGCCATTCCTGCCAGAATAATAAACATGATAAAACCTTTTGCTGGAAAATTATATCTGGCTGCCCCATACCCGGCAAACATAGAAACAATCAAGGTCACTGCAACAGAAGCGACAGTAACGATCGTGCTGTTCAGCATAAACTGCAGGAAATTATCCTGAGTTAATACTCTGATATAATTAGCAATCGTAGCATGTTCTGGAAGAAGATTCGGCGGATAAGATAAAATTTCCGACGTATCTTTAAACGAAGTGCTGATAGTCCATAAAAATGGCGTCAGCGTCAAAAGAATAAATAATACCAGAAAAAGCTGTATCAGAATTTTTTCTGCCAGTTTCAGTTTCACATTTCTTCCTCCCCTCTAATAATAATCTTCATCTGTGATCAGCTTTTTATATATAAAGACAAATACCAGATTCAGCACCAACATAACCGTAGTCAAGGCCGAAGACAGTGAAATATTGAAAAAAGTAAAAGCTTCTTTGTAAAGACGGATGCTCAATATCTCTGTCGTATACATCGGTCCTCCCCCTGTCATAGACAGCACAAAGGAAACGATATTGAAGAAACTCATTGTAAGGACAATAACCATTACCAGAACTACTGAGCGGATCATTGGAATGGTAATGTAGCGTATCCGCTGAAACCTTGAACATCCGTCTACTAATGCAGCCTCCTCCAATTCCTGTGGTATCGCCGACAAAGCTGCCAGTATCATTACGAGTGAAAAACCCAGAGAACGCCAGGCGTTCAAAACAGTTATTGTGATCAACGGCGTAATCTTACCTTCAAAGAAATTCGGAAGAGAAAACCCCAACATATCTGCCCAATAATAGATAATACTCATCTGTGGGTTTAAGACCCAGGTCCACATCAGAGCTAAGACTACCTCATTTGTCACCCAGGGGATCAGAATGATCGTCCGATATACAGAATTCATTTTTCCCGGCTTCCGTATCATAAGGGCAATGATAAATCCTACGATCAAGGCGATCACAATACCTCCTGCTGTAAAAAACAGCGAATTAAATACATCTGTCCAAAACCTGGAATCTTTCAGCAGTTCTATGTATTTCTCCAATCCTACAAATTTTATCTTTGTAAAAACATTTGTCTCATACAAGCTGTAATCAAATGCAAATACCAGCGGAAAGATCGTGGCTAGGCTCACTATAATAAATGCTGGAGCGATCCACAGGTATCCTTCTCTCCTCCTGCGCGCCTCCGCTTTTGACATTTTCCTTTTCATCATACCTCTTCCTTTCAAGAAGCAAATAGAACCCCCTGACTCTTTAATATTTTTCTCAGTTGTTTCGTATTGATGTCATGGATGTCGCTTACTTCTTCCCTGATAGCCAGAGCTGCCGCCGTTCCCGCCCCTTGTCCGCCAACCATACAAGGGCCGATTCCCCTAGCTGCAGACTGGGCCCTAAATGTAGCTGAAATACATTTTCCTGCCACTAAAAGATTTCCCACAAACGAAGTAAGGCTCCTTAACGGGATATCGTAAGCTCCATCACTGTTTTCTTTAAACTCTCTCGTGGACGGAATATGGACAGCTCCTGTAGGATCATGAAAATTCAAAGGATATGCTCCCATTCCCACCGCGTCTTCAAATTCCCGATGTTCTACAATATCCTTCATAGTCAAGACATAATCTCCTACCATACGTCTGCCTTCTCTTGCCGCCAGATCATAGATTTCTCCAATATAAGCGTTTTGAAATCCGTCTACATGTTTTTTCAAATAAGCTACTACACGAAAGGCTTCTTCTCTGAGGAGGAAACTGGCGCGGCTGACTTCCATGATATCCAGTGGATTGATGCTGGCGCTGGTACAGTTTAAAATCACATCGTCATTTTTCCCATGATAATAGATTCCTAAAGACCGGGGCATATAATCAAATCCATCTGGCTTCCATGGACACCAATATTCTATTCCCCTGCGTATCCCACCGGTTTCTTTTCTCCAGGGATCATGATTTTCCGTATTAATGTATCGGTCTAGGAAACGCTCATATTTATCCATATCCACCCCCATAACACGAAACATGTTCGATGTACTTTGAGTCACTCCCTGTTCCCCATGTTCCCATTTTATCCCTGCCATATTTGCCAGCATAAGATCTCCTGTGGTATCAATAAAGTATTTCGCCGCAATCTGAACTTTTCCCAAACGCGAAACGGCTTGTATTTCCCGTATTTTTCCATTTTTCATTGTCACCCCTTCTAAAACGGAAAGCAGCATAATGTCGCAGCCTGCTTTATAAAGTTCCTGTTCTATAACAAATCGTGCTGTCTCAGGATCAACGGAAGCCAGACCTGTAATCCATTTATCTCCATTCCCGTGATATTGAAAATAACCTCTCCCTGCTATTTCCTGACACTTTTTTACCAGCTCATCCGGAATGCCTCCTATCACCTGCTTATAATTGTTATCAAAAAAACCTCCCCAGGTCATTCCGATCGCCGACAGCCCTCCCACATGGGATCCTGCTTCTACGATCAATACCTTTTTCAGCCCGTTTCTTAAAGCCGCTAAAGCTGCTACGGAACCTGCAGTCCCTCCGCCTACGATTACCACGTCATATTCCAGCATATATTTCCCCTCCAGGCCTAATTATCAAAGATCACTCCCTGCTCTTCTAACATCTGATGAAGTTCTTTCATATTTACATTGTGCACATCAGGAATGTCTTTCTTTAAAGCCAGAGCTACTGCGGTTCCTGCACCCTGACCTTCGACCATACAGGGGCCGATTCCCCTTACAGCAGACTGAGCTTCAAAGGTGGCGGAAATACATTTTCCCGCAGCCACCAGATTTTTTACAGAACAGGTCATACTGCCCAGAGGGATGTCATAAGCGCCGTCGCTTTCCTTATTGAATTCTCTCGTAGATGGAATATGTACTGCGCCTCTGGTATCATGAACATCTGGAGGATATGCTCCCATCCCGATAGCATCTTCAAATCTCTTATGATTTACAATATCATCCATCTTCAGCACATAATCGCCTTTCATTCTTCTTGTTTCCCTAGCTGCCAGATCGTATACGGATGCAATATATGCATCCTGAAATCCATCCACATGTTTTTTCAGATAATCAACCACCTGAAACGCCTCTTGTCTCAAAAGGAAGCTGGCTCGGCTTACTTCCATAATATCCAGGGGATCAATACACACGCTGGTACAATTTAAAATCACGTCATTATTTTTTCCATGATAATAGATTCCCAAAGACTTTGGCATGTTTTCGAATCCGTCAGGTTTCCAAGGGCACCAATACTCTATTCCTCTGCGAATGGCTCCTGTCTCCTTTTTCCATGGATCTAAATCTTCAGTATTTATGTACTGATTCAGGAACCTCTCATATTTATCCATATCTACCCCTAAAACGCGGAACATATTGGATGTGCTCTGCGTTTCTCCTTTATGGCCATGTTCCCATTCTACCCCGGCCATATCCGCCAGCACTAATTCTCCTGTTGCATCAATAAAATATTTTCCGCTGATTGTTTTCTTTCCCAAACGGGAGAGTACTTCAATATATTCAATTCTTCCATTTTCCATCTTGATCCCTTCCAAAATGGAAAAAAGCATAATGTCACATCCGGCATCATATAATTCTTTTTCTATAACATAACGGGCTGTTTCTCCATCTACAGAAGCTAAACCTGTAATCCATTTATCTCCGTCTCCATGGTATTGGAAATATCCCCTTCCTGCTATTTCCTGGCATTTTTTTACCAGCTCATGGGGAATACCTCCTATTACCTGTCTGTAATTATTATCGAAAAAACCGCCCCAGGTCATTCCAATCGCCGACAGCCCTCCAATATGGGAACTTGCTTCTACTAAAAGCACCCTTCCTCCGCTGTTTCTTGCAGCCGCAAGAGCCGCTATCGCCCCTGCGGTTCCCCCGCCGACAACGACAATATCATACTCTAACATATCCTATACCTCCTCATTTTTTATAGTTTCTCCACGGGTTTCAAAAAGAAGAATAAAAGCAGTGATCGCGTACGGAACAAACATATTGGAATCTGAAAATTCCCAACTCTTCTCTTCTATGATTACTGGCAAATCGGCTTCTGCTGCCGCTCTGCTTCTTTCATTAGCCGTAAATACGATCGTGTGGCAGCCTGACCTTCCTGCAGTCTTTATCATTTCAACACTCGTTTCTGTTTCTCCTGTTTCCGATACAACGATCATCAGTCCCTTCTTATCTTTGTGATCCTTTTTTTTCATCATGCACCCTTTATAAGCCATAAATCCGTTCTCTCTTTCCATGATCCTTCTGACTATAAATTCTGCTACCAATTCAGAATTTTCAATTCCAAATACAGAAATGACCGTACCTCTGCTTTCCTGAAAGAAATCATTAAATTGTTCATGGAGGACAGAACTATAATTACGTATTAAAGATCTGCTGGAACCAGCAACGCTTCCCTGCGGATTCTTTTTTGCTTCTTTTTCTGTCTGTGCCTGACGCAAATAGAAAAGGAGATCTCGATAGCCGGAAAATCCCATTTTTTTTGCCAATTTTACCAGCAGTGCCTGAGAAACAAAATTCCTTCTTGCCACTGCACTGATCGTCATATCTGCTCTTTCATCCTGGACGTCATTCTTTATGGAATTCAAAACATCCTTTTCCAGTACAGAAAGTCTTTCAATGATAATCCTCTGCATGTCATCGTCTTCCCTCTCATGTAATATATCTTTTCTATTATCCCCGCTTTCCCTGTAATTATATAAATAATTGTCAGTCTTTTTCAAGTTTTTTTGTTAATCGTAATTTAATTTATGCATTCGTGAGAAAATTTACTATGAAAATTTTACCAAGAGAATTTCAATAAATATTTGTGAAAAAATGAGAGATTTGGATCCAATACTCAAAAAAGGGACAGGATGACATTTTTCAGTCATCCCATCCCTTATTCTATCAGCTGCTTTGCAGTTGTCTTTCATATATCACTTCATCTGAAGCACTTCTACGCACAGTCCGTCTCCTACGCGGATCCAGTTATGTCCCTGAGGCATCTCCTCAGCGCCAAATTCCTCATAAGCGATCTTTAAGCAAGCTTCCGGATCGGAAACGTTCATGCCCAGATGTCTGCAGCGGTCTTCCTTCGCAAACTTTTCATCGGGAGAAGCGATCAGCTGAATGCCGCCCAGAAGCCATACCTGCTTCGGATTCTCTTCCGGTCCGTCGTAGTTGCGCACCTTCATATTGAATGCTTTGTCAAAGAAACGGATGTACCAGTTAATGTCGTTGACTGCCACTGCCGCGTGGTCGATTGCTGTTTTGATCTCCATATCATTATCCTCCTGATCATTTTGGCAGGTTACGGAACATCTCTATATCCCGCCTGCGCTTAAATTTTATTTTATCCTCTACAGGAAACAAAGTCAATCAGCAACCGCCGATGCGCGTGGGAAAACCGTAACAGTTCAGCCGTGCGCCAGGATATGCCATAAAAGCGTCGTAAGCTTGCTTACATAAGCGCCTTATGGCATATCCTGGCATAGGGATAACATCCCAGGGGGGTGTTGCAAGTGAGCGATGCCCTCGCTTTGTTTAGCTCGACTAATGGAGCAAGGACCTTTTTAGCCCTGCAGGCCGGGTACCGATAATAATCCAGAAAATCTTACTTTCGTCTGTACCTTTTCGCGGTATAGTACAGATGAAATCATATTTTTCCTTATAATAGCGGTACTTTTAGCCTTCCGGTACCCCTTGCAATTCTGATCTTCCCATAAATAGCCGTACTTTTTACCAATCAGTACCCCCGTAATCCTGCTTTTCCTTATAATAGCCGTACCTGCTGGCTTTCAGGTACAGATAAAAACGCCATTCTTAAAATCAGATCCGTACTTTATCTAGTATCCCATATTTTTCTGCTGCTTCTCCCTACTTTTAGAGATAAGATCTTTATTGTTTTTGCATCGAAATATCGTTATCAAGTGATATACGAAGATATTACGGCAAAAAAAGGGGGCATTGATTTGCGACGCCCCCTACACGGCTGAACTGATACGGAAAACAAATACAAAACTGATTTCCTGTGGTATACTATGAGCACTTGGCGAGGTCTTTTCGAGCCTAGTGCGAGTCATACCTGTCCACTTAACGAGGTCTTCCACGAGTTTAGTGGACATGGTATAATGAGTTTAAATATTTTTGACAGGAGGGATCTTCATGGAACAGATGTCACTTTTTGACCGGGACGGATACGAGCCTCTCGCCGCGCGTCTGCGCCCCCAGACCCTGGATGAATTTGTAGGACAGGAACATCTTTTAGGAAAAGGAAAAGTCCTGCGCCGTCTGATCGAAAACGACCAGATCTCTTCCATGATCTTCTGGGGGCCGCCCGGCGTGGGAAAGACGACTCTCGCCCGCGTGATCGCAGTCCGCACCAACGCTTCGTTTATTAATTTTTCCGCTGTTACAAGCGGTATCAAAGAGATCCGCACTGTGATGAAACAGGCTGAGGAAAACCGCCGCTATGGAGAGCGGACTATCGTATTTGTGGACGAGATCCACCGTTTCAACAAGGCCCAGCAGGATGCGTTCCTCCCTTTTGTAGAAAAGGGAAGCATCATCCTGATCGGAGCTACTACAGAAAATCCTTCCTTTGAGGTCAACGGCGCTCTTCTGTCCCGCTGCCGCGTTTTTGTCCTGCAGAGCTTGAAAACAAAGGATCTTGTGACTCTTCTGTCCCGCGCTCTTTCCGATCCCCGCGGCTTCGGAAACACCCGCGTCCGGATCCAGGACGATATGCTGGAGGCGATCGCAAACTTTGCCAACGGAGACGCCCGCACAGCTCTTTCCATCCTGGAAATGGTAGTTTTAAACGGCGATATGGACGGTGAGGCCGTAACTGTGACCCCTGAGATCGTATCCCAGTGCACTTCCAAAAAAATGCTCCTGTATGACAAAACAGGGGAAGAACACTACAATCTTATTTCCGCCCTTCACAAGTCCATGAGAAATTCCGACCCGGATGCCGCTGTCTATTGGCTGGCCCGTATGCTGGAAGCGGGAGAAGACCCGCTCTATGTGGCAAGGCGCGTCATCCGTTTCGCCAGCGAAGACATCGGCCTTGCCGACCCGCGCGCTCTGGAGATCGCCGTTGCCGCTTATCAGGCCTGCCACTATATCGGAATGCCGGAATGCACCCTGAACCTGACAGAGGCCGTGGTCTATATGTCCATTGTGCCAAAATCCAACTCCATGGACGTAGCCTACAGCCTGGCAAAGCAGGATGCCCAGGCTCATTTTGCAGAACCAGTTCCTCTGGTGATCCGCAACGCGCCCACAAAGCTGATGAAAGACCTGGACTATGGCAAAGGCTATCAGTATGCCCACGATACCGACGACCGCCTGACAAATATGCAGTGCCTGCCGGATTCCCTTCTGGGCCGCCAATACTACCAGCCTACCGAACAGGGTCTGGAAGCCAGATTTAAAACCCGCCTGGACCAGATCAAAGAATGGAAAAAACAGCATAAGAAATAAAAAACGCCAGGATCCTTTCCGGTTTCATCCCCGAAAATGGTCCTGGCATCTCTTTCTTCTCTTCCGGCCATAAGTTCTGTATTCAATATCCTGCCGCAATGTACTGTTCGATCCAAAAATCTACGATCCTGCTTTTCGTACAAATCTCCTCGTATACTGCATCTTCCTCAATGCTTTTGTTCAGCACTTTTCGCGCCTCTTCGATCTTACCGATCAGCTCCTCTTTGGAACGTATCATACTTCCTCTCTTTCTTAAGCCGTTTTCTGTTTCCTCCCTTTTACCACAAGGAATGCAGCCGCAGCTAAAACCAGCAGCATGGATAATGCCTGGGAAACCGGTATCCCTGTGCCAAACAGGATCAGCTGATCTGTACGGAGTCCTTCGATCCAGCAGCGGCCAAGGCCGTATCCCATAAAATATATGGCCAGCATCTCGCCGTCAAACCGTTTTCTCTTTCTGTACCACAGCATAAAGAGGAGAACTCCCAGATTCCAAAGCGACTCATAAAGGAATGTGGGATGGACCTGGATATACTCCACTCCGTTCTCCACGATCAGATGGTTCAAAAGATCCTGGGAGATCATACTGGGATTCACAATGCTCCGCTTGATCCTCATAGCAAACAGACTGTCCGTAAATCCCCCAAAGGCCTCGCAATTAAAGAAATTGCCCCATCTTCCGATGATCTGTCCTGTGATCAGCCCCAGACAGCCGCTGTCGGCCATGGAGAGAAACGACAGTTTTCTCACCCTGGTGAAAACGATCAGAGTCAGCACTGCTCCGATCACTCCTCCGTAAATGGCCAGACCGCCCGCTCTCAGGTTGAAGATCTGAAGAAGGTCGTCCTTATAATTGTCCCAGGAAAATATAACATAATACAGACGCGCGCCGATAATTGAAAAAATAATAGCGTACAGCGCAAAATCCAGGTAGATATCCGGATCCTGCCCCCTTCTTTTCGCGTCCGACTGAGCCACCCAGATACCGGCCAGCATTCCGATCCCGATGATGATCCCGTAAAAGGCGATCCGGAATCCAAAAACAGAGATGCTGTTTTTCATATGTTCAATGGTAATTCCCAGATTTACAAAGCTTAAATCCGCACCCTGCGCCATATTTTTGCTCCTTTCCAGTAAGTAATCCTTATTTTACCCCTAAAAACGACAAAAAGCAAACCTTTTTCGCCGACACTCCATCCCCATATTCGACAAAATCCAACATTCTCCATAAACACAGAAATATTTTTAACGCCTGTTTTCCCTGAATTTATCTGTAATACGCTTTCTTTTTCTCTTATTTTATGGTATACTTAGCGACAGCGCGTTAAAGCAAACGATAAAGCAATCCATATAAAAGGAAGGTAATATTTTATGAAATTAGGTATTGTGGGCCTGCCAAACGTCGGCAAGAGCACGCTTTTTAATTCTCTTACAAAAGCCGGAGCCGAATCCGCCAACTATCCATTCTGCACGATCGATCCCAACGTGGGCGTCGTAGCTGTTCCGGACGAGCGCTTAAAGCTTCTGGCTGATCTTTACAATTCAGAAAAGATCACCCCTGCCGTCATCGAATTTGTGGATATCGCAGGCCTGGTAAAGGGCGCGTCCAAGGGCGAGGGCCTGGGCAACCAGTTCCTTTCCAATATCCGCGAAGTAGACGCTATCGTTCACGTCGTACGGTGTTTTGAGGATCCTAACGTGATCCATGTAGACGGAAGCGTCGATCCTCTGAGAGATATCGAAACGATCAATCTGGAACTTATCTTCTCCGACCTGGAGATCCTGGAGAGAAGGATCGCAAAGACCTCCCGCGCCGCTATGAACGACAAGGCGCTGGCCAAAGAGGTTGCTGTTTTGAAAGAACTCCAGGCTCATCTGGAAGATGGAAAGCTGGCGAAGAGCTATGTGCCGGAAGACGAAGAGATGATCCCATTTATCGCCTCTTTAAATCTTCTCACTTACAAGCCGGTGATCTTCGCCGCCAACGTATCCGAAGACAACCTGGCGGATGACGGAGCTTCCAACGAATATGTAAATGAAGTGCGGAAATTTGCCGCAGAAAACGGCTGCGAGGTATTTGTGATCTGTGCCCAGATCGAGCAGGAGATCGCCGAGCTGGACGACGACGAGAAAAAGATGTTCCTGGAAGATCTTGGCCTGAAGGAATCCGGTCTGGAAAAGCTGATCGCCGCAAGCTACAGCCTCTTAGGACTGTTAAGCTACCTGACCGCAGGCGAAAAGGAAACCAGAGCCTGGACGATCACGAAAGGCACAAAGGCTCCTCAGGCTGCAGGAAAGATCCACAGCGACTTTGAACGCGGCTTCATCCGCGCCGAAGTAGTCAACTACCTGGATCTGCTGAACTGCGGAAGCTACACTGCAGCAAAGGAAAAAGGCCTTGTAAGGCTGGAAGGCAAAGATTACGTCGTGCAGGACGGGGATGTGATCCTGTTCCGCTTCAACGTATAAAAAAGCCGCTTCTGCGGCAAATCCAAAAAAGAAAGGATGGATGAAGTATGAACGAAATGCTCGCGTGGGTCAAATATTCCTGGTCCAAGGGCTTCAATCTGGAAGGACGCGCCAGGAGAAGGGAGTTCTGGTGGAACTTTCTCTTTTACGAGGTGATCGCGATCGCTCTGAATATCTGTATCAGCATATTCGGCATTATCCTCGGCGCTATCGCCGGACCGGATGCCGGAGCTGCGATCTCAGTGGTTTTACAGGGATTGACCACGATCATTTCCATTGTCATCAGCATCGTTATCATGCTCCCGCTTTATGTAAGGCGTTTCCATGATATCGGCATGAGCGGCTGGATCTATCTGGCATGTATCGTCGGATCCTTCTGCTGCTGTATCGGAACCATCGTGCTGCTCGTCCTCATGTGCCAGGACTCCAAGCCGGATAACCAGTACGGACCAAATCCAAAGGCATTCGGCGGAACACTGCCAAATGACGGCGGCTATGGCAACGGCGGTTACAACAGCGGAACCTATTATTAAAAATAGCGGAAGTACAGAAAAGGCCGCGGGCCGCAGATCGAAAAAAAGATCTGCGGCCCGTATTGCTATCCTGAAATCTCTACCATAAACTGCTCTACCAGTTTATACACATTTGTAAATGGATTCATATCTTTTATGTCCGAAAAAACATTTTTTCCCTCTGCAAGATACCTTTTCTCCAAATTTCTTGCATTGTCGATCGCCTTTTCTATGCTGCCATTTTGGATGATCTCGCGTGTTTTTCCTCTGTGTCCTTTTGAATAGTTATTATGCAAATGAAACGACAGATGCCGGTAAATCTCCCTTTTCGATATTTTCTCTTCTATGTCTTCAAAATGCATCAGCAGCCAGATCTCAAATAAGTGGTTTGAGATCAGCAATTCATAATCTTTCGCCGCCTGTATTACAGCCTGAATATCCGGAGGATCGTCACAATCAAACGCAAGGTATTTCCCGTACGTATTATATTTTTGATTATTTTCCTCATCAGACATGAATTCCTCTGCGCAATTTAAGACCGTTCTCGCGTTCCCATTAGCAGTTTTCAAAACGACTTCTATATCGGTATATTTATTTTTCTTAATGATTTCCGCAAAATAATCAAAATAGAACTTTTCTGTCTTACCTTCACAAAATATAATGATCCGACCGATATTTGCTTTCTTAGTTTCTGAGAGGCGCTGCGGCGATAGCTGTGTTCTCCCCATTTACTTCACCGCCTTCATGATCTCATCATAATTAAAAATAGGGATAGCTCCATATTTTCCCTGCAGATAATCCTTATTAAACGCCGCGTCTTCATGGACTTTCAGATCAGAGAGGGCATAAAGCTTTGATTCCCCGCGTTCATTTTTATCAACAAACACGATCTCATCACGGCGGAACTGGTTACTATTAAGCAATGAAATATCATGTGTAGTAAAGATCAGCTGCGCCTGTTTATTATGATTTGAGCAGAAAATATCCACGATCAGCTTAGTCAGCAGCGGATGAAGCCTGGCAGACATTTCATCAACTATAAATACTCCTCCATTTGAGATCATATCGATTATATTTTGGATATAGGTCAAAAAGCGCAGCGTGCCCGTAGATTCCTGACTTAGATCAAAAAGTTTTTCCCCGACTATATTACCAGATCCATCGTAGATATCGTGTACCGTCCGGATAACCTCTTCCTTTTTCTTCTTTCCCGTGCGTTCATCAAACACGGTTTCCGTCTGTATGTCCAGCCGTTTAATTCCTACGTCAACAAGGCGCAGATAATGCTCTACTTTTTTTCTGAACGTCTTATTGCTGACCAGCTTTTTCGAAAGTCCGATCATCCCAGCCAGACCTTTTACCGTTGATTCAAACAGGATCTCCGTGTATACATTGTATTCTTTATTAAAAAACGAGATAAGATCGCCAAGTACAGCCTTTTTAGCTTCCTCATCCAGGAAATACTCAAGAACGGCAATATACAATCTTTCAGCCGGCAGTTTTTTATAAGATCCCAATATTTTCTGATACTTGCTTCCGAAAGAAAGTTCTATTCCCGTTCTTTCAAAAACTTTTTCATCATCAATAAACAGCCATTCGTTCAGGACCTCCTTAGAGGTACACTCGAACCCATACTGTATCTGTTTGCCGTTATGCAAAAATATAATATCAAATTCTGATGCAGCATTTATTTTATCAGATAAGCTGAATGGTTCCAGCTTCATTTTTACATTCATTTCACTGGTTTCAAAATTCTCATTCTCTTTTTTGTTGATAAATTGAGAGAATATATATTGCTCAAAAAAGAACATTGCTGAAATCAGGTTTGATTTTCCCGATGCATTTGCTCCGTACACGGCTGTCGTTTTTAACAGACCGAGCTGATCATTAACATGTATAACGTGGGCAGGATGCTGCGTGTATGAAGTCGCTCTCATGTCAAGAATCGATTCGTCTTTAAATGAAGTATAATTTTTTACTTTAAACATCAATAGCATTGTGCTCTCCTCCGGAAATGAGATTCGTATAACTACTAGTATATCTTTCCAGGCGAGAAAATCAACAAAATATTGATATAATATTGATCGAACTCATTCATATCAATTGTAACAGTTCAGGACGGCGGGAAAACAGGGGTGAAAACAGGCATTAAGCTTGCTTATAAGCAAAGTGCCCTGCGGGTATGCTTTTGCCTCTGTTTTCCCGCCGTCCTGAACAATTACTATCAATTAAAATGCACCCAAATCGCATATAACGATCCGGGTGCGCCGCAGGAAAACTCTCTCCTGCGGCGCACCCGGAAATCAGCGCTTCTATCCAAAAAGTTTTTTAAAAAAGGACGTCTTCTTTTCCTTCTCATCTCCCAAAAACACGCCGATGGCTGTGTAATTATCCATCTTTTTCCCAACGCCGTTTTTCAGGACGATCTGTTCCATAGACTCCAGCCATTCTTTTGGAGTCGCGGCTTTTTTGAGGCAGGAAACCATATCTCTGTCTTCTACCAGTTCCCAGAATCCGTCGGAGGACAAAAGAAACGCCATTTCTTTTTTGCAGGGAACCGGGTCCGCCAGCTCGTACTTTGGCTTATCCCAGGGCGTGCCCATGACCTTTAAAAGGCGGTTCCGATCCTCATGGCCCCGGATATCTTTTTCCTTGATCTCTCCCGTCGCCACCAGCATCTGCGGAACGCTGTGATCCAGCGTCCTTGTCACGATCTTGTTGTCCTGAAACATATAGAGCCTGGAGTCGCCGATATGTCCCCACTGAACCTGTTTTCCGTCGCATACGAGGGCAGTCATGGTGGTCTTCATGCTGTCCTGGGCATGCTCTGCCAGCTGCTTCTGCAAAAGTTTCTCCTGGCTGTCCTGAAAACACAGGTTCAGAAAGTCTTCCGTTTTTCCGGAAAAAGTCTCCCACAGAGAGAGGCTGTTCCTTACCACCAGTTCCGAGGCCACCTCGCCTCTTCCATGGCCGCCCAGGCCGTCGGCCAGGACTGCGCAGAAACTTCCGTCCTCTCTGGTCAGGACTGCGGCGTAATCCTCGTTGACTTCGCGGCCGCCGTTATTGGTCAATACGTGATATCTCATTCTTTTTCTCCCTGCTCTTCTGCGTCTTCCCATATTTTTAAGGCTATAGCAGTGATATTGTCTTTTTCTCCCCGCTCTTTCACCAGCTGGACAGCTTCTTCCAGCCTTTTATGGATCTCGTCAGAATCTGTAAGTCCCAACGGAGAAAAATACCGCATCCATTCTTCTTTTTCAATATAATGCCAAAAGCCGTCAGAACACAGCAGATATGTGCAATTTTCCCTTACGTTTCCCCGAAGGATATCGGGCTTCACCTGTTCCTTTGCTCCCAGGCACTGGAGGATCACGTTTCTGCGGCTGTCATTTTTCGCTTCTTCTTCCGTCATTCTGCCGCAGGCTACTTCTCTGGCCAGGAAGGAATGATCTTCTGTGATCTGGTATACAGATCCGGCGATCTCATAAGCTCTGCTGTCTCCTACGTGGATCCCAAAATACTGATCCCGCCAGAACAGCATGGCCGTCATCGTTGTCCCCAGGGTAATGTTATTTTCCCTGCCATACATGTTAATTTTATAATTAATATCATGTATTTTCTGTTCCAGGCGATTTGCCATGATCTGGCTTTCATCATCCTGGTTCAGTATCTGCGGAAGCTCATAGTCAAACCACTCAGACATCATCTGAGCAGCCGCTCTGCTGGCGTTCTCTCCGTGGGACAGGCCTCCTACGCCATCACAAACCGCGGCCAGCACTACTTTCTCTCCACCTATATCCGCTGAGGTCACCAGCAGGGCATCCTGGTTAACTTCTCTTGTCGTACCTATGTCTGTGATATACGAATAACAAACCCCCATGATATACTCCTCTAGTTGATCTTAAAATCGAATTCTTCGTCGGAAAGGCGGATCACGTCTCCGCTTGCCAGCGGCTTCATTTCTCCTGCCATGACCATTGCATCATTTACAAATGTATGGTTCAGGGAATTCATATCCCTGATAAAATATTCTCCGTTGTCACAGATAATATCCGCATGAGCCGCGCTGATCGTCCGGTTATCCCCAATGAAGAAATCGGCAAAGCTGCTTTCTTTTCCCATATGGAACACTTCTTTATTGATGATCATGCTCTGGCCGTTTTTCCTTCTCGTTATGGATGCAGTGCGTTTTCCGCTTCCTGCATTTCCCGGCTGGTCGCCGCCATATCCCAGCACCATCGTGCTGCCGTTATCGTCGCCGCCTCCGATAATGATCGTCTTGTTTTCATCCGGGTTGATCTCTATCTTAAAGGCCGGCTTCGGACTGGCTGCGGAAGGAGCAAACGACGGCTGCTTCGGCTGCTGAAAAGCAGGAGTCGGCGGAGTCTGCTGAACCGGAGCCTGGTAAGACTCTGATCTGTGGAACTGCGGAGGCTGCGCCTGAGGCGCCATATGGTTCTGCGGTGCAGACAAAGGAGGCATTCCACCCATCTGCGGCGCTGGTCCCGGAGCGGGCGCCGGCGCTTCTTTCGATTTGAACAAATGGAATCCGCCCTTTTTCTTATGCCCGTCTGCAAGCTCAGGCGGCGGAGTCATCCCGGATACTGGCGGCATTCCGGATGCAGGACGCATTCCCGGAGCGGGCGGCATCCCCGGAGCGGGAGGCATCCCCGGAGCGGGCGGCATTCCTGGCGCCGGAGGCATTCCCGGCATAGCTGCTCCTCCATGTTTTGCTGCCTTTTTTGCTGCTTTCTCAGCTTCCTTTGCCGCTTTTGCTGCTTCTTTCGCCGCCTTTTTATCTTCCCGGCCTCCAAAAAGGCCTTTCTTCTTTTCTCCAGGCGGAGGCGTCATCGGCGGAACCTGCTGCTGAAAGCCAGGATTCTGCGGCGGGACCGGCATTCCTGAACCAGGAGCCGGAGCCTGGCCCTGACGCTGCAAAAACGGAGGCACAGCCGGTTTTACAGACGGCGCGGGAGGCGGAGTCTGTATCTGTACCTGTACCTGCGCCGGACGCGGAATCGGCTGACCTGGAGTCGGAGCGCTTCCTGATGAGGAAGCAGGCTTAAAATTTCCCTGTCCCTGGCCTCCTGCCGGCTTAAAAACCGGTCCGTTATTCGCCGGTCTTTGTTCCGGCCTTACGGTCTTCTGAGACGGCTTTGCCAATACCTTTCCCTCGTCTAAAAGTCCTTTCATGAATTTCCCGATCTGCTCCGGCGTCTCGCCTTTGTTCTGATTAAAGAAATTCAGCAGTTTTCCTACATAGGAAAGGTCTTCATATTCTTCAAAAGTTCCTTCCATCAGGATCTTTTTACAAAAATCCTTCAGAGTGTCGTCCTGAGAAAAGGTATCTACCGGAAGATAGATAAGGCTTGCTTCCTTTTTGCTGAGATCCACATAAACATGTTCTGCATCCAGGAGAAAATTCTTCGGCATGAGCATATACTCTTCCGCATTCTCCAAAGCCGCCGCCATGGACATGAACATCGTGGCAATTTTCTCTTTTGTCAGCTTTCCCTGAAAATACTCTGATAAAGGCAGGCGCGACGTCACGTTGTATTTTACAAACTGCTGGGCGTCTTTCTGCATAAAGGCGGGCTTTATAACGCCTTCGATATCATTATTCTGAAGCATTCCCTTGGCGAAGCTGTCCAGCTGCTCGTTTTCTCCGATTTCGTAGACCAGGTTGATATCTGAACCCTGGTTTTCCAATGTGAATTTTCCCATATTTTTCCTCCTGTCTATTCGATTACGTTTAAGCGGATCGCGCTCCACTGATTTCCTTCCCTTACAGGGGCCACGCCCTTATAAAAGCTCCTGGCGTCCATAAAGGTATCCTCGATGACCATCTGATTTTCCAGGGTGATATATCCCCAGGCGGTTCCCTTCTTTACGGGAGCCAATCCGCCGGAAAACGGACGTGCATCGTCATACTGTGGCTCGATCACAATATTGCCATCCATATCGGCAAATCCCCACTTGCCATTTATCTTCACAGAAGTCGGTTCTTCTGTAAGGAACGGTTTTGCATCTTCAAATACAGACTCTCCCAGCTGTTTCCCGTTCTCGTCCAGCATAACGTAACCCTTGGCTGTCTTTGCGAAAATACGTCCGGAGATAGAGCAGTATCCGTAATCGTCTGTCTTAATATCGTCATAGATAAAATCTGTGACCGCATTATAGCCGTCGTCGATCACCGCCCATTTGTCTCCCTGCTTCACTGCTCCCAGCTTATTCTGGATCACAGTGGCTCCATCCCACTGGAAATCAGAAACCGGATGGAATTTATTGTCAATATAGCCATATTTTCCATTGATCTTTGCCGGAGCCACCCCGCTGCAGAAAACGCCGATATCTTCCACCTTCTGGTCAGGAGAAGGAACCAGGATACGGTATCCCTCTTCATTGAGGTAAAAATATTCGCCGTCTTTGGAAACCGGGATCAGCGTCCTGTCTCCGGAAAGGGATCCTGCCCAGTCATACTGGGCGGATGCGATCACATCTCCGTCTCCGTCAACGACGCCGTAGCGGTCTTCTGTCATCACTACTGCGCTGTCATTTCTGAAATCAAATATCTCGTCGTAGCGGATATATACCTTGGAGTAGGTGTAGCGGAGTTTCTGGAACCGTTCTTCCAGCCCCGCTTCGTTTTTATGGATATCCATAGCTTTCTGGAGCAGGTCGATCGCCTTGTTATCCAGGCTCTGCTCCATATAATAGTCGGCAAGGCGCTCCACATTAGCAACCGGATAATTAAACAGAGTATTGATATCCTCGCTTCTGTTTTCAAAAGCAGACTCATCTCCAAGCAGACGGTAATCTTCCGCGATCTTCATCCGCAGATCCAGGGAATCCGGATTATATGCCAGCGCTTCCTTATAATTTTCGATCGCCATGATATAGATCTGCTGCTCCTCGTATTTCTGAGCTTCGCTGATGAGCGCATGGTAAGCGGCCGGTTTCTCGATCAGCCCTTTTATCGTCACCATCCATCCCAGGATAAATAATCCGCCGATGGCAAGTATCACTGCTTTTTTCATGTCTGTTTCCTCCAGGTCCGATGGAACGCGCTGCCAGCGCATCCGTTTCGGGTATTTCTATGTTTAAAATCCAAGCAGCAGCGTGACCGCCGTACCTGCCGCTACAAAAGGCCCAAATGGAAGCTCTGCTTTTAATGAAGCTTTCTTTACCGCCACCAGGCTAAGGCCCGTAATGATCGTAAAGACCATGGTAAGGACCAGGCTGCTGATCATAGTCTGGCTTCCCAGATAAAATCCCTGGACCGCCATAAGCTTCACATCTCCCATGCCGATCCCGCCTCTGGAAAGGAGAAAAGCCAGCAGGAAAATGCCGCCGCCTACGGCAAAGCCGATAAACGCAGACCAGAGGATCATGTTCCAGTAAGCCGGAAAGCAGGCGATCTCACCAGCCAGAAGAGCCATCCGGACTAAAGCCATAGCCGCCAGGATCCTGTTGGAAATGATCTGATATTTCCTGTCTTCAATGGCGATCAGGATCAGCGCCTCCAATAGGACGAGATAGCGGGTGATCTTCAGTGGATGATAGCCGTACTGGTACATCAGCCAGACTCCCGCAATGCAGACGATGAGATTGTACAGGACCAGGATCGTTCCCGTCGTCTTCGTCCACATCTCTCTTTTTTTCATCCACCGGACGGATACCGCCGTTCCGGCGGCAGCCGCTCCTATACCTGCTAGAATCACCATTGTCATTTATCCTCTCCAGGGCCTGTCCCCGTGTTTGGAGCCCCAGGCTTCCGTAGAAGCCGTCTGTTTATACTGAAATTCTTTTGTCTCTATAAATGGAAGCTCTACCTTCATCGAATATGTCACAGATACGACGATCGTCTTTCCGTCGTTGAACAGGGAGCAGCCCAGAAAATTCAGGCCCTCCACGCCGTCCACCACTCCCAGATGGGCCAGGATATCCTGGCCGTTTGAACTTTCTCCATAAGCGGAAATCTGGTTTTTCACCAGCGCTTTGCTGATCGGCGCCGCGATGGCATAGCTTTTTACCGCCTGGAAGCCCTCGTCTTTTACTACGGATACCAGGCCTTTTAAAATCTGCTCCGGACTGCTGAAATACTCATCCACCTTATCGATCATCTGATTGCCTGCAGTTACCATGTTATTGAATTCTTCCTGAGTCAGATTCCCTGCATTTTCTATACCATCTAACGTGGCGACCCAATCTCCATCAAAGGGGATCTCATTTATTGAGTTTGGAATATTTTCAGATCCGCTTTCAACTGCTTCATACAGCTTCGCCACCGTATCGATCACTTCGTCCGCATCCGCCTTCGCTGCAGCTGCCTCTTCTCCCAGCCGGGCGCTGTCTTCCATCAGCCCGGTCTTGCTGACAATGTAGCAGTAGGCGGAAATATCCTTTGCCGCCTGGGTGATACTGTACTGGATGATCATCTGAGCGCGGATAAAATTCGAAAGGTTCGCGATCGCCACATATCCGAAGATAAACATGACGATCACCACCGCCGCCTCTACGGTAAGGGATCCCTTTTGTCTTTTTTTGTCCATCACAGATATCCCTTCCTTTCTAATATCCTAAAACGCCTTTATAAGACAGGCTGTAGGAATCCTGTCCCAGCACCTTGGAACCGCCGCCGCTCATAGGAACCGGCATGGCGAAAAATGTAGTCTTGATCTCTGCGGAAGCGCTCAGCTCCAGCATAGTGGCAGCCTCTGAAAGCTTAAAGTCCGGAGAAGGCTTTGTCTCGGAAGAAGCCAGGTTCGCCTCGATCAGGCGTCCCATACGCTTGATGATCTTCTCTTCGTTAAAAACACTCTCTATTGCGATAAAGATCGTAAGATATTCCTTATAGTTCAGCGTCAGAAGGCCTGCGCCGCTGGTCTTGCCCTTGCTTCCGTCCGGCATTATCTGAGACGCCTCGTTATGGTCGCTCTGTCCGCCGTTGATCTTTGCCATCATCTCGTCGATCGCGTCGGAAGCCTTTTCCTGGAGCTTTTCATTTCCATCGTCTAATTTCTCATTTACTGTTTCTGTAAGTTTATTCACCTCGGACTGGGCTGTTGCTCTCAGGCTGTTTTCCAGAGCTGCCTGCGTGCTGGTGAAATACGTATGTATCTCATTCTGCAGGTCTGAAGCTGTGATGCCGGATTCCGATTCCGCCCGCTGCTGAAGGCTGTATATCTTGTCCACCAGCTGCGACTTATAGGAATTGCTGAATGTTTCAAACGCCAGGCTGGTGATCTCTGCCGCTATGGTATCTTCTGAGGTTACCAGAGAAGACTGGACCGCTGACAGAGTTTCTGAAATCTTGTTTTCAATCTCCGTCCTGTCCGGAGTCACCGCGTTGACCAGGGATACCATCGCTTCCTCCATGGGATTCAGCACGTTGCTGACCGCTGTATCTACGATCGTATCCACCGCATCGTTCGCATAGTTTGAAACTGTCTTCTTGAAGTCGTCTTTTGTCGCTTCTGTCAGTTCATTTAATTTATTGAACAACAGGTTTTTTCCTTCGTTAACTACTGTGGTCGCTGCAGTATTGATGGCGCTGTCTACCGCCTCTTTTGTCACTCCGCTCGGCTTGATGACCCAGGTATCTGTAGATTTGTAGATCGCCACGCTTTCCCCTTTTAAAAGCAGCCGCATATCGTTAGCTGTTTCCGCCAGGGCAAAGCCAATGATGATCACGCTCTGCACGATAGGAATACCAAAGCCTGTCCAGCCTGCGATTGCCGTAGCCATCGCCAGGGATACATGACGGATCTCCGGATCCCCGGTAAAGGCGTAGAGGGTATTCAGCAGGAACCGCACGCCGAAAATCGACATGATCGTATAGTTGACGTTTGTCTGGCCTTCTGGATTGCCCCACAGGATGTACTCTCCTTCAGCCCGGTACATCACGTTGTTGGCCGCACTAAAAGGATAGTTGCTGAGGGTGCAGGCGCCTTCCTCTGTATCTTCGATCGTATAATAGCTGAACATCTCCATGGCGTACTGGGAAAGATAGAGCTTATTCCTGCTGCCGGTCAGAAGAGCTTCTATGCCATCAAGGAAACTTACCGAACTGTTCGTATTGCTCGTCGCATTATCCACGACTGCATCATCTTCCGCACCTGATCCGGTATCGGCAAAGTCATCTGGTTTTTCCCCGCCATCTTCTCCGTCCAGCCTTACATCTATGCCCTCTGCTTTAAACTCCGTATTTCCTGCGTTTAGCAGCGAGTCCTTTGCGCCCTCCGCATCGCTTTGAAGTCCCTCGTCTGTATTCTTCTCGTCGCACATCCGCTCGATATATTTATAGAACTCGTCGTTTTTCGCGCTGATGTTGTCCATATCCGCTTTGATGGCGCTAAGATCCATCTGATGGTAATCTCCGGACATCTTTCCGCCGCCTGGAGTCTCTACCCAGTAGACGGTGATACTTCCGTCTGACAATGCCGTAGTGTTCAGTGCTCCTTCAATATACAGCTCTCTGTCAAAATTGTAATATCCGCTTCCGCCAGCGCCGCTGGTTTCACTGCCATGGGAAGACGAATCAAAATTGCTTCTCATGGACTCTGCAGCATCACTTCCACTTATGACTAAAAAGTTAATTGCTTTTGTATTGTTAATGGAATCCAGCAGCTGAGCCGCATACTGCTCTCCTTTTTCCAGGCGCTCCCGCAGTCTGTCAATTTTTTCCTCATCGATGGTCTTGGATTCTGATATATAGTCCGCCTTCATGGAAGTCTTCACGTCGCCGTCGCTTAAACCGTCGATCTTTGTATTCCAGGCATCTCCTGCCGCTTTTACTTCCACCAGCTTATTCTTCAGATCCTGGATCCTGGCCTTGCCGTCCTGCGCTCTCTTCTGCAGGCTTTCGGCAGCTGATTTATATATGGTCATCGTAGCCTTTGCGGCGCTTATCTCCAGGTTTACTGCGTTTTCCATGGTATTCCTGGCAACGTCAAGGACTCTGGCAAGGCTATCGATCAAAGAAGCTGCTTCACTGTATGCAGCATACGTCGCTACATATTCTTCCTGCAGCTCCATGAGCTCCTCTGACAACGCATCGATCTCATCCGCGTCTTCTTCTTCGTCCAGCTGTTCTAATCGTGCCTCAATTTCATCGCACTTCCTTTCATACTCTTCTTCATAGTTTTCCATGGCAGTATAAAGGGTGCAGTATTTTTCAAATTCCGTCACATACCCCAGAGCCGCCTCAACCGCTGTCACTCCGCCCCGGATCTGTATCTCCATATTGGAGCCGGCCAGGTTTGCCCTGGCAGACTCGTCTATAACTGTAAGATCACCTAATTCCGTACAGGCGTCAATACATTCCTGTACGTCTGTCCCACTGTAATCCGTCCTGCTCTGCCAGTTAGGATTCAAGCCGTAATCTCTTTTTAAAAGGCTGTAGCACCAGGCGCCCTGGATCGCCCGATGGATATGCTGGTTTACCGTAAGGCTTCCTGCTTCTACGTTTTCCGGTTTCAGGGAATTATCCAACAGATCGTTGTAACCCGTTTCCCCCTGAGGATTTAGGGCGTTATAGATGGCCTTGCACAGTTCGTCGATCTCCGACAGCTTTTCCTCATAGTCCAGCTTTTTCTCCATCACATCCTGCTGCGCGCCTACGTCTTTAAACATATTCAGTTTTTCCAGGATTCCATACCCAAGAGTCGCAGGTCCCCTGTATTTCATATATTCCAGGATCTGCTGCTTAAGAACGTATTCGTGGGACAAAGTAGACGCATCCAGTTTGAGCAGATCCAGGCTGCCCTCTTCCATCGTCATATCCAGCAGATTTCCCTGCGGGATACCGCTAAATTCCCCCTGGATCGCTTCGTCTACAAAGTTCAGCATCGAATCCACATATCCTTCATCCACTGCTCCCACGTTTTCCCCCAGAGTGCGGCGGATATGGACTTCCAGATTGGCCTTCAGCTCGTCTTCTGATTCTGAAATAGCAAAAAGGCCGTAGATATCCCTTAACGCTTCGTCGTAATACGTAAGCCCTGCATTAAGGGCAAGATCTCCGGCGTTAGCCAGCTTCATCTTTCCAGCAAGCACTTTGCTTCCGTCGATCAGAAATCCCTCCAGGATCACCAGAAGAAGGATGATCATAGAAAGAAAGAGCGATATTGAACCTTTTACACCTTTTGTAAACTTTTTCATAAGTAAAGTCCCTTACAAGATCTTATTTTTAATATCTTCAACCTTCTGAAGGAAGGCCTGTACGTTGTCTTTCAGTCCCAGCTGTTCCAGCAGGAAATCGATCAGGTCAATGGCCAGATCTGTATTTCTCACTATATCCACCGGATTGGAAGCCGACTGGACGGTAACTGTCTTCAGTTTCAGATCCAGGGGAACCCCGATATAATTTAAAAACTTCGGGGTGTCCAGGCCGTAAGTAGCCTCCACGGTGATCGTCCTGCTGATCACATTTGACTTTATATTAACGGTTGCGTTAGTTTCTATTCCAGATAGAAAGGTCTTCTGGTTCATCAGTTCTTCCAGATCCCCTGCTATATTACCTTCATATTCATCAAAACTAAATTTCCACTCGTCATAAAGCTGTTCGGAATACGCAGCATAATAATCTGCGACTTTTGAATTAAAATCCGTACCTGGTTTAAAATCAACGGCAGCGGATAACAGCGAGCCATCCTCGGCAAACACTTCGTATCCGGGATACGCAGCCTCTCTGGCTCCTATGGTCGCCATTTTCTGTACTTCAAACGCCAGGATACTCTCCTGGTACTTCATCATTCCATAATAGATCATGGCAAATACAGTAAAGATCGCAATTGGAAAATAGATCGAGGCTTCTACCATGATCACGCCTCTGTTGTCTTTCCATTTCTTCATATGGAAATCTCCCTTTTTGTCCTGTCCTCAAAAGCCTGCCGCGCCCTATGATGCGCCCTTGCAGGCTGTTTGGGAGAAGAAAGCATACGCCTTCCTCTCCCTGTTTCCTGTGAAGCGTCTTAGTTTGCTTCTACCCAGTCGTTAGCCTTACCGAATACTGTTTCTACAAGGCTGATCAGGTTGTCTTTAAAGATAACGGCTACAGCCAGAAGAATAACGATAACTACCATGATCGCCACGATATCGGACGCGCCCTTCTCCTCATGGAGCAGTCTGTCCCAGAATTCTCCTGCTTTTCTCTTTGCATTCATTAATGCCAGATCCATCTTCATAAACATGTTTACTTTCCTCCTCATATAGTATTTGTATTATAAAGGCATTAAAAGCCATTCATAAATATAGGTACGATGATCAGGATCAGAATTCCGATAAAGATCATACCGGTGGGGATCAGCAGCTTTGTACCTGCTACCTCGCCCTTCTGCCTGACCATATTCTTCTTTTCCTCCCAGAGCTCGTTGCTCATCTCGGAAAGAAAATAGGTGATCTCTTTATTTCCCTTCTGCATGTTCTGGATCAGAGTGGAAGTCATCTTCCTTACCTCCTTCACAGAACAGCGGTCGGCGAAATTCATATATGCTTCCATCTCCGAAGCGCCGTTGCGCATCTCTTCGGTAGTGATCCGCATCTCCTGATACAGAGCCCTGTCGCCAGTCTCCGCCACCTTGTCCCAGGCCTCCCTCATGACCATGCCGGAATTGATCAGCAGCGCCATCTTGGAAAGCATCTGGGGCAGATCCAGGATCAGCTCGTCCCTTCTTGACTCCAGCTTATCATTGAGCTCTTCATCCAGATATTTTACCAGAAGGATGGTAAGAGCTATGCCAAGGACCGCGATATAGGGTTCGTCAGCCAGGGCTGAGAACGCCAGCACCACCGGGGTCAGCGTAAGAAAATAGGTAAACATCGCGCTCTGGGATATATAATAGTAATACTCTGCATACTTTTTCCCTTTGATCTCCCCGATCTCCTTGATCCTTTTTCTGGCCCGGTCGGAATGCAGGTCATAATGGATAAGCTGCATAAAGCCCATACCGATGAAAAACAGCTCCGGCATCCGGTATTCTTCCGGAGACAGGCCGGCGATGTAAGCGTCAAAGGTATGTCCATACCTTTTTAAAAGAATGAACCACAGGACGGTAAAAGGAGTCGCCAGTACCATCACAATCACTTGAAACCAGTTGATCATCCTCTTTTCCTCCTACAGTTTGATTTCTATCATACGTTTGCCGATCACATAAGCTGCTGCAAAGATCGCCAGAGCGGCCAGCTTGATCACAATGTTGGCCAGGCTGTTTCCTGTCATGGATTCTCCGAATCCCCTCATGCTCAGCATGATGATAAGGGGCATGACCATCATGATGTTCAGCTCGTTTTTTGAAGCCGCCACCATAGTCTGGATCTCCATCTCCATATCGATCTTATCGTTTATGATCTTTCTTGTATCGCCGACGATCTGCTGCAGGTTACCGCCCTTTCGGTTGCAGACGTCAAATACATTGGCAAAGCTGTTGACGTCGTCCAGACCGCTGCGGTCCGCAAAATTCAAAAGCAGGTCTTCGATATTTAAATTGTGCTGAAGCCCTACGTTGATGATCTGCATCTCCCTGGCAATATCGGATTCCGGGCCGTAGAGCTGGATCATCTCTCCCTGGGCGTTTTCAAAAGCCTTGGAAGTAGCCATGCCTGCGGAATAGGAAGCGGACAGCGCCTCCAGCAGATCTTTAAACTGCAAAAGCAGGCTTTTCAGCCTCTTTTTATGGAGATAATCCTGATAAGGCTTTCTTATCTTTACCGCCGCGAATATGGCTAAAAGGACGGCCACGATCCAGTTATTAAAAAATACATATCCGATCACCAGGCCTGCGGCGGCGCCGATCAAAAGGCCGGTAAGCTTTTCCTGCCTGGTCATATAGTAGACGTGGTAATCTTCTCCTATACCCATCAGACCCTGCTTCGGGATATATACCTCTTTTTGTTTTTTGGGTTTCTTTTCTTTGGGTTTTCTCGCCATGGCGCTTTTATCTCCTATATTTCTTCGTAGTAGCCCATCAGCTTTAATTTATGGTCGTTGACCATCTTGTTCTTCGTTCTCTTTAAACTGCCGGAAACCTTGGTAAGCGTGCTGTTTGCGTCCTCTTCAAAAACATACAGCGGGTTCAGGACGATCTCGCCGTTCTCGTATCCGCACACCTCGCAGATCTCCATGGTCTTTCTGGACTTGTCCCTCAGCCTGGAAAGGTGGATGATGATATCCACTGCAGAAGCGATCTGCTGGCGTATGGCCTCCAGAGGAAGGCCTTCCGCGCCCTGGAGCACCATGGTTTCCAAACGGCTTAACATATCTCTGGTGGAGTTTGCATGGCCTGTGCTCAAAGATCCGTCATGGCCTGTGTTCATAGCCTGCAGCATATCCAGCGCCTCTCCGCCTCTGACCTCTCCGACTACGATCCTCTCCGGCCTCATACGGAGGGAAGAACGGATCAGGTCCCGGATCGTTATGGCGCCGCTTCCGGAAGCGTTGGCATTACGTGTCTCCAGGCTGACCAGGTTGTCGATCCCTGTGATCTGAAGCTCTGCGGAGTCCTCGATCGTGATGATACGCTCGTCCTTTGGAATAAAGTTGGAAAGAGCGTTTAAGAACGTGGTCTTACCGGAGCCGGTACCTCCGCTTATAAAAATATTGTATTTTGCTTTGACCAGTATCTCCAGCACATGGGCGATCTCAGGAGTGATCGATTTATATTTGATCAGCTGCTCCACCGTCATAGGCGTCTTGGAGAATTTACGAATGGTCACGATCGCGCCTTTTAGAGAAATCGGCGGAAGGACCACGTTTACACGGGATCCGTCGGGAAGACGGGTGTCTACGATCGGGTTCGCCTGATTGACCTCTCTTCCGGCAAGGCCTACGATCTTCTGGATGATATCTTCCAGACGCCGTTCGCTTTCAAAGTGTTTATCCAGCTTCTGCAGGCGTCCGGCTTTTTCGATAAAGATCTCGTCCGGGCCGTTGATCATGACCTCAGTGATCGTATCGTCTTTCATGATCAGGTCAAGGATACCAAACCCGCGGATCGCGCTGAAAACCTGTTCTGCAACTGTAACTCTCTGTTCCACTGGAACATAGCCCATCTGCATGCAGCGATCCTCCACCAGATTCCGGATCCTTTCTTCCAGTTCATCGTCTGACATGCCGCTCAGCTGAAAATTCTCCGTTACATAATACCGGATATTATCGATCATTTCCTGCATAGCTGTGTCAGTCATATGTATTCCCCCTACCGAAGTTTCTCAAATAATTCTGTCTTTGTCAGCATGATCTGTATGATCTCGTTGACAAGGGCATGCTTGACCGGCGGAAATACGCCGATCACCGGCAGCATACCGCCTGGAAGTTCATTGCTGGATTTGCTGCTGCTGAATTTATTGTAGATCATGCCCATATGATCCAGGATCCGGATCTGCCGCTGTTCTTCCATGATCTCCAGAAGTTTTATAGTACGGATCACTTTGCTGTTGGCAATATCTGTGCCGTCGTTTACAACAATGATCCGGTCAACGTATTCCATCGCCTGGATATAGCGGTCAGAAAAGCCGAAGCCCATATCGATGACCACTTTTGTATAATTGCTGGTATTCTTTAAGATCGACAGCACCTGCATAACGTCGTCGTCTGTCATTTCCAGCATGGAGATGGCCATTCTGCATGGGGTAAAGAAATAAACTCCGCTGGCATCTCTTCTTACTGTGCTCTCCATTTTCAGGCTGACGTTGACTTTCTGGCTTTTCAGCGCATAGATCACTTCTTCAAAGCTGTAATTTCCCTCGCCCCGGAAAAAGTTAGCGGAATTTCCCGTAGTTTCCAGATTCAAATACAGCACCGTCTCTCCTGCCATAGCCAGATATTTCGCCGCTGCCGCCGCCATCGTGGAAGCCCCGGTCCCGCCGGAAAATCCTACGAACATAAGGAGCTGGCAGTTGCTGCTGCTGTTTTTCATGTAGCCGGAGGAGCCTTTTCCCCTCTCCGCATACAACGCCAGGATATCTTTATATATCAGCTCCGGCTTACGGAATTTTCCTACGGCCCTTACGCCGTCGATATCCGTCTTTTCACTGTCGTCGACCAGCCAGCCGACCTTCGCTTCCCCAGGCACCTCTTCCGGCTTCATGCCGAAAGCCTCGTCCAGAAGAACGATATCTGCCGTATTGCCCTTCAGATATTCTTTCAAAAGCTCCGGAGTAGAAAACGCCTTCACCTCAACCTGTTCCATATAGTTCTTTTCCAGGAAAGCGATCAGGGTATTCATATACCTTGAATCCTGCTCACCCAGCGCCAACTGAATCCTCATGCCATTTCCTCCTGCCTTGTATTGTCATAACTCAGGTGTCCGCAGAATGCGGACACCTGCTTCTTTTTACCAGAAATAGTCGTATCTGTCTGCGTTGCGGTCGTAGATATCTTCATTGATGGACTCTACTTCGTTGATGAACTCTGCGATCTCTTCGTCAGTCATATAAGCGCCCAGATTCTCATATGCGTCCTGTTCAAAACGCTGATTAGAATAGTAGCTTCCTTCTTCATATTTCGTAGCTAAACCGCTTTTTACGACTTCCATCGTATCATCTTCATCTGGCATATAATCCCAGTCTCCATCGATATAATACGAAATTCTTCCATCCCTGTCGTACTTAATATTGTCCATAGTCTTTCCTGTAATGATCGTACCGTCGTCTGCAGCCTGATAACGATATCCCTCAAATTCGAAATATCCTGTTGCCATAGCTCCGGTGTCAACATCCAGGTAATACTTCTCTCCATCAAGAGTAATGAATCCCTTCTGCATCACTCCCTCGCCATTCATGTAGTACCATTTGCCGTCTACCTGAACCCAGCCGACGGTCACTGCTCCCGACTGATCCAGATAATAGTAGTTCCAGTTGTAGTAATCCCAGCCGGTCTTCATGTAGCCGTAGTCGTCAAAGATATAGGTCTTTCCGTCGATCTGCTTCATACCTTTCGCATATGTGCCGTCCTCGTTCTCATACCAGTACCTGCCGTCTGCTTCCTGGTGCCAGCCTGCTGCAAAAGCTGCAAATGTGCATGCAAGGGAAAATCCGATTCCTAAACCAACTGTTAATAATTTCTTCTTCATCATTTTCCTTCCTCCTCATTGATCTTCGTTATTTCTACGTTTCTACTTATAAGACGCATAAAAAAGTTAAAAGGTTTTATTAAATTATATTTTCTACTGCCATTTTAACAAATTATTCAGATCTCGTTCCACCGGATTTTCTGTTGTTGGCGGCGGCGCCTGGGTCGTCGGCGCTGCTGTCGTCGGAGCCGGGGTTGGCGCCGGAGTCTGGGGCTGAGTCTGAGGCGCTGCGGTCTGCGGAGCCTGAGTCCTTGGCTGGGTCTGCCTTGTCGGAGCCTGCTGGCGGACCGGTTCCGGGCCTAAGCTTACGTAGTAAACTACTGTGCTGCCCTTCTCAACGGATTCTCCTGCTGCTGTTTCCTGGCGGGTAACTGTGCCTGCCGCTACGTTGTCGCTGTATTCTTCATGCCGTTCTCCAGTCAGGCCGTTTTCTTCCAGAAGGCTTATAGCCTCGTCTTCGCTCTTATACTGGATATCCGGAACATGTACCATCTCTCTTCCGTCGCTGACTACAACGCTGATTGTTTCCGTCTGGTGGATCTGAGTGCCCGGAGCCGGATCCTGGCTGATGATCTGGCCTCTCGGTACTGTATCGCTGTACTCTGTGGTCCTTGCCAGGTAAATGTAATCGCCGATCATTTCCTGGGCGGCTTCCTCATAATCCCTTTCAGTCAGGTCTGGAACCGTCACGCTGATGGAACTGTCTCCGCCTTCCACGCCAAGAGAGATCTCCAGGGGAAGCTCTGTTCCCGTATCCACCTGGGTATCCGCTTCGATCCCCTGGCTCACTACCGTGCCTGGAGGCGTAAGTCCCTCTGATTCCGTAAAGACGCCTACCAGGCCTACGTCCAGAAGCATAGCCTCTACGTCTTCTCTTTCCATACCTGTAAAGTCAGGCACATAGGTCTTTTCAATACCGGCGCTGATCACCACGCGGAGCGTTCCGTTTAATGCCACCAGAGTACCTTCTCTCGTTTCCTGGGAAAGCACCCGGTCTGCGGTGATCTCGTTGGAATACTGCTTATCGTAGATCTGGACGTTCAGCTGTGCCTGCCGCCCCAGTTCGATGGCCGTCTCCCTCTCCTGGTTTACCAGGTTGGGCACGCGGACCTGGCCTTCCGGGATCTCCGCCACCGCCGGTCCGGCTGTCGTAAACTGAGCTACAGCCGCTGCCGCCAGTGCGATGCCCACCGCTATGGCGCAGACTGCGACGATGATCTTCATTCCCAGGGACCATCTTCCTGTATCTGCTTTCTTCTCTTTTACAATAACCCTTTTTACTTCTGCGGCTCTCAATTCGTCCGCAAACTGTTTTGCCGACTTGGTCCTGCCGTCGATCTGAACGTTCATGGCGTTCATGACTGCAGTTTCCACGCTCTTTTTGATATGGACGTATTTGGAAATAGGCTTTAACGTATCTTTTACCGCCCGTTCCATGGAGTCTTCCGGCGTTTCTCCTGTGACCATCTTATAAAAGGTGGCCGCCGCCGCATAGACGTCTGTCCAGGGGCCCTGATCGCCGCGGCTTCTGTACTGCTCGATCGGCGTGTAACCTTGTTTTACGATTACGGAAAGACTCTTGCTGTGATGGCTGGTAGCGTACCTTGCCGCGCCGAAGTCCAGCACCTTCACCGTTCCGTTCTTTGTGATGTAAATATTGTCCGGAGCGATATCCCTGTGGATAATGCCCACTTCATGAACGGCCTGCAGAGCTTTCAGCACGTCGAGGAGGATCCTCACTGCCTCGTCGACGCCTATCTTTCCTTCTCTATCCAGCTTTTCCTTCAGAGTCTCCCCTTCCAGAAATTCCATGACGATATACGCCGTATAATTTTCTTCCAGACAGTCGTAGATATGTACGATCCCCTGCTCTGTCTTGAAATTCGCCAGCCTTCTGGCTTCCTCCAGGAATTTCTCCATGCCGGCTTCAAACTGTTCTTCCCGCTCTCCGGAATACACCGTAAGAGCCTGCTGTTCCGGCATCCTGGTGGCAAATTCTCCTGGCAGGTATTCCTTGATCGCCACCTTGTGGTTCAATACTGTGTCGTATCCGATATAGGTAACGCCAAAGCTTCCGAATCCCAGGACTCTTCCGACGATATAACGCCCCTTCAGCATAGAGCCTGGCTTCATGTGGTAGGCTTCTTTCGGCGGCGCTCCGTCTTCATATCCACACTTTGGGCAGTAATGGAAATCTTCCTGAAATTCCTCCATACAGCCCATGCATCGCTTTGCCATATGATATCACTCCTCAATTTGTCTCATTCAGATATTCAGCCGTACTCTCCCTGTCTTCACAGATCTCCTGATACAGGCTGTCCCATTCTTCTTCTATGTCGTCCAGGAAGACCATGGTCAGATCTCCTTCTGTCTGCGCCAGGAAATCCATCTCCGGGTTTACTTCCATGTAGACTTTCATCTGATTTTTATTTAACGGGAGATTGCCTCTGTTGTCCACATGAAGGATCTCCTGTCCCCGTTCGCTTAAGAAATAATATAAGAACCGCTCTGCGGCGTTCTTTTCTGCCCTTGACGCTTTTTTGCTTATGCTCCACAGATCGGTAAATTCGCCTTCCTGTTCGCCGTCCGGAAGCGCTTTTACAGTATAGCGGCCAGGCAGAGCTTCCTGCACCTGATGATATATGGAAGTCGGCCCTACATAAGCCGCGGAATCGCCGCTTAAAAATGCTTCCCGGTCATTGGATGAAATGAAATTGGACTCGTCGTCTGCAAGAGTGGTATTTCCATAGAGGACAAAGGCCTCAAATCCCAACGGCATCTTGTCTTTTTCCGGGAAATATGTATCATACCAGTCCAGATAGTCGTATTCTTCTACGTTCACCCTTTCCAGGATCCCGTCTAAGGGTTCGCAGGAATCTGCAGACACCTCCCAGGCGCCGCTGTTTTCAAAAAGCGTCGGCAGCTGGCCGTCTTCAGCCGCTTCTCCTAACTGTTCCTGATATTCCTCCTCAGGCATATAGGAAATATCAAAGGATATCTGAGGATAGTCTTTTTCAAACTCAGATATCATCGTTTCATAGATCTCCTGGGCGTCCGCTTCCTCCATTCCGGCCCTTAAAGGTATCCACAGGCTTATCTCGGCCTCGGCAAGAAGGGCTTCGGAACGTTTGGAATTGTAGATAAATCCCGCCGCTGCCGCTGCTCCGATCAGGATAACGGCCGCTGCCGCGATCCCGATGGTACGTTTTCTTTTCCTCTTCCGGATCGTCTCCTGTATGGTAAGCACCTGGGCCTTGTTAAGGATCGCGTCTTCAAATTCATTTACATTCTGGAAACGGAAATCCGGGTTCAGGGCCATCGCTCTCATGATCGCCCGCTCCAGATATTCCGGTATGGACGGTTCCAGCGTCCTCGGCGCTGCCAGCGTATCCTCCACCGCGCGGTTTAAAGATTCCTCCGGCACCTTTCCAGTTACCATACGGTACATGGTCGCTCCCAGTGCATAGATATCCGTATAGGGGCCCTGCCGGCTCTTAGCGCGGTACTGCTCCGGCGGCGCGTAACCTACCTTCAGCTGGATGGACCTGGTCCTCTCTTCTTCTCCATCGGAGAATCTGGCCGCGCCGAAGTCGATCAGCTTCACGCTTCCATCCACGCACATGAAAATATTATCCGGGCTGATATCCCGGTGAAGGATACCAGCTGCATGGACGTTCCGCAGAGCTTCTATGATCGAACGAACGATTAAGACAGCCTCATCCCATCTGAGCCTGCCTCCCTGCTGCTTCATATATTCTCTTAAAGAAATTCCGTTTAAGAACTCCATAACAATGTATGCAGTTCCATTTTCCTCAAAATAATCAAATACATTTACAATATTGGGATGGTTGCTGAACTTGGCCATGTTCCTGGCTTCTTCCAGGAAACGTTCCAGTCCCTTCATAAATTCCGTCCGGTTCTTACCGGTATACAGGATCACCTGCTTTTCTCCCGGAATACGGTTTACCGTGCCTGCAGGATAGAACTCCTTGATGGCCACCATCACATTCAGCTTGTTGTCCCATGCACGGTAGGTGACTCCGAATCCGCCGAAGCCCAGTACCGTACCGATCATATATCTGCCGGCGAGGATCATGCCAGGATACAGGTGGTAGATCTCCTTTGGCTTTGTCCCGATCTTAAATCCGCACTTGGGACAGAACTTCGCGCCTGCCTTCAGTTCGCTCATACAATTGGGGCAGCGGTCCATCGTTCCCGCCGACCAGTCCCTGTCCTCTGCCGGGCTGTAATCCCTGCGGGCAGGACCTGATGTCTTCTTGAGGCTGACGCTTCCGCTTCCCATAAAGATCGTCTCTTCCCGGTCGCCCTGGCTGTCCGCATATCCGCTTCCAAGGACCACGGTATGCTCTCTGTCGTTCTCCTCTGTCTCTGCAGAGCTGTAAGCTTCTTCGCTTCCTAAAAGGACAGTTTTTTCTGTCATCTCCTTTTCCTCGTTTAAAAGCACTGTCCTCTCGTCATCGTTTTGCATCCCATCACTTCTCATCTCTTATGTCCCCATACTCGTCCTGATACTATTACCTTAAATTATAAAGGAATTGTCACTTCATTCAATATGTGCTCGTTAATGTGCTTGCACTTTTTACGAAAATAGCTTATACTCACTTTAATAGACATTTCGGTTTAAGGAGACATGAAATATGACGTTATTTTCGAAATTATTAAAACACTATATTGAATCCAGCGGATATACGATCTATCAGCTTTCCAAACGTTCCGGCTTAAACCGTACGTCGATACAGAAAGCGATCTCTGAAGACCGGCTGCCCCACCTGGATTCTTTAAAAGAACTGGAAAAACTTCTGAACCTTACTCCCGACGAACACCGGCTGTTCTGGGAGTCTTATGAGCAGGCTTTCTATGGGGAAGCTCTCTTCCGCCAGCGTCAGAGCGTCCGCCGCCTTTTAGCATCCCTTTCCTGCTCGCCGCTTCCCGCCACCAATCCCAGTTCTTATTTTCCCGATCTGCATATGCCTCAGATGCCGGAAAACCTCCCGTCCGGCGGGAAACTCTACCAGGGTATTTTATCTTTTGCGCCGCTTTTCCGGGACATACTGGACCAGCTCTGCAAAAAAGAGGACGGTTCTTCTCATCAGGTCCTTGCCTCCTTTGCCTCTATGCCGCCGTCCCTGCTTTTTCATTCCCTGTTTTTCCGTCTGGCTGACGAGACTTCGGATCTGTCTGTCTCGCAGATCGTTTATTTTATCAAAAATCCAGGGGACTCCGGCAGGCCTTCCTATAATCTGGATCTTCTTTCTTTGTATCTTCCCTTCTTTTTCTTCTGCGGGAGCCGGTACGAAGCCTCTTATGTTTACAGGGAAAGCCTGACCGCCGCGTTTGCGCCGGAACTTTTCCCCTCTTATATGATTTTTCCTGATAAAGCAGTTCTTTTCTCCGCGGATTTTCAGACTATCTGGGTGGAGACTGACAGCGGTATGGTTTCCCATTTCCGCCGGGCATTCTTCCAGACGAAAACTGCTTCAAGCCCTCTGGCGATGCGGCTGGGCGGGATCGGCGACCTTCTGGAACAGGACGAAACCTTCAGCCTTCCCTCTGAGACCAGGCTGCTTTTCCGCGCCGACAGCCTGAAAGAATTTGCTCATACCGGCATACTTTGTGAGAAGGCCGCGCCGATCTCGCCCAGGGCCCGTTACCGCTGCCTGAAAAAGCTGGAAAAGGCCTGCCTGGACGATTCCTTCACCATCTGCGCCCTTCCTTCAACCGGTTTTCCCCTTTCCCCTGGACTTTCTGTTATCCTCCAGGGGACAAAGCTCCTTACCATAGGTTTTCCAGACATAAAAAAAGAATCCTGGTATCATATCTCCATTTCAGAAAATACGATCGTGGATTCTTTCCTTGATTTCATAGATATGTCCCTGGAAAACGAGGAGTTCCTCTCCAGGGAAGAGATCCTGGGCCTTGTAAGAGAACTGCTGTCCTATATGGAATCATCCAAGTGGATGCTGGAAAAGCTGCCGGAGCCTTTCTGGCAGCCGTAAACGATAAAACGCAGAAAGGCCTGATGAACATTTCAGGGGCAGCCGCAGCTGCCCCTGTGCAGGACCGCCATCTCCATGCAGTCCTCTCCCCTTATCCCTTACTCTTCCTCTTCGTCGTCTCCGACCATCTCGTCGTATTCCTGCTCGTCCAGAAGCTCGTCAAAAGCATCCGCTACGATCTCATACTCTTCGTCGTCCTCGATGTTCTGAAGATCCGCTTCTCCGTCAACCTCTGTGTAACGGTAAAGGTATACTTCTCCCTCTTCCGCATCGATCCCTTCTGTAGGAAGGAGCGCAATATAATCTCTTCCTCCAGCTTCAAAGATCGTCAGGACCAGGCATTCGATCTCGCTGCCGTCGTCAAGGGTCAGGGTGACCGTCATCTCCTCCTCCGGTTCTTCCATCATCTTATTTTTCTCTGCCATAATGGTATTCTCGCTTTCTCATTTTCTATTCGGGACTGGCGGTACTGCCCCTTATGTTTCCCAATGTACCAGACTTTTCCTGAAAAAGCAAGTTAATATTCGATCCCTTCCCTAGCCCCGATCCCCTTTTCATAAGGGTGCCGGACCGCGCGGATCTCGGATATATAGTCTGCCGCCGCCGCCAGTTCTTCCGACGGATCCCTGCCTGTGAGCGCCACTTCCATGGTTTCCGGCTTATGCGCCAGGAAATCCAGGAGGCGTTCTTCCTGGATCATCCCGGTCCTGCAGGCTGCAACGGCCTCG
>DWZA01000046.1 GCA_019118365.1 Candidatus Lachnoclostridium stercoravium | reverse complement strand
TTCCGGCGGCAACGTCTTTTAAACACGTTTCCCCAGCAGGAGCGGCAGTAGGACTTCCCTTAGACGAAACGCTGGCAAAGATCTACTGGGTAGACGATATGGGAGAGCTTTCTCCATTAGCCTGCGCTTACGCCAGGGCGAGAGGCGCGGACAGGATGTCTTCTTTCGGAGATTTTATCTCACTTTCCGATGTGTGCGACGCAGATACAGCCAGGATCATCAAGAGAGAGGTTTCCGACGGAGTGATCGCTCCAGGCTATGAGCCGGAAGCACTGGAGATCTTAAAGAGCAAGAAGAACGGAAATTACAATATCATCCAGATCGATGAAAACTATAAGCCGGATCCCATCGAAAGAAAACAGGTATTCGGAGTGACCTTCGAGCAGGGAAGAAACGAGCTGAAGATCGACCGCGAATTGCTTTCCAACGTAGTTACGGAGAATAAAGAGATCCCGGACGAAGCAAAGATCGACCTGATCATTTCGCTGATCACCTTAAAATACACTCAGTCCAATTCAGTCTGCTATGCAAAAGGCGGACAGGCCATCGGCATCGGCGCAGGCCAGCAGTCCCGCGTGCACTGCACAAGGCTGGCAGGCCAGAAGGCGGACAACTGGTTCCTCCGTCAGGCTCCGCAGGTGCTGAACTTAAAGTTTGTAGACGGTATCCGCAGGGCGGACCGGGACAATGCCATTGACGTTTACATCGGAGACGAGTATATGGACGTGCTGGCAGACGGCAGATGGGAGACGATCTTTAAAGAGAAGCCTCCGGTATTCACAAAGGAAGAGAAGCGGGCATGGCTGGACAAGATGGAAGGCGTTTCCCTCGGTTCCGACGCATTCTTCCCATTTGGAGACAATATCGACCGGGCTTATAAGAGCGGCGTGAAATACATCGCAGAGCCGGGCGGATCCGTAAGGGACGACAATGTGATCGAAACATGCAACAAATACGGTATGGCCATGGCGTTTACCGGGATCCGGCTGTTCCATCACTGATCTGCTTGACAATTCCGGAAAAGTCTGGTAGTCTATCTTTTGTCTGAATCCGATGAAACGCCGGTGAGCGCGTTTTAAAGGATACCATTAAAAAAATAATAACAGTTCAGAACGACACATCTTCTTGCCCGGCCAAGGCCGGACAAGAAGCATCGGATGTCCATCCGATGGGAAGACAAGGGCAAAAGCATGCTTATAAGCAAGCTTAATGCCTGCTTTTGTCCCTGTCTTCCCGCCGTCCTGAACTGTTAAAAAAAATGATTTGCCGCCGGGTAATAAGCGTTGGATCCTGTATCGATAGGCCTTTGAAGATACAGGATGCCAGCGCTTTTCTGTTGTTTTCCGGAGAGAGGCTCTGCCGCTTCTTCAGAAAGCCTGACGAAAACCGGGGCTGGCAGAAAGGATGAATGATGAAAGATAAGAACCGTTTTCAGGAGTTTACCCAGTATGTATCTCTCAGCGTTTTCGGGATGATCGCCACCTCCTGCTATATTCTGGCGGATACGTATTTTGTATCCAAGGGCCTTGGCAGCAGCGGTCTGGCCGCATTAAACCTGGCGATCCCGGCCTATAACTTTATCCACGGAGCCGGGCTGATGTTCGGCATGGGCGGAGCGACCCGGTATTCCATCAACAAAAGCCAGGGAGAGCACAGGCTGGCGGACATCATGTTCACCAATACGCTCTGGCTGTCAGTGATCTCTTCCGCGGCCTTTATGCTGATCGGCCTTTTTTGCTCCGGGCCGCTGGCGGCGCTTTTGGGAGCGGATGAGACGATATTTGAAATGACGCAGACTTACCTGCAGGTGCTCCTGTTGTTCTCTCCGGCGTTTATCTTAAACGACGTGTTAAGCTGCTTTGTAAGAAACGACGGAAATCCCCAGCTGTCCATGATCGCCGTTATTTCCGGCAGCTTTGCCAATATCATCCTGGATTACGTATTTATTTTCCCCATGGGCATGGGGATCTTCGGCGCCGTCCTGGCTACCGGCGTTTCCCCGGTGATCGGCATTGCCCTTATGCTGCCTTACTGGATGAGCAAAAAATGCGGTTTCCACATTGTAAAAACAGGAATGCGGGCCGACATGGTGAAGATAAATCTGTCCCTGGGCTTTCCCTCCCTGCTTTCCCAGCTGTCTTCCGGCATCGTTATGATCGTATTTAACGCTATCATCCTGACCCTGGCCGGAAATATCGGCGTCGCGGCTTACGGGGTGATCGCCAATATTTCTCTGGTGGTGGTGTCCATCTATACAGGGATCGCCCAGGGGATCCAGCCCCTTGTCAGCCGTTCCTACGGGCAGAACGATCCCTTGGGGATCCGCCAGTTCTTACGGTACGGGATGATCTCTATGACGGTTTTATCCGCCTTGGTCTATGTGGGGATACTGGCTTTTGCCGGCCCGATCACATCGGTCTTTAACAGCCAGAACGACCTGCAGCTCCAGCAGATCGCCGTGTACGGGATGAAACTGTATTTTACGTCGGTGCTGTTTGTAGGCTTTAATATTATCATCGCCCTGTATTTCACATCGGTGGAACGGGCACTTCCGGCCCATATCATTTCCCTCTTAAGAGGGCTTTTGCTGATCATACCGATGGCGTTCCTCCTGTCAGGACTGTGGGGGATGACGGGGGTATGGCTGGCCTTTCCTGCGACGGAGCTTCTGGTCGCGGCGCTGGGAGCGGGCATGTATCTTTTCTACAGAAATAAGCTGTATCGGTCATAGGCGCTTTCAGGATTCCAGGATATTGCGGATATCGCCTTTCGGCACTTCCATGGGGTACTGGCTGTCAAAACATGCGGTGCACAGCGGAAGATCCCCGGTCATGCGGGGGAGATCCTGGAGCTTCATGTACCCAAGGGAATCCGCCCCGATCAGACGGCGGATCTCGTCCGGCGTATGGTCAGAAGCAATCAGCTGCTTGTTGGATGGCACGTCGGTCCCGAAGTAGCAGGGATAGAGAAAGGGCGGAGAAGAGATCCGGACGTGGACTTCCAGAGCGCCTGCCTGTTTTAACATGCGGATCAGGTTGGCCATGGTGGTCCCGCGGACGATGGAATCGTCTACCAGGACGATCCGCTTGCCCCGGACTACCGGTTCCAGCACGTTTAACTTCAGCCGCACGCTTTCTTCGCGCTCTTTCTGGGTAGGTTTGATAAATGTGCGCCCCATGTAGCTGTTTTTGTGAAAGGCCAGGGCGAAGGGGATGCCGGAACGCTCCGAATACCCTTTTGCCGCTGCCAGTCCGGAGTCTGGAACTCCTGTTACCAGATCCGCCTTTACCGGATAGGAGTCGGCAAGAGCTTCTCCGGCCCGGATCCGGGCTTCGTACACATTGATGCCGTCAAGGGTGCTGTCAAGGCGGGCAAAATAAATATATTCAAAAATACAGTGGGCTTTTTTCTCCTGGGCAAGATCCATATTGGAGGAAAGCCCCTCTTTTGTTATAGTGAGGATCTCGCCGGGGCGGATGTCCCGGATAAATTCTGCCCCTATGGCGGAAAGGGCGCAGCTTTCCGAAGCCAGCACCCAGGCGTTGTCCCTCTTCCCCAGGCAGAGAGGCTTTAAGCCAAAGGGATCCCGCACGCCGATCAGTTTTCGCGGACTCATGATCACCAGGCCGTAAGCGCCCCGGATCCGTCTGGCTGTTTTTAAAACTGCTTCTTCCACGCTCCCGGAATGGATCCGTTCTCTGGCAATGCAGTAGGCGATCACTTCGGAATCGATGGTAGAGCGGAAGATCGCGCCGGTATATTCCAGCTCATGACGAAGCTCTGCCGCGTTGACCAGATTGCCGTTGTGGGCCAGCCCAAGAGTGCCTTTCACATAATTTAATACAAGCGGCTGGGCGTTTTCCAGGTTGGTGGCCCCGCTGGTAGCGTAGCGCACATGGCCGATGCCGATATCGCCGTGAAGCTTCTCCAGATTTTCTTCCTTAAACACCTCGTTTACCAGCCCAAGCCCTTTGTGCATGCCGAGATTCCTTTTGGGCCCGTTTGTGTCGGACACTGCGATCCCGCAGGATTCCTGACCGCGATGCTGAAGAGAAGAGAGTCCGTAGTAAATGGAATGGGCCACGTCGCCTCCGTCCATATCGTAGATGCCAAAGACGCCGCATTCTTCTTTTAATTTTTCGTCTGTCATAATGTGTATTTCCTCCTGATGATCCAATTTAAATGCGAAAGGGGAGGACCCTGAAAAAAGGGCCTCCCGTCTGGAATGCCGCGGCAGCGCGGCTGTTGGTCAGATCTCTCCGGAGGATATTTATACAGAAAACAGCAGTTTATCATAGGTCGGATAGGGCAGGAGCGCATCCGGTACCAGGCTTTCCGCCTCGTCGGCGGCCGCCCGGATCTCATCCATCAGGGCGAGGACTGTATAGCAGTAGAATTTCGCCCGCTCCAGCATATCCTCGATCGTTTCCGCCTCTTTTGTATCCGCTTCCAGCTTTTCAGTAAGAGTGGTAATAGTTTCGGAAAGGCTGGTAAGCTTTGTGAGAAGTTCTTCTTCACAGGAGACAGAAAGGGCGGAAGAGAGGGCTTTCTTCTCATTTGCGGCCTTCGCCACCTGTCCCATATATGCGTATACCGACGGCAGCAGGTCTTTTTTCATCATTTCCGTCATAGTCCTGGACTCGATATGGATCGCTTTGGAGTAATTTTCCAGAATGATCTCATAGCGGGACATGATCTCTATGTCAGAGAATACGTGATGTTTGATGAACAGATCTTTGTTTTTCGGGGCGATGAACTGAGGCATGGCATCCGGAGTAGTCTTTAAGTTGTAAAGCCCTCTCTTTTCTGCTTCCTCCACCCATTCGTCCGTATAGCCGGTGCCGTTGAAGATGATCCTCTTATGGGCGATGATCCGCTCTTTGATCATCTTGTGGACAGCAGCGTCCAGCTCTTTAGCCGGAACGTCCTTTAAGGCGTCGGCAAACTGCTTCAGTTCCTCTGCCACAGCGGTATTTAACACAACGTTTGGACCGGAAACAGAAAGAGAAGAACCGAGCATGCGGAATTCAAATTTATTGCCGGTAAAGGCAAAGGGCGAGGTACGGTTCCTGTCTGTAGTGTCGCGGAAGAAATGGGGGAGCACATGGGCGCCTGTTTCCATCTGCACTGCATCCGGTTTGGCAAAGAATGTGTCGTTTTCAATAGATTCCACGATAGCGCTCAGCTCGTCGCCTAAGAACATGGACACGATGGCAGGCGGAGCTTCGTTCGCCCCAAGGCGGTGGTCGTTTCCTGCGCTGGCTACGGATACCCGCATAAGGTCTGCGTAATCATCTACCGCGCTGATAACTGCGGTGAGAAATACAAGAAACTGAGTATTTTCCGCCGGCGTCTTTCCAGGATCCAGAAGGTTTACCCCAGTATCCGTTATCATGGACCAGTTGTTGTGCTTGCCGCTTCCGTTGATGCCTTCGAAGGGCTTTTCATGGATCAGGCAGGCCAGACCGTGTTTATCCGCCACTTTTTTCATGATCTCCATGGTCAGCTGGTTGTGGTCTACGGCGATGTTGGCTGTTTCAAATACAGGAGCCAGTTCGTGCTGTGCCGGAGCGACTTCATTGTGCTTTGTCTTCGCAGGAACGCCCAGCTTCCAGAGCTCTTCGTCAAGGTCATGCATAAATGCGGAGACTCTGGGCTTTAACACGCCGAAATAATGATCTTCCATTTCCTGTCCCTTGGGAGCCGCTGCGCCGAAAAGTGTCCGTCCACAGAAGACAAGGTCTTTTCTGGCCCGGTATAACGCTTTATCTAACAGGAAGTATTCCTGTTCCGGTCCTACGGTAGTGGAAACGCCCTTTACAGAGGTGTTGCCAAGGATATGGAGGAGATTTACCGCCTCACGGTTTAAAGCTTCCATGGACCGTAAAAGAGGCGTCTTTTTATCCAGCGCTTCTCCGGTATAGGAGCAGAAAGCGGTAGGTATGTAGAGGGTGCCGTCCTTGATAAAAGCAGGGGAAGTAGGATCCCATGCAGTATACCCTCTTGCTTCAAAGGTGGCTCTTAAGCCGCCGGAAGGGAAGCTGGAAGCATCCGGCTCGCCTTTTACCAGCTCTTTGCCGGAAAATTCCATGATCACGCCGCCGTCGCTGGGAGAGATAAAGCTGTCGTGCTTTTCCGCCGTGATCCCGGTCATAGGCTGGAACCAGTGGGTAAAATGGGTAGCTCCGTTTTCCACCGCCCATTCCTTCATGGCTACTGCAACCGCATTAGCTACGTCCAGCTCCAGGTGGGTGTTGTTCTGGATCGTTTTGCGCAGAGCCCGGTAAACGTCCTTGGGCAGCTTGCTGTGCATCACTTTGTCGTTAAATACAAGGCTTCCATACATCTCAGGTATATTCTTTGTCATGATCTCAAAATCTCCTTTCTTATTGAGTATCCGCAAGCGGCCCGCCGCCCTGTAAAAGCTGAAATGCCTGCGCTTTTACAAAAGAAGCGTATAAAAACAAAAAGAGGCGCCCCGTCCATGAGATCCATGAACGGAGCGCCCTCGCTCGCTATGACCTGTAGTATACACAGATTTTCGGAAATGTCAAGAAAAATT
>DWZA01000001.1 GCA_019118365.1 Candidatus Lachnoclostridium stercoravium | reverse complement strand
GCAGGGCAGACGGCAGCCACGGCGGACACACAGACGGAAAGCGCCGGAGACGGAGCGGAAGGAAAGGAAAGCGAGGCGCCAGCCGCCGGGACAGAAAGCGGAGCAGCTGCAGCCGGAGAAACAGAAAGAGGCGAAAGCGGCCGGGGAGATGCGGCGCAGAGGGACATTACCGTGGGAGTGATCCAGATGATCGACAACGGAGCTTTTTCCGATATGAGAGACGGTTTTGTGGAAGAGATCACTGGAAAATACACAGGAGGCGAGGTAGAGATCCTGGACCGGAACGCCCAGGGAGACGCGGCGGCGTTAAATACCATCTGCCAGGAAATGGCGGACAGCGGGGCGGACGTTATCGCTACGATCGCGACTCCGGCCACTCAGGCGATGGTCAATATGGAACTGGATACGCCGGTATTTTTTATCGCTGTATCGGATCCGGTAGGAGCGGGCGTGATCACGGATATGGAATACCCGGACAAAAACGCAACGGGAACCTCCAACGCTATCCCGGTAGAGGATATTTTCGCCCTGAGCGACCAGCTTACGCCAGGCTGCGAGACATACGGCATCCTTTATAATACCAGCGAGGTAAACGCGGTGAACACGGCTGCCAACGCGAAAGAATATCTGGAGGGCGCGGGCCTGTCTTATGTGGAAGCGGTGGTGACCAATTCTTCCGAAGTGCAGCAGGCGGCCCAGTCTCTGGCAGAGGAAGTGGACGCGATCTTTGTTCCCAATGACAGCATGATCCAGAGCGCGATGCCTCTGGTGGCCGAGGTGGCCAGGGAAGCCAAGATCCCGGTCTACGGAAGCTCTGCGGTTATGGTCGATTCCGGAGCATTTGCCACGATCGCCATCAGCGACCGGGAGATCGGAGCTATGACGGCGGATATGGCTCTGGAATACTTGAACGGGACCAGCGTAGAAGAAATCCCGTCCGTAGTTGTCCCGGCTTCGGATACAGTGATCAATAAGACGACGGCAGATCAGCTGGGGATCACATTTTCCGATGAAGTGGCGGACAGCGCGGTCTTCGTAGAAGACGCCAGGTAAATATAGGCGCCGCCTGATGGCGCTGCCAGACAGGAAAGGAGAGATCGTATGACGCTGATCATCGGCTCCCTGCAGCTGGGATTCCTTTACGGGATCATGGCTCTGGGGATCTACATTACATTCCGTATCATGAATATACCGGATCTGACTACAGAAGGAAGCTTTACTCTGGGGCTGGCAGTATCGGCCATGGCGGCGCTGGAAGGACAGACGATGACCGGGCTATTGCTGGCGGCTCTGGCGGGGGCGGCGGCAGGCTGCATCACCGGTCTGCTCCAGACAAAGCTGGGGATCCATGCCGTCCTGGCCGGGATCCTCACTATGAGCGGACTCTATACAGTAAATCTGTTTATTATGGGGAGCAGCTCCAATGTTTCCCTGATCGGCGCGGCCACCGTGTTCAAACAGGCGGAGGAGGCGCTGGGGCTTACCAGGGACGGGGCGGAGCTGCTGGTTTCCATAGGAGCGGCCCTGATCTGCCTGGTTCTTTTGATTCTGTTTTTTAAGACCCACGTAGGCCTTTGCATCCGGGCCACCGGGGATAACGAAGCCATGGTAAGCGCTTCTTCCATAAACGTGAACGGCATGAAGATCGCCGCCCTGGCAGTCAGCAACGCCTGCTGTGCAGTCAGCGGCGGACTGATCGCCCAGTATCAGGGCTTTGCGGACGTCAATTCCGGGACCGGGATCCTGGTAGTAGGCCTGGCCTCTGTGATCATTGGAGAGGCGGCAGGCGGGAAACGGGGGATCGCCCTGGGGTTTGTTTCCTCTATCGGAGGCTCCATCGTTTATCGGTATATGATCGCAGCCGCCACAAAAAGCCAGATCTTTCCTGCCTATGGGCTGAAATTGGTTTCCGCCTGTATCGTAGCGGCGGCTCTGGCTCTTCCGGCGATCCGCCGCCAGATGGAACTGGCAAAGCTGAAACGGCGCGCGCAGACGGGACAAAAGAGAGGTGAGATCCATGCTTGATATAAAAAACGCATCGAAAATATTTTCCCCAGGGACGGCCAGCGAACATCACGCTCTTAAAAACCTGAGCCTGCACCTGGACCGGGGAGAGTTTGTGACAGTGATCGGCTCAAACGGCGCGGGAAAGTCTACCTTATTTAATGCGATCTGCGGCAATTACTGGCTGGACGAAGGGGAGATCGTTCTGGACGGCAGGGACATTACGTTTCTGTCTGAACACCACAGGGCCAGAGAGATCGGCAGGGTCTTTCAGGACCCGATGAAAGGCACAGCTCCCCATCTTACTATAGAAGAAAACCTGGCTCTGGCCTATACGAGAAAAGAGAGAAAGCCATTTTGCCGCGCGGTAAAGCGCCGGGAAAGGGAACTGTTTCAGGAAGAGCTGGCCAGGTATCATATGGATCTGGAAAACAGGATGAAGACGCCGGTGGGACTTCTTTCCGGCGGCCAGAGACAGGTGGTGACGCTTCTTATGTGCACCCTTGTGACGCCAAAGCTTCTTTTGCTGGATGAACATACGGCGGCTCTGGATCCGGCAGCGGCGGAGAAGATCATGGATATAACGAAAGAGATCGTAAGGGAAAATCATCTGACAGCCATGATGATCACTCACAATCTGTCGTCAGCCCTGGCTGCAGGGACGAGGACGATCATGATGGACGAAGGGAACATCATCCTGGACATCAGCGGCAGGGAGCGGGACCAGATGACTGTAGACGAGCTCCTTGAGCGATATGCGGCGAAAAAGAAACAGAGATTTGACAGCGACCGCGCTCTTCTGAGCTGATGGGTTGCATCTTGCAAAAGACCTGGTTCTATAGTAGGATGGAACTGGAGGGTAGATAATATGAAGACAGACGGAATTATTTTTGACCTGGACGGCACTTTGTGGAATTCGATCCGGCCGGTGACGGAATCCTGGAACCAGGTCATTGAGAAAAAGAAAGGAAAAGATTTTTGCATTACAGAAGACGATATGCATAACAGCATGGGGATGCGGATGGAAGACATTGCCAGAAAGCTTTTTCCCACGCTTCCGGATGAAGAACGCCTTGCCCTGCTTAGGGAATGCTGTGAATTTGAAAACGGGTATGTAGCGGAAAAGGGCGGGATCCTTTTCGACGGCCTGGAGGAGACTCTGGCGGCTCTGCAGGAAAAGGCGCCTCTTTTTATCGTAAGCAACTGCCAGTCCGGGTATATCGAGGCGTTTTTTAAAGCCCACGGCCTGGGAAGATATTTTAAAGACCATGAGGATCCGGGGCGCACAGGCCTTGATAAGGCGGGGAACATACGCCTGGTGGCGGAGCGCAACGGCCTTCGCTTCCCGGTCTATGTAGGCGATACCCAGGGAGACTGCGATTCCAGCAAGAAAGCGGGCGTTCCGTTTATCTTTGCAGAATACGGCTTTGGGGAAGTAAAAGAGGAGGACTGCGACGGGATCATCCGCAGCATCCGGGAACTGCCGGGACTGTTCTTGTAAGTATTTCCAAGTGTATCCCGGCGCGGAGCCGACGGGCAGCGTCCGTTAGTTCAGCCGTGTATCTTCCCTCCAGCACAGAATGTGCTGGAGGGAAGCCTGGAATGTCATCCCTATGCCAGGCTATATGTCAAATCGCTTTTCCAAGCAAGCTTGTAACGCTCTTTGCCATATATCCTGGCGCACGGCTGAACTGTTACAAAAATAAGGAAAAAAGAGTAAAATTCTTCTTGACATAGAAGTAGACTTATTGTATACTACTTTTGCTGTCAAAAAGGCAGCCCCAAGAGTGAGTCTGTAGCTCAGCTGGATAGAGCAACGGCCTTCTAAGCCGTGGGTCGGGGGTTCGAATCCCTTCAGGCTCGTTCGCACATACCTTCAGGTATCTGCGTCATGGTGGGTATAGCGCAGCTGGTTAGCGCGCCAGATTGTGGCTCTGGAGGCCCAGGGTTCGAATCCCTGTACCCACCCTTTATAAAAAAGGACTGCTGTGATCACGGCAGTTCTTTTTGTTATCAGGAAAAAAATATTGACTGACAGGATGCTCCTATGATAAAATAAATGGGCGCTTCTTAGCTGATGGGCCATCGCCAAGCGGTAAGGCACAGGACTTTGACTCCTGCATTCGAGGGTTCGAATCCCGCTGGCCCAGTTAAAAACAGATAGGTTGTTCTATGAAAGGCTCGTAAAATCAATGGTTTTGCGGGCGTTTCATTTTTGCCTAAGAAGCAATAAGCAGCAGTAAGCAGTATTACGTGACCGGAAATTCTGGTCACGTTTTTGGTCACGTGAAAAGATGTCTATAAAAAAGACGGAGAAATAAGATGGAATTTATACAGGAAGTGATAAAACTTTATACAGACAGGAGCGAATGGTTCCTTGAACTGATCGGCGCCCATATTTTACTTTCCCTGACGGCGATCTTCTGCGCCGGGGCGATCGGCCTGGTCCTGGGGATATGGATCTCTGTTCACAGAAAGGCTGCAGGACCGGTGCTGACCATAGCCAATATCCTTTACACTATCCCGTCGATCTCCCTTTTGGGGCTGCTGATCCCATTTCTGGGGATCGGAAATCCTACGGCGGTAGTCGCTCTGACCCTTTACGGGATCATGCCTATGGTGCGCAACACTTACGCCGGGATCACAGGGGTAAGTCCTGAAGTGATCTCAGCCGCAGAGGGCATGGGGAGCACGAAGGCTCAGATCATGATAAAGATCCGTTTGCCCCTCGCCATGGGAGTGATCATCGCCGGGGTCAGAAATATGGTGGTCATGACCATATCTACGGCGGCCATCGCTTCCTTTATCGGCGCCGGAGGTCTTGGAGTGGCCATTTACCGGGGGATCACGATCTATGATACGGCCATGACGTTCTGCGGAAGCCTTCTGATCGCGGTCATCGCGATCTTAAGCGACTTCCTGCTTGGAATATTGGAGAAAAAAATAAAGAAAGGATTGCATTTAGGATGAAAAAGAGACAGATCACAGCAGCGCTGCTGGCTATGGCCCTTGCGTTGGGAACGGCAGGCTGCGGAGAAAATTTGGAAAGTTCAGGAAATGCAGGGAGCGCAGGCAGCGCTCAGGACGCAGGCGGGGCAGCCGCGCAGGAGGCGGAAGGAGCAGAAGAAGCCGGGGGAGCAGACGGGACCGGAAGCGGGGAAGCTATCCCGGACGAGCCGGTGAAGATCGCTACAAAACCGATGACCGAGCAGTTTATCCTGGGAGAGATGCTGAAGCAGCTGATCGAAGAAAAGACGGGATACCAGGTGGAACTGACCAAGGGCATCGGCGGCGGGACCAGCAATATCCAGCCGGCTATGGAGAAGGGGGAATTCGACCTGTATCCGGAATACACATCCAGCGGATGGATCCTCGTGCTTGGCCACGAGGCGGGCGAAGTAAGCGACGAAGAGATGTTTTCAAAGCTCCAGCAGGAGTATGAGGAAAAATTCGGCATGACCTGGATCGGGCTTTACGGCCAGAACAATACCTATGCTATCGTTGTCCGCTCCGATACGGCGGAAGAATATGGATTGGAAACATGCTCAGATCTGGCGGAAGTATCCGGCGAGCTTACCTTCGGTGGCAATCCGGATTATATCGAGAGGGCGGACGGCCTGCCGGGCGTTTCAGAAGCATACGGATTTGCGTTTAAAGATATCCGGGATATCGACATCGGCCTGAAATACGCAGCCTTACGCAGCGGAGATATCGACGTGACCAACGGATATACGACGGATGCCCAGATCAGCCAGGACGACGTGAAGGTCCTTGAGGACGATAAAAATTATCAGGTAAATTACTATTGCTCTACAGTAGTGCGGGAAGATGCTCTGGAAAAATTCCCCAAGCTGGAGGAAACGCTGGAGCTTATGGACGGGATCCTGACGGACAAGACAATGGCCGAGCTTAATTATCAGGTAGAGGAGGAAGGCAGGGACGAAGCCGAAGTGGCGGAAGAATTTCTTGTTTCTGCCGGCCTTATTGAAGGATAGGAACGAAAACGATGGAAATAATACGATTGGAACATGTGATAAAGAGCTTTGACGGCCAGAGGGTGCTGGACGATCTGAGCCTGTCTGTGGAAGAGGGAGAGATCCTTACGGTGATCGGCCGGTCCGGCTGCGGAAAGACTACTATGCTGCGGCTGATCAACGGACTGCAGCAGCCGGACAGCGGCCATGTATATGTGCGGGGCCAGGACGTGGAAACGGCGGATCTGATCGCCCTGCGCCGGAGCATCGGCTATGTGATCCAGAACAAGGGTCTTTTTCCCCATATGACCGTGGAGAAAAACATTACCTATGTGCCGGTCATCAGCGGCAGGAAAAATAAAGAAGAAAATCACCGCCTGGCCCTGGAACTGCTGGAGACGGTGGGGCTGGATGCTTCTATGGCCGGACGTTACCCGGATCAGCTTTCCGGCGGACAGCAGCAGAGAGTGGGCATTGCCAGGGCTCTGGCCTCCGGAGCCAGGCTCCTTCTTATGGACGAGCCGTTCGGGGCCTTAGACGAGATCACAAAAAGAGCCATGCAGAACGAGCTGCTTTCACTTCAGGAAAAGCTGCATATGACCGTCGTATTTGTCACCCACGATATACGGGAGGCCATGAAGCTTGGCAGCCGCGTCCTTGTGATGGAGCAGGGGCGGATCGCCCAGCTGGGGACGCCGGAAGAGATCCAGGCCCATCCGGCGGACGGATTTGTAAAGGAACTGATTACGTAACCTGCAATTTGCAAAGTAAAATATCTTGTAACAGAAGCTTGAACAGGCCATAGAAAAGTGCTGGTTTCTTTTGCG
>DWZA01000045.1 GCA_019118365.1 Candidatus Lachnoclostridium stercoravium | reverse complement strand
TGAAAGTTATTAAAAAGCTCTTTCTCATTTTCGCCCTCATAAGAGATCAAGGAACGGACTCCCATAACCTTACCGTAAAAAATCCCGTCTTCTTCTGAAAACTCAACGCTGCCTACATATCCTTTATACCGAATCATATTCCCCACCTTATAATCTGCCTTCATCCTTTATCCGATCTTATCTGCGGCTGCCTCCTTGAGATAGTCTTTATTATACACCCACAAAATATTTTTGTGTTGAACCTGCAATTCACTTTAAACGGATTTTTTCCGTAAAAAGGACCAGACCATTCACAAAATGCGAACAGCCCGGCCCTTTATACCCAAAACATAGTTCCGATATAAATGTAAAAATTTTTACGTGCCGGATTCATATAATTCCTTTTCCTTTTTGGGAACGCTTAATTCCCTTGTAAATGTAAAAAAATCACGATTTTGATTCTGATATAAATGTAAAAAAACCTTTTGGCATCAGACTCTCATAATTCCTTTACAAATGTACATTTTTCTCTAGGAGTCCTTATTTTATAAGGCTTTCCAAAACCGGTAGTTCCGATATAAATGTAAAAAAATCCAGCTTTCCGACTCGTATAATTCCCTTTAAATGTCTTAAATTCCCTTATAAATGTAAATTAACAACCTCACCCGGCCGCCATCCCGGCCGCCCATCCAGTTGAAAGGGCTATCTGCATATTAAATCCTCCAGTGACCCCATCCACATCCAGCACTTCTCCTGCGAAATAAAGTCCGGGAACTTTCTTGGCTTCCATAGTGGAGGGATTGATCTCTTTCACAGACACGCCGCCCTGGGTGATGATGGCCTCGTTGTAGCCCCGAAGCTTTGTAAGCGTCAGGCGGAAGTCCTTCGTCGCCTCGATCAGCCTCCTGCGCTCTTCCTTTGTGATCTCGTTCACCTTTTTCTCCGGATGGATCCCGGAACGTTCAACGATGACCGGGATCAGTTTGGATGGATAAAGGCCGCCCAGAGAATTTTTGAACTGCTTATTTAAAAGAGGTTCAAATTCCCGAAGGAGCCTGGCGTCCAGCTGTTCCGCCGTCAGGGCAGGCTTTAAGTCGATGGACAAGGTCAGCGAGCCTTTTTTCAGAGCCTTCGCCCCATAGCTGCTGGCGCTTAAGATCACCGGGCCGCTGACTCCGAAGTGAGTGAACAGCATTTCCCCGAACTCCTGATACAGAAGCTTCTTTCCCTGATAAACGCGGATCTGAATGTTCTTCAGAGAAAGCCCCTGGAGGTCTTTTACCACGTCTTCCTCTGTTTCAAAAGGCACGAGGGAAGGGGAAAGGTCCGTTACGGCAAGGCCTGCTTCCCTGGCGAAGCGGTATCCGTCTCCGGTAGAACCTGTAGACGGGTAGGAAAGACCGCCGGTGGTAACGATCACGGCGTCTCCATAGACCTTCCTGTGATCTCTGGAAAGCACAAGCCCCCTGCAGCGGCCGTCCTCCAGGATCAGACCCTCTGCTTCCTCTCCATAATGGATGTTGACGGAAAGCTCCTGAAGCTTTTTCGTAAGCGCCCGGATCACGTCGGAAGATTTGTCTGAGACCGGGAAGACCCGGTTGCCTCTCTCTACCTTCAAACGGCACCCCGCCTCTTCCAGCAGCGCCATCACATCCTGGTTGGTAAAGCCGTAAATGCTGCTGTAAAGGAATTTGCCATTTGTCACCATATGGCTGAATATCTCTTCCACCTCGCAGCTGTTGGTGACATTGCATCTTCCCTTTCCAGTGATATAGACTTTCTTGCCCAGCTTTTCATTTTTCTCAAAAATATGGACTTCCCGGCCCTGGCCGGCAGCCGCTATCCCTGCCGCCATGCCTGCCGCTCCGCCTCCTATGATTAGTACTTTTCCCATATCTTACAGCTCTGTAGTAATGAAAATATCATAGATCGCCTGGATCGCCGCCTCGAAGTCCGCGTTCTTGACGCCGATGATGATATTCGTCTCGCTGGATCCCTGGTCGATCATCTTTACGTTGACTCTCGCGTGAGCAAGGGCGGAGAAGATCCTGCCCGCAGTACCTCTGCTTCCTCTCATTCCCCGTCCTACAACGGCGATCAGGGCCAGGTCTGACTCCAGATCGATGAAATCCGGATGTACGGCGCGGTGAATGCCGGAGATCACAGACTGCTCGTGCTCTACAAATTCTGTCTGATGTACAAATACGGTCATGGTATCGATGCCGGACGGCATATGTTCGATAGAGATCCCCTGATTCTCAAAGACTTCCAGCACCTTGCGGCAGAAACCTACTTCTGCGTTCATCATAGCTTTCTCAATATATACAGAGCAGAAGCCTTTCTTTCCGGCGATCCCTGTGATCGTGTACTTCGGCCTTCTGCAGGTGTTTTCCACGATCAGAGTGCCCTTGTCTTCCGGCTTGTTGGTATTGCGGATATGGATCGGGATCCCTTCCTTGCGTACCGGGAAGATCGCGTCTTCGTGGAGGACGCTGGCTCCCATATAGGAAAGCTCACGAAGTTCTTTATATGTGATCGTCTCGATCACCTGCGGATTTTTGATCACATGGGGGTCGCTTACTAAAAATCCGGATACGTCCGTCCAGTTCTCATAAAGATCAGCATGAATGGCGCGGGCCACGATGGAACCAGTGATATCGGAACCGCCTCTGGAAAAGGTGCGGATCGATCCGTCCGGCGCGGAGCCGTAAAATCCGGGGATCACCGCTCTCTCGATGTTCTCCAGCTTCTCGGAAAGCTCCCGGTCCGTCTCTTCGGAAAGGAAGTTGCCGTTTTCATCAAAATAGATCACATCTGCAGCGTCGATGAAAGTGTATCCCAGGTAAGCCGCCATGACCATACCGTTTAAATATTCCCCTCTGGAGGCCGCGTAATCTCTGCCTATTTTTGCTACAAAATTCTCTTCGATGGTCTGGAACTCATGATCCAGGTTCAGGTTCAGATCCAGTCCGTCGATGATCTCCTGGTAACGTTCTTTGATCTTGTCCAGGATCTTCTTATAGCTCTTTCCTTCGCTTGCCGCATCGTAGCACTGGTAGAGAAGATCCGTTACCTTCTCGTCCTTGTCGTTTCTCTTTCCCGGCGCGGAAGGGATCACGTATCTCCTGCTTTTATCAGAACGGATGATATCTCCTACTTTTTTAAACTGTCTGGCGCTGGCCAGGGAACTTCCGCCGAATTTTACAACTGTTTTCATCGCTTCTCTCCTCAATTCAAGTATTCCTGGTAACGGTTAAGAACAGTGGGAAAGCAGGAGCAGAAGCTGGCCCTATGCTTAGGCTTAGGCTTGATCTTAAGCTTATGCTGAAGCGCCCCCTGCGGGCGCGCTGTTTTTCCTGTTTCCCCTCTGTCCTGGACCGTTTTACGGAAAATGATACCGTATTTTTTTTGTCATGTCAAGCGTTTTTCCACCGCAAGCAGACATTTGTCCGCAGTATGGCTACACAGTCTCCATTTCTTCCTCGATCTGTTTTTCACAGGAACGCATGGCCAGGATCGTCTTATCCATAAGCTCTTCCAGGGTCCATCCCAGCTGTTCTGCCCCTTCTTTGATCACATCCCTGGAACATCCGGCTGCGAAACGTTTATCCTTGAACTTTTTCTTCAGGCTTGATACCTCCAGGTCAGAAGCGCTTTTTGACGGCCTCATCTTTACTGCCGCTCCGATCAGCCCTGTCAGTTCGTCTGCTGCGAACATCACTTTTTCCATCTCGTGTTCCGGCTTTATATCCGAGCAGATCCCGTATCCATGGCTGCATACGGCGCGGATCAGGTCGTCCTCCGCCCCGATCTCCTTTAACAGCTCCGGAGCCTTTTTACAGTGTTCCTCCGGATATTTTTCAAAATCCACGTCGTGGAGCAGGCCGGCTATGCGCCAGAAATGCTCTTCTTCCCCATATCCAAGCTCCCTAGCGTACCAGCCCATCACGGACTCCACAGTCAGGCCGTGGAGGATATGGAACGGCTCCTGATTGTATTTTTTCAATAATCCTAATGCTGCTTCTCTTGTAACTGCTGTTGTCTTCATTGATCGTTCTCCTTTTGTTGTGAAAGTTTGTAACAGTTCAGGACGGCCGTTATTTCTTTTATAAGGGCTTCCGTCTGGCTTTCTCCGTACACCCGGATCCCCTTTGCCTTCAGAAGCCGGGCCGCCGTCCCGTCCCCTTCCCGCAGCGTCCTGGTGAAAGTTCCGTCGTAGATCTTTCCGCTGCCGCAGGAGGGGCTCTTTTCCTTCAGCAGCGCAAAACGGCAGCCATAAAGATCTGCCGCCTTCACCGCTTCTTTGGCTCCCTTCTCATACGCCTCCGTCACGTCGGCGCCATTTTCCGTCATGACCCGGTCCCCTGTCCGCTCCGCCGGCGGCCTTGGGGTAGCAAGTCCGCCCAGCTGTTCCGGGCATATGGGAACAGGATGGCAGATTTCAAAAATATTATCTATATCTGGATAGTGTTTTTCTTTTCCGTCGTAGCGGCAGCAAAATCCCAGCAGGCATGCGCTCACAAGTACGGCTTCTTTTTCCTTCATCTGTCCGCCTCCTTAGTTTCCCGGCTTTAAAACGCGCCAGTGAGCTTATTATACATCGGTTTTCTCTTTCATGCAATGAAGCGCCAGGATCATCAGTGCCCGTTTTCATTTTTTCACATATGATAAGATATAATTTATTTCAAAGGAGCAACCCTCATGCTGGAAAACGTCTCTGCGCTGACGCCCCTCCACTTCCTGTATCTGGCCGGCGTCATCGTAATCCTTGCTGTGATGATATTAAAAAAAGACACTCCGGCAGTATGCATTGCCTTTCTCTTCCTTATAGGAGCCGTGGGACTTAACAGCCTCATCGGCGGCATCCAGGTGGTCTTCAACGCGATCCTTTACGCTGCGGTGCAGTTTATGGAGATCATCGCCACTATCGCCCTGGTAACGGCCCTTTCCAAGTGCCTTATGGAAATGGGAAGCGACCGGATTCTTATGGCTCCCATGTCAAAAATAATGAAAACGCCTGAAGCCGCATGGTGGATCCTGGGATTTACCATGCTGGTATTCTCCCTGTTTTTATGGCCGTCTCCGTCTGTGGCTTTAGTAGGCGCCATCATGCTCCCCTTTGCTGTAAAAGCAGGGCTGAACCCTCTTGCCGCGGCTATGGCTATGAATCTTTTCGGCCACGGGATCGCTCTCAGCTATGATGTCGTCATCCAGGGCGCCCCCGCCATTTCCGCAGGAGCCGCCGGGATCGAGACATCTGCGGTCCTGGAAGAGGGAAAATACGTTTTCTGGGCCATGGGCGCCGCCACGGTGATATCCGCCTTTGTCCTGAACCGGAAATTTATAGCCGGGACCAGACAGGAAAGTCTCCCTCTTTTTTCTCAAAACAGCCCTTCTTCTGAAGGAGCGGAAAAACTGCATAATAACCCTGGCCGTCCCGGACGCGCCTGCGTCGCTCTGGCCGTCCTCACTCCCGCCGCGTTTCTGGCAGATATTATTTTTATGGCGGTCCTCCGGCTGAACGGAAGCCAGGCGACCAGCATTGTATCCGGCACCGCCCTGCTTTTAACCTGCGCCGGGGCGGCAATGGGCTTTCGCAGGCAGGCCCTGGAAAAAGTAACCGATTATGTGACGGAAGGTTTCCTCTTCGCCATACGCATATTTGCCCCTGTGATCGTCATCGGCGCGTTTTTCTTTTTAGGAGGAGAAGGCATCTCTTCCATCATGGGCGAAGGCGCTCCGGAAAGCGGGATCATGAACGACTGGGCGGTATGGCTTGCCTGCAACGCCCCTCTGAACAAATATATGGCTGCTCTGATCCAGCTGGCCGTAGGCGCCCTTACCGGGCTTGACGGCTCCGGTTTTTCCGGCCTTCCTCTCACCGGCGCCCTGGCCAGCACCTTTGGCACGGCCGTAGACGCTTCCGTGCCTGTTCTGGCCGCTCTTGGACAGATCTCCGCCGTCTTTGTGGGCGGCGGGACCATCGTTCCCTGGGGGCTGGTCCCGGTAGCCGCCATCTGCAGCGTCAGCCCCCTTGCTCTGGCGAGAAAAAATCTCGTTCCTGTAGCTATCGGCTTTTGCGCCGCGTTTCTTACCGCCTGCTTTTTGTTGTAAATCAGCCGTATAAATATTTAAAGGAGATGTATATATGTCTGGTATTGGAGGATTTTTCCACCCTGCAAAAGATTATATGGAACAGAGAGAATACTGTGAAGGGCTTCTGGACCGTTTCCGGCGGACGCTGAAACACAGGGGCCCCGATGATTCCGGAACATTTCTCTCTTCCCACTGCGGGCTGGCCCGCACCTGGCTTGCTGTTTCCGACACAAAGAACGGCCATGAACCGGTCCAGCTGGAGCGGGACGGCCGCAGGATGACCCTTGTGCACGACGGGGAGATCTATAACAAAAAAGAACTGGCCAGGCAGCTGGCTAAAGACGGCGCTTCCTGGCTTTCCTTCGATTCTTTTCCCAGCGAAGGCCAGATCCTTCTGGCTGGTTTCTTTCAGTACGGGCCGGAATTTATCTCCCAGGTAAACGGCATCTTTGCCATCGCCCTTTATGATGAAAAGCAAAAATGCCTGTATCTGTTCCGCGACCGCTGCGGCGCAAAGCCGCTCTTTTACTGCGAAGAAGACGGCGGACTTTTCTTTTCTTCTGAGATCAAAGGGCTGTTTGCCATGCCGGGGATCACTCCTTCCCTGGACCGTAACGGTCTGAACGAGGTCTTTAGCCTCGGACCTGCCCGGACTCCGGGAAGCGGTGTCTTCTGCGGCATAAAAGAGGTCCTTCCCGCTCATTTCCTCACAGTTTGCAAAGACAGCGCGACGGACCATTGTTACTGGACTTTAAAAAGCCGTCCCCATGAGGACGACCTGAAAACTACTGTGGAAAAAACTGCTTTTCTCATTCAGGACGCTGTGATACGCCAGATCGAAGCAGACGTACCTATCTGTTCCTTCCTTTCCGGCGGCATAGATTCCAGCATTGTTTCCTCCATATGCGCCAGGGAACTGAAAAAAAGAGGAAAACGTCTTACCACCTACTCCTTTGACTTTAAGGACAACGACAAGAATTTCCGATCCAATGCGTTCCAGCCTTCCCTTGACCGCCCTTATGTGGAAAAAATGGCGGCGTATCTGGACAGCGACCATCATTTTCTGGAGTGTACATCTGCCGCTCAGGCTGACGGGCTCTATGGATCCATAAAGGCCCACGACCTTCCCAATATGGCCGATATAGACTCTTCCCTCCTCTATTTCTGCTCCCTTGTGGGGAAAGAACACTCCGTAGCTCTTACAGGGGAATGCGCAGACGAGATCTTCGGCGGCTATCCCTGGTTTCATAAAGAAGAATGCCTGACCGCCCGGACCTTCCCCTGGACCATGGACTTAAACGCGCGGAAGATCCTTTTAAAGGACGATTTTATCGAATATCTGGATATGGACGGATATGTGCAGGAGACATGGCAGAGATCTGCAGAGGAAACGCCTCTGCTGGAGGGAGAATCCGAGACAGAGAAAAACCGGAGGATCATTTCCTGGCTGAATCTTAAATGGTTTATGCAGACGCTTTTAAACCGTATGGACCGGGACGGCTCGTCCGCCTCTCTGGCGGCCCGCGTGCCCTTTGCCGACCACCGGGTCATCGAATATCTGTGGAACGTGCCGTGGGAAATGAAAACTGCCGGCGGCGTTGTGAAGGGGCTTCTCCGAGAAGCATCCAAAGGCCTTCTCCCGGAGGAAGTCCTCTGGCGCAGGAAGTCTCCTTATCCCAAGACTTATGATAAAGGCTATGAAGCCCTCCTGGCTTCCCGGCTGCGGCAGATCATGGATGATCCTTCTTCTCCGATCCTGGAATTTCTGGATAAAAAGAAAGTGGAAATGTTTCTGGAAAGCCCTTCCGATTACGGCCGTCCATGGTACGGCCAGCTGATGGCGGCTCCCCAGATGATCGCTTATATGATACAGCTTGATTTCTGGCTGCGAACTTACCTGTAAGGAACTTTCGCAAAAAAACGGGCAGGCTTATCCCCAAGTAAAGCTGGAGAATGTTCCTGTCCGTCTTTATTTTAATTTGTAACAGTTCAGGACGGCGGGAAAACAGGGGCAAAAGCATACTTATAAGCAAGCTTAACGCCTGCTTTCCCGCCGTCCTGAATTGTTACGTATTATTATACTATAAACTGCCAGAAAAAGGAAGGCCGCCTGCTCTAAATCTTTTTTGAATTATAAACTCTTACATGATGAAGGCGTCAAACGATGTTTTGACGCCATGATACACGAATTGCTCCGTGCTGGCGCACTCCCGCTACCAAAAAAGTACGCCGTAAAACCAATAAACCGCCAGAATTCCCGCCCCTATCA
>DWZA01000044.1 GCA_019118365.1 Candidatus Lachnoclostridium stercoravium | reverse complement strand
CTTACGCCGTGTACGATCATGGCTCCTAAGAACAGGGCCGCCGGCGCACTTCCTGGGATACCAAGGGTTAACAGCGGGATCAGGGATCCTCCGGTTACACCGTTGTTTCCGGACTCAGCAGCTACGATACCTTCAGCAGCGCCGTTTCCAAATTCTTCCGGATGTTTGGAAGCTTTCTTTGCTTCATTGTAAGAAAGGAATGCAGCGATATCCGGGCCTGCCGCCGGGATGATACCGATGACTACGCCCCAGATCGTGGAACGGATCGCGTTAAACAGGTTCTGTGTAACATCTGTTTTTCTAAGCTTCATGGAGCCGACTTTTCCGGCATCCGCCATCTTTCCTAACGGGTCCTCCAGCATCTTGAAGAGCTCTGGGAAGGAGAAGAGGCCGATCAGGACTACGTTTACGTCAAAACCGCCGGTCAGCTCGGACCTTCCGTATGTGAAACGCGGGAAGCCCATTACCGGGTCCTGGCCGAAGCAGGCGATCAGAAGAGCTACGATCGCTACCAGACAGCCTTTGTACAGGTTGTCCTGGGAAAGCATTACTACTACAGACAGACCGAAGATCGCTACGAAGATCTGTTCCGGCGCGCCTACCATCATGGCGATCTTTGCCAGCAATGGCGCGCAGACTAACAGGGCGATACTGGACCAGAAACCGCCGAAGGCGCTGGCCAGGGTTACCAGGTGCAGGGCTCGTCCTGCCTCGCCTTTTCGAACCAGCGCTTTTCCTTCCAACGCTGTAGGAACGGAGGCAGGGGTTCCTGGGATACCGACTAATACAGCCGGGATGGAACCGCCGTATACGCCGCCGCAGTAAAGGCCGCTCAGGAGCAGCAATGCGGAACCAGGTTCCATGGAATATGTAAATGGTACGAATACAGCTACCGCCATGGTCGCGGAGAATCCCGGCAGGGCGCCGAAGATGATACCGACAGCCAGACCGCCTAAACAGAACAGGAGGTTCATTGGCTGAAAGACGTTAGTCAATCCGATTATAATATTTGTCATCATAATGAAAATCGCCTCCTAATTATAAGTTCAGTGAGATCCAGCTTCCTCTTGGCAGGATAACCGACAGGAACAGGCTGAATACGAAATAGATCACCAGTGTCAGAACGATCGGCAGGATCACGATGACCGCCTTGTTCTTTAACTTCAGGCCGATCAGGGATACGACGCAGAATAAAACTGTATCAAAGATGTATCCGATCTTATTTAAAAGGAAGAGATATACTACGATCAAAATTCCATAAGGAAGCAGGAACTTAAGCTGCGCTTTGACCGGTGTCTCAAAAACCTCTGATTTCTTATATGTTATGATATTGCGTACCAGCTGGATCAGTACCATGATGTAGCTAAGGCCCATCAGGATCTTAGGATATGTGGATGATTCCTCTGGTATTGCGCCCAACTGAGCCGTCAGGGTAATAAGAAAGAACAGGATCACCAGGCTGCTGATAATATCCTGCGTGCTTTTTTTCATCTTAGTTGTTCCCATATTTCCCTCCTATTGATTAAATTTCGGCTGGCGCAAATCCCCCGTTTGCGTCAATTAATGGCTGCGGCATAAGCCGCAGCCGAAAAATTTCGAAAGGCTTATTCGAAGTTTGCGTTCTCGATCATTTCTCTTACGCTTGTGTGGTTGTCTTCATAGTACTGCTTGAAGTCGTCGTATCCCATGAATTCTACAGTAACGCCAGCTTCCTCTGCTCTCTGGATGAACTCTTCGTTCTCGCATACTTTGCCGACAGCGTCAGATAAGGTCTTCAGTACATCCTCTGGTGTGCCAGCCGGAGCTACGAAACCTCTCCACATAACAGACTCGAAGCCTTCCAGTTCCGGGATTCCGGACTCTGCCAGAGTTGGAACATCTGGAGCCATGGAGTTTCTCTCAGCGCTTGTAACTGCGATCGCTTTAACGTTTCCGGACTCGATCTGTGCCAGAGCCTCGCTGACGAATGGGGTTGCTACTGCGCAGTCGCCGCTGGCTACGTTGTTGATAGCTGTAACGCCGCCGTCAAATACCAGACGCTTGTAGTTGGTTCCTGTAGCCTCTTCGAATTCCATCTTCAGGAAATCCCAGTGTGTCCATGCGCCGCCGATTCCCCAAAGGGTGCTTCCGTCCTGGCCTGCTGCGATCAGGCTGTCTACATCAGTAATGCCGGACTTATTGCTGGCAACGATGATGTGCGGGTCAGCGGAGAACTGAGCCACCGGTGCAAAAGAATCCTTGTTGTAGGTTACGCCGTCAAACAGGATGTCGCCGTTTGAGTCTGTGGATGAGAAATACGCGATCGTATAGCCGTCCGGATCTGCGTCAACCAGGTTGGTCAGACCGATGGTTCCGCCGCCGCCGGATACGTTGTTGATAACAAAGGTCTGTCCCAGTTCCTGCTCAAGGTAGGAGCATACAAGACGGGTAGCGATATCAGCGCCGCCGCCTGCTGCGAACGGAACGATAACCTCTACGGTCTTTGTCGGGTAGCCTGTGCTGCTTCCTTCTGCTGCTGCGGCTGCTGTCTCACCGCTGTCTCCGCTTTCTGCTGCCGGAGCTGCTGTAGTCTCGCCTACAGTGTCCCCTCCTACAGATAAAGCTCCGCATCCGGATACAGCTCCTGCTGCCAGTGCCAGTGCCATCACTAATGCTGTACTTCTTTTCTTCATAACTTCCTTTCCTCCATTTCGTTTATGATACTCATATATAGAGCAATAAGGATGCCAACTTACATTTGTTAACATCTTTTTAGCAAAAATCCATAAATTTCGTATAAATTTTTTGTTAACTTTTGCACTTGCTTTTTTCGTAAATATAAATACAGTGTTAATTATTTTGCAATCTTTTATATCATCTGCTCTCATTAAATTGAATTTAGTTGCAAATTGTATTGCATTTTATATCTTGTCACGCAATTTATTGCAATGTTTTTCCACACTTTCACAGTATTTTAATTTGTCTTTTCCCTTTTTTTCTTATATAATGAATAATAAAATGGATGACGTCTATGCATGTTATTTTGGAGGCCTTAAAGATGATACATATGGTTTTTTTCGCTCCTTACCCTGAGATCCAGCCTACGATCGAACAGGTATTTCAGGAGCGCCCTGACAAGGATGAATTAAATTATAAAGTGATCCTGGATTTTTTTAATAATCCTCTTCAGGATGTGGATGCCGATGTGATCGTAGCCCGCGGCTTTACTGCCCATACGATGGAAAAGAGAGGGTTTGTCTGCGCGGAGCTGAAGGTTTCCGGATACGACGTTGTGAACGCGGTCACCCGCTGTCTCACTCTGTATCCAGAAGAGAAAAATATCGCCGTTGTAGGCGCTTACAATATGATCTATGGCATCGATGCCATTGCCCCTATCTTCCCCTCTGTCCGTCTCACATCCTATGCGATCATTGACGAGATGGAGCTGGAAGAAACGATCCAGAAGGCTCTGGCCGACGGCAACACCGCCCTGGTAGGCGGTTATACTACTGTAGAGATCGCCAAGCGGCTGAAGATCCCTGCTGTGATGATCGAATCCGGCCGGGAAGCTGTAAACAACGCCATCGCGGAAGCCAAATCCGCTGCAGAGATCGCCATGCGCGAGCGGGAACGGAGCAATGAGATCGCCAATATCATGAACTATTCCTTCCAGGGGATCATCGCTCTTGACCGGGACGGCCTGATCACATTTGCCAATAATTACTGCTACACCATTCTGGACAATAAAAATATTTCTCTTGTGCGCCGTCATATCCGGGATTTTTTCCCGAACCTTCTTATTGAAAATGTAACGGGCAAAGGGACCAAGATCCTGTCGGAGCTGTATAAATACAACCAGTATCACCTGATGGTCAACTGTGTTCCCATCACCGACGAGCACTCGATCACAGGAGCTGTTCTCACCTTCCAGAACATCACCCAGATCCAGGAAGAAGAGGACCTGATCCGTAAGAAGCTCCACCATGGAAGCCTTCGGGCCAAGTATCAGTTTTCCAATATCTTCTATCAGAGCGCAGTGATGGAATCCGTGATCTCTGACGCCAGGGATTTCAGCTATTCTGATTCCAATATCCTGATCTATGGGGAAACCGGTACGGGAAAAGAGCTTTTTGCCCAGAGCATACACAATTCCAGCCCGCGTAAGAACTATCCTTTCGTAGCTATCAACTGCGCGGCCCTTCCGGAAAACCTTCTGGAAAGCGAGCTGTTCGGTTATGTGGAGGGAGCTTTTACCGGGGCCGCCAAAGGCGGAAAGATGGGATTTTTCGAGATCGCCCACAGAGGCACCATATTTTTAGACGAGATCGGAGACATTTCCGCCAACTTACAGAGCCGTCTGCTGCGCGTTCTCCAGGAACGGGAGATCATGCGCCTGGGAAGCGACACGGTGATCTCTGTAGACGTGCGGGTCATTTCCGCTACAAATAAAAACCTGAAAGAGGAAGTGGCGGCCGGGAATTTCCGCCAGGATCTGCTATACCGTCTGGATGTCCTGGAACTGAGCATCCCGCCGCTGCGGGAGCGAGGCGAGGATTCCGCTTATATGCTGGATCATTTTCTTTCTCTGGAGCACGAGCGGACAGGCTGCGTCCTCACCGGCCTTCTTCCGGAGGCCAAGCAGCTGCTCCACAATTATCCCTGGCCTGGAAATGTCCGTGAGATGCGCAATTTCTGCGAGCGCCTCTCCATCCTGTGCCGTTCGCCTTACGCCGGCACCTCCGATGTGCTCCGCGCTCTGCCGGATGCCGGGAAAGCTCCGGCTCCTGAATATTCCCCGGCAGTCCCGGTTTCCATGCCGGCTGCGAAACAGCCGCCTGTTCCGGCGGAACCAGAGCCATCCTACTCTCCTTACGACGAACGGCAGGCCATCCTTGAAGCTCTGTCCAAGTTCCATAACAACCGGACAAAAACCGCCGCATACTTAAATATCAACAAAAGCACCCTGTGGCGGAAGATGAAAAAATACAACATCCAGATACCTTACTGACACCGCAATATCGCGAATACTTTCTTGCCTGTCAAATTCCGGCGTGGCCTTACATGCAAGCATGAAGTCCACACCGGCGCTTGATAAAGCTTTCACAATAAAAAGTTCCCGCCGGATGACCTGATATCCGGCGGGAACTTTTTTGGAAAGGAATTATTATTTACAAGAAATAGATTATAACTGATTTTTATAGGTATGTCCGTTTTTCATTACGAAGTATACATCCTTCAGTACAGATACGTCCTCTAACGGATTTCCCTTTACTGCGATGATGTCCGCCTGTTTGCCTTTTTCCAGGCTTCCCTTCGTCTTCTCTACTCCGCACATCTCGGCTGCTCTTACGGTCACTCCCTTTACTGCGTCCATGGGGCTTCCTCCCATCTCTACCGTAAATCCAAGCTCCTTATACAGCTTCGTGTGATATGCGTCCGTTCCTAAGGTGTAGCGAATCTTTCCGCTCCTTACCACTCGCTCCAGGCACTTCCTGGAGTATTCTCTATGTTTCCTCGTGTTCGCTGCGTGGCCTGCCGGCACCATCGGCTCCCTCTCCGGATCCAGTACGATACCGGATGTTAAGTCTACCCATGTGCCGC
>DWZA01000043.1 GCA_019118365.1 Candidatus Lachnoclostridium stercoravium | reverse complement strand
AGAGGACTGAAAATCCTCGTGTCGCTGGTTCGATTCCGGCTTTGGGCACTACAACTTTATATAGAGGTTGTATGGGATATTAGCTCAGGCGGTAGAGCACTTGACTTTTAATCAAGTTGTCCGGGGTTCGAATCCCCGATGTCTCATTGATGAAGAATAGCGAAAAGCCTTGTAAAATCAAGGAAAATCGCTATTTTTTATTTTCGAAAGTATTTGATTGTAGATGGAAGTATTCATCTTCATTTCATCTTCAAAACCCCTTTTTGAATGTCTTTCATCTTCAAAATATCTTCAAAAAATTCTTACATCACAATCCCACGGCTGTCTCTATTGCGGTTGTGGGAATCTTTATCCCGTTGCTTTTAATCCCCCTCCATTCTTTCTTTTTACTGCATTTATTTACTTATGCCTTTGTCGTGTTGGGTTTGCCTAAAAAATTGACATTGAAGATCAAAAAAAGTATAATACTTATATCTTTTTAACCAGGCCGTTCCTGGCTTGGTTTTCCCGGTATTTGATTATGGAAATTGGAAATTCCTTTGCCAGCTTAAACGTTTTGCTGAGAACGGAAAAGCATCCTGATGAAAAAGGAGAAGCACATGGAATATAATGAAATGTTAAAAAATGCTGTTCTGCAGGCAAAAAAGGGAGATGTAGAAGGTTTTGAAACCTTTTATATACTGACATACCAGAACGTTTATCAGACGATCCTGAAAATGGGTCATAGTGATAAGCAGGCGGAAGAGCTGATGGAAACATTATATGTTTCTGCATATGGAAGGATAGAACAGGCTCCTCTGGATCATCTGGAAGAGTGGCTGAAAGAGCTTCTCTATGAATTAGGCGCGGAAGAGCCTGAAGGAGAAGGACTTGGAGAGGATGTTCTGATCTCCTCATTGTCGGAGGAAAAGTCTGCTACGATCTTTTTAAAGATAGAAGAACGTTTTGGGATACTTCCAAATGAAGAGCCGGAGGCTGCGGATCTGTGGGAATCCGGAGAACAGGAAGGGGATAGGAGGTCCTTTTTCAGGATCATCATATCCCTTGTGTCGGCGGTCTGTATCGTGGCGGTAGTATGTATTTGCCTTTGGAAAAAGGAAGAGGACGTATTTTCCAGTAAAGCGCCTCAGGAGAAGGTAAATCTGGAAGAAACGCAGGCTTCAGAGGCGGAAAGTATTGAACATACAGGATCGGAAGAAACAGAAGAAGAGAAAGAGACGGTGACCGTTCATCTGGCGGATCAGGAATTTGTCCTTGATATGAAAGGCAATCTCATTTCTTCGAAGAGAGAGGAAGAACAATATCATCTTCCTGTGCAGAGCGACGGAGGATATACGTACTATCTCTGCGACGATCCTGGGCTGGAAGGAACTCTTTTAAGGGTTTATGAGAACGATCCGGAAAGATATGAGCTGATCGATGAAAATGTAAAAGATTATGTCCTGATGGATAATGTGATATATTACGTAAAGGACGGCATGATCCAGCATAAAGATACGGAAATATCTTATGGAAAAAGGGATTTCACTTACCATCTGGAGATAAAGGGCGACGGTTTTTATATGGTAAATGAGATCGGGCAGCTTTCAGGTTCCGGAACGACATCTATGGAACAGGACGGCCTGATCTATTATCTGGACAACGGCTATGTCCAGTCAGTAGAGGAATCTGCCTGCTGGTATAATGGGATAAGATATGCTCTGGAGGATCGGGACCAGGACGGGATGGATGAGCTTTGCTGGTATTCTCAGACAGACAGCGGGATACTGGTGAAAGAAGGTTACTGGATCGACAGCTTTTGCCTCGTGGGAGATTGGATCTATTACAGCGCTTTTGAACAGAGAGATCCGGATAATCATTATTACAGCCGGGTCTACAGGATCCGTCCGGACGGATCCGCCCAGGAACTGGTGAGAGATCTGTTCCAGGGAAATATCACCCATATGTACTATTCCCAGGAAAAGGGGAAGATATATGGGGAATATATGCCGGATCCTTATTACAGATATTATGGAAATATCGTTTCGCTTTCTCTGTCTGGCACTCTGGTCATTTTAAATGATACGCAGGCCAGATCCCAGTATCAGACCAGCGGAAACGACGTGCTGCGGTTTGTGGGCGTTTCCGGCAGCAATATTTACTGCTATTGGTATGACTGCCAGTGGACAAGAGGGGAAACTGCCCGCGTAATGTGGATAAAACCGTTGATATTACAGGATTAGGTGGATATCATTCGTCAAAATCCACGACCACATAGAAACCCCGTGAATTTTCGCGGATATCCTTAACGATGCCAGTGGTGGACTTGATCCTGTCTTTCGCGGCAAAGCATCCGGACATGGCTACAGCCGGATCTATGATGTAGCTGTAGCTGCTTGTCCCCTCTCTTTCTATTATAGTTACTTCCTGCCCTGGTGAAACAAGGCCGGGGCGTTCCATTTTAAATTCTACTGTTCTCATGACCATATTCCTCCTGACCTATATCATAGCATAAGAAAAAAAGAAAGGCTATCTGAAAGATTTTGGTTGATTTAATTTATTTATTCTGTATAATTAGAATAGAGGAAGCTTCGGTATTCTGCTTCTGGAAAATATTATCAGGATGATAAGTCCTTTTAATGTTTTTACTCTAAAATTTAAAGAAAAGAGGTCAGGTGTAAGATGAAAACAATTGATTTAACCAAGTATGGCATTACTGGCACAACAGAAATTGTCCGCAACCCTTCTTATGAGATGTTATTCGAAGAAGAGACAAATCCAAACCTTGAAGGCTTTGAAAAGGGCCAGGTAAGTGAGCTTGGAGCTGTTAACGTAATGACAGGTGTGTATACAGGCCGTTCACCAAAAGACAAATTCATCGTTATGGACGAGACATCCAAAGATACTGTATGGTGGACATCTGATGCATATAAGAATGACAACCATCCTGCATCCGTAGAGACATGGAATGTAGTAAAGGATCTCGCTATTAAAGAACTTTCCAACAAGAGACTTTTCGTAGTGGATGCTTTCTGCGGCGCTAACAAGGATTCCCGTATGGCTATCCGTTTCATCGTAGAGGTAGCTTGGCAGGCACATTTCATCAAGAACATGTTCATTCAGCCAACAGAAGAAGAGCTTGAAGACTTCGAGCCGGATTTCGTTTGCTACAACGCTTCCAAGGCAAAAGTTGAGAACTACAAAGAGTTAGGCCTTAATTCTGAGACAGCAGTACTGTTCAACCTGACAAGCCGCGAGCAGGTTATTGCTAATACATGGTACGGCGGAGAGATGAAGAAGGGTATCTTCTCCATGATGAACTACTATCTGCCGTTAAAGGGTATCGCTTCCATGCACTGCTCAGCAAATACTGATATGGAAGGCAAGAATACAGCGATCTTCTTCGGACTTTCCGGAACAGGTAAGACAACCCTTTCCACAGACCCGAAGCGTCTTCTGATCGGCGACGACGAGCATGGCTGGGATGACAACGGTATCTTCAACTACGAGGGTGGCTGCTACGCTAAGGTTATCAACCTTGACAAAGAGTCTGAGCCGGATATCTACAATGCGATCAAGAGAAACGCTCTTCTTGAGAACGTTACACTGGATGCAGAGGGACATATCGACTTCACAGATAAGAGCGTGACAGAGAATACA
>DWZA01000042.1 GCA_019118365.1 Candidatus Lachnoclostridium stercoravium | reverse complement strand
TTCTTTGGTGACAGCGGATCCGGATTTTGATCTGACCGTTTATTTTCCGGTCCTGGAGAAGGAGGTACGTGCTTTTGGCCTGCATGTTACGATACAGGAGAAGGAAAAGACGAAGGAAAGTAATATCCGTTCTGCTTTTTTGAAAAGAAATACCAAGGAACATCTTTTGCTTTTTTATGCGGATGAGGATTTGGCGGGAAGTGTTGCCAGAAGCGAGGTTGTCAAAATAAAATTCGAGGTCGATATCAATCCGCCGGAGTATGCCGGTTTTGAACATAAATACCGGCTTCTTCCGACCCCATATGAAGTGAATCTGTATGATATGCCTTCCTTATTTGCTGGAAAGATCCATGCAGTGCTTTGTAGAGCATGGAAGAGCAGGATAAAAGGACGGGATCTGTATGATTATGTATTTTATCTTTCCAGGGGCAGCACTGTGAATCAAAAACATTTGAGGGCACGACTTCTGCAGTCCGGCTTTATTTCTGAGGATGTGGAATGTTCGCTCCCGGAGCTAAGGCATATGTTGTATGAAAGATTTGATACTATTGATTTCCGTCAGGCAAAACAGGATGTAGAGCCGTTTATCAGAGACACCGTTTCTTTGAATATGTGGAATGCGGATTTTTTTAAGCAGATTACAGCGGGATTGCAGTTTTGAGGTGGAGAAATAATTAGGCGGGTAGTGTGATATACCTAAAATAACAGAATTCTATAGTGAGGACCGTATTGAAACACCTGGCAAAGCGGCTTTCCTCTTGAAAGTGCCGTGATTTTATGCTAAGTTTAAAAAGGTAAACGGCTTTTAAGGAGGAAAAAATGACAGAGGATTGGAAACAGCTGCCTATCATCGCTTCTTTTTTCAGAGCAGATCCAGATGGACATATGGATGAAGCATCCAGACAGCTTCTGGAGGCCATGGACCGTATACGGTTCGATACGGGAGAAGATATCGTAAGGGCAGGGGATCCTGCAGAAGACGGTATGTATATCATTCTGGACGGCAGGGTGAAGGTGCTGGATCTTAATGGCCGCCTGATCAACGAAATGGAAGCCGGAGAAGTGATCGGAGAGATGGCTCTGATCAAAGACAGTACGAGAGCGGCTACAGTCCGGGCAGACGGTCCGGTGGACTGCGCCCATATCAGCAAAGGGCTTTTTGAACAGATCGCGGAGAAAAACAAGTCTGTGTATGGAGCGCTCCTGGATCTGCTTTACACAAAAACTACGCGCATTGTACGGGAAAGAGAGAGAAACCGTTCAGAACTGGAAATCGCGGCAAGGATCCAGACAGGTTATCTGCCAAAGGATTTTTCCCCCTTTCAGGATATGTCCCATATCCGTACTACGGCAAGGATGCGTCCTGCCAGGGGAGTAGGGGGAGATTTTTATGATATGTTCAAGATCGATGATCACCGCCTGGGATTTGTTGTAGCGGATGTGTCCGGCAAGGGGATCCCGGCGGCATTATTTATGGTCCTCTCAAAAGCTTACATAAAGAATTACATGCGTCTTGATATGCCTCTGGATCAGATGGCTGTACAGGTCAACAATCAGCTGTGTGAAAATAACGAAGAAGAGCTGTTTGTGACCTGTTTTATCTGCGTCCTGGATACAGAAAGCGGCGAACTCACATATGTGAACGCCGGTCATAATCGGCCGGCTGTCTCCAGAAAGGGAGGAGCTTTTCAGTTTCTGGAATGCCCGGCGGACGTGCCCTTCGGCATAATGGAGGGTATGACATACAGACTGCAAAAGGATCGGCTGGAGCAGGGAGATCGTATCTACCTTTATACAGATGGTGTAACAGAAGCGTTTAATGAGGACGAGCAGATGTTTTCTGACAAAAGGCTGTTAGAGGCCCTGAACAGGAAGACTGGCCTGGAGGACGACCCGGAAGCATTTGTTTCCTACCTCTATCAGGAAGTGGAGGATTTTACAGGAAACGCCCTTCAGTCTGACGATATCACTATGCTGTATCTTACAAGATAAGGGAAGGAAAGAGGGAATATGAGGAGAAAGCAGATAGGAGCAGCGGTGGTTTTCTTAATCGCGCTGGTCTTCCTTGGAGTAAATATAGCCGCTGTAGCGGACGATCTGGTGGGAGAGGCCAGAAGTCTGTCAGTGCTTTCTGTCAGCGGAGACGAGGCCGTGGTCATGCGGGGAGCGAACCGGGAGATCAAAGCGGCGGCTGGGATGCCCCTTGGACAGGGAACAAAGGCAAAGACAGGCGCCGGAACGAATATGTATCTTCAGGCGGATGAAGATAAGACGATCAAGATGGGAAGCAGCACTCTGGTGGAGATCACAAAAGCATCTGCGAAAAAACTGGGGATCACTTTAAAAAGCGGAGAGATCTTTTTTAACGTGGAGCAGAAGCTGGCAGACGACGAAGAGATGATCTTTCACGCAGCACAGACATCTTTAAGTATCCGTGGGACCAGCGGTTTTCTAATCCAGGAACCAGGCGGGGAAACGACGCTTTTTCTTCTGGAAGGAATGGTAGAATGGTCCGCTGGGGAAGAAACGATCACTCTGGAAGCCGGCCAGACAGGAACCTACGTCCCGGCCAGAGATATGAGGGGCGATTCCCTGAAGAATGAAGGGGATTTTCAGTGGGAAGACCTGGACGCCTTTTGTCTGGAAACGCTTCTGAACGATATTTCAGGAATAGAGCTTGAAGATTTTGGATTGACTTCAGACCAGATCCCGGAGGCGCTGAAACGAGTTCAGGAATTGGAACAGGAGGCGCGGGAACAGGAGGCGATCCTCCAGAGCCAGGCGGAGAGCTTTGCCCAGGAAAACAGCCCTGGGCCTGACAGGGACGGACTGATCGTAGGCGGAAGAGAGCCGGCCGAAGAAGACGGAGGCGACAACGATAAGGAGATCCCTATCGAAGACGACCGGACGGAGGCCGAGACAACGGAAGAGGAAACGACGGAAGAGACGACGGAAGAGGAGACAACAGAGGAAGAGTTGACAGAGGAAACAACGGAAGAAGAGACAACAGAAGAAACAACGGAAGAGGAGACAAGCGAAGAAGAAACGACAGAAGAGGAAACAACCGAAGAAGAGACGACGGAAGAGGAAACAACCGAAGAGGAAACAGAGCCTGTGCCTGCGCCGGAGATCATTGGGAATGCGTATGGATACGTTGTAGATAAATCATATGTCGGTGAACTACAGGAGGATGGGAGTGAAGTAAGTTCCTCCATCCAATGGGATTATTGGGTCATTCTGACAGGACGGGGAAACGGCACCTACTGGCTGGTAGAGCACACAGGCAATATTTACGCCTGGACAGAGAGCGAATGCAACAGCTATGGCCTGTATCCGACTCCATAGCGGGAAAGGATCATGATGAAAGATCTGAAAGGCCGGGAATATGTTTTCCTGATCATAATAACTCTTTTTTACGCGGCTCTCGCTTTCTGGAACCTGGGAAGCCATCATATCCCTTCGACGGGATGGGAGCGAGAAGAACGGGACGGAGAGATCTTCCTGGACCTGGGAGAAGACTGCCAGGTGGCCGGGATCGCCTGGTTTTTGGGAAATTATGAAAACAGGGAATTTGAACTTTCCTGGAAAGCTCAGGAAGGAAACTGGATCCAGGCGGGAAAAGTGGCGATGGAGAACGTCTATCAATGGGGACAGGCTCAGATCCGCCCTTCTTTTACAGCCAGATACCTGCGCCTGTCTTCACTGAATCAATACGTGGATCTGCGGGAACTGGCGGTCCTGGATGAACAGGGAGGGTATCTGGAAGTTCAAAATAAAGAAGATTATCCGGAATTATTTGATGAATGGGAGCTGTATGAAGAAAAAGGCAACGGCCATTTTCAGGCGGCAGTTTTCGACGAGAGCGTATTTGCAAGGACTGCCTGGGAATATCTCAGCGGGATCCGCTCCTACGAGGATACCCATCCGCCTTTGGGAAAACTGCTGATCTCTTTAGGGATCTGGATCTTCGGAATGAATCCTTTCGGATGGCGGGCTGTTCCGGCACTGACAGGTGCCTTGATGCTTCCGGCTCTTTACCTGACGCTGCGCTTCCTTACCGGGAAAGCCGGGATAGCGGCAGGAGGCACGCTGCTTCTGGCCTTTGATTTCCTTCATTTTACTGTGACGCGGCTGGCAGCGGTAGACGGCATGCTGGTTTTGGCTATTCTGATATCTCATAGCATGATGTACCAGTATGGCCGCTATGTGAGGCAGAAAGCGCCATGGGCGAAAAAGGGCGCGGCCCTGGCGGTCAGCGGCCTGTTTATGGGAGTCGGGATCGGCTGTAAATGGTCGGGCTGCTATTCTGCGGCAGGCTTATGCATATTATTTTTCTGGATGTTTGGAGAAGGATGCATAAAAGGATGGATCAGCAAAAAAGAAGGGATCCGGACGATCCTCTTGTGCTGCGCCGCATTCCTTCTGGTTCCGGCCGCTTTGTATATCTGTTCTTACATTCCTTATGTGAGCATGGATCCGGACGCGGGCTTTCTGGAAGGGATGATCACAAATCAGAAAAATATGTATCTTTACCATGCTACGTATAACTATGACCATCATTCCGCTTCCATGCGGTTTCAGTGGCCGCTGACCATAAAACCGGTCACTGTGGTATATGGGAGCAGGGACGGGATGATAGAAGTGATGAAGGCCATGGGGAATCCCGTGGTCTGGTGGGCCGGGACGGCGGCTGTGTTCTGGGGGATGTTCCAGGCAGTGGGAAAAGGGGACAGGAAGGCTGCGTACCTGCTGATCTCCTATGGATCTCAGCTGCTTCCATGGGCGTCCATAAGCCGGGCCTCCTTTTTGTATCACTATTTCCCGGCAATGATATTCTCGGTCTTGCTGATCGGATATTGGGCCTCCCAAAGGGAACGAAAGGGGATCCTCATTCTGGGAGCGGCGACAGTTCTGGCGGCAGCGTTTTTTTATATATATTATCCGGTGATCGCCGGACAGCCTATTTTTCCGGAACAGCTGGAGGCTCTGGATTGGCTTCCGGGCTGGGATCTGACTTCTCCATAAAGAGAAGGCGGCTGGATGAAACAGGAGGAAAAGACCATGAAAAATCTGAAATGGTTTGGCGCGACGGCTCTCGTTGCTTTTGCAGGTTTGTCTATGCAGGTTTACGGGGAGATGGACGAGGGACAACTGGTAACTGTAGCCGGAACACCGGGGATCGGCTATGAAGACGGCCTCTATCCGGATGCGCGATTTGGAGAACCAGAAGGGATCGCCATAAAAGAGGGAGCCCTGGCAGTGGCGGATACGGCCAACAATCTGATCCGCATGGCAGGGGGAAGAAGAGTAGTGACCCAGGCGGGAAATATCCAGGGCAGGGATGCCGCCGGATATGTCTGGGGCGGATATAAAGACAGCAGTAAGGCATACAGCTATTTTAACGCTCCTGCTGACTGTGATTTTTACGACGGCTGGAAGCTGGCGGTGGCGGATCGGAAAAATAATGCGGTCCGGGTCATTGGCGATTCCTGGGTGTACACCATTGGCGGACAAGGGGAAGAAGGATATAAGGAATCAGATATCGGCTATGAAGCCCTGTTCAGCGGCCCTTCCGGGATCGCTGTAAACCGGTGGAAAAAGGCGTACGTGGCGGATACAGGAAACCACTGTATCCGCGTGATCGCACCTGGCGGGAAGACGTCTTTATTTGCGGGGACGCCGGAATCGGGAGGATTTCAGGACGGCCCTGTCCTGACCGCTAAATTCCAGGAGCCGGGAAAGCTGGCGCTGGCAGAGGACGGCACTCTTTACGTATGCGATACAGGGAACCAGCGGATCCGGAAGATAAAAAATGGAAAGGTGACCACCTTATCCGGAGGATCTACAGGACGTTATCTGGATACAGACTATCTGATCCCCGGATACGCGGACGGGGACGGAGATGAAGCGCTGTTCCGCTTTCCCCAGGGGATCTGTCTTGCGGAAGACGTGGTGATCGTGGCGGATACAGGAAACCATGCGATCCGGGCTATTGCTCCTTCCGGCGAAACAAGGACCATAGCCGGAACGGGAGAAGCAGGATTTTCAGAAGGCCAGCCAAAAGAGGCGCAGCTGTACTCCCCTTCAGATGTGGCCTGGGAAGACGGGATCCTTTATATATGCGATACAGGAAACAGCGCCTTGCGGACGATGGAATTTGAGCCGCAGAAATGGCTGGAAAGCCTGGAACAGGAGTAAGGAGGGCCATGAAGAGCAGATTTCAGGGATGGAAAGGGAAATGTTTGTTTTCAGGATTCCTGATGGCGCTCCTTCTGATCCTTCAGGCATCCGGGGTCTTTGACCATCTGGAGTGGAAGTTCCAGGACTCCCGCTACCAGCAGGGAGAGCTTTTGCGGCCGGATATCTTTGTGATCGGGATCGATGAAGAAACTATGATGGAATATGGAGAATGGCAGTCCTTCAGCCGTACAGGCATGGCAGAACTGATCCGGCTCTTAAACAGCGATCCGGCCCTGGCTCCGGCGGTGATCGGAGTCGACGTGGGCTTTTATGGGGAAAAGGAAGAAGAGCAGGACAGGAAGCTGGCAGAAGCGGCGGCTATTTTGGATAATATCGTCATGGTAAGCTATGCTTCTTTTGGACAGGAGATCGTGGAAACGGATCAGGGATTTTATACCAGGACCAGGATCATGACGCTGGAAGAACCTTACCAGGCGCTCCGGGAACATGTGGATACCGGCTTCAGCAACATTTCACTGGATGAGGACGGTATCGTCCGTCATGGGCTGTATGCGTTTCCTGGAGAAGAGGAGCCCCTTTACAGCTTTGCCTGCCGCATTTATGAAAAATATATGGGCGAACTGCCTGCAGCAGCGCTTCAGGGACAGCAGAGAGGGTATATCCCCTTTGCCGGGCGGCCTTACGATTTTTACGGGAGCCAGACTGCCGGACTTTCTATGTCAAGGGTATTGAGCGGGGAGATACCGAAGGAACTGTTTGCGGGAGCGATCGTTCTTGTCGGCCCTTACAGTTCTGGGATGATGGACTCTTATTATACGGCTGTGGATCATTCTGTTCCCATGTATGGGGTGGAGATCCATGCCAACGTGCTGCAGTCCCTTCTGGATGAAAATATAAAGACAGAACCGGGGACGGCGGTTTCACTGATAGTCACCTTTGCGGCCATGGCTCTGGCTGCCGCAGCGCTTTTGATCCCGGATATCCGGATCGCCGCTGCCTTGATCCTTTTGGAAACAGCGGGATGGATATTTGCGTCCGGGAAGATCTATGAAAACGGCATGGTCCTGCCCTTATTTTATCCGGTTTTTGGAGCGGCGGTCCTTTTGGTGGGCCATACGGGCCTTGGCTACGCTATGGAGCGGGCGGGGAGAAAACGGCTGGTATCTGTTTTTGGAAAATACGTGCCCAGGCAGGTAGTATCCGGGATCGTCAAACAGGGAGAGGAAGCGCTGAAACTGGGAGGACAAAAGAAAGACATCGCGGTGCTTTTTGTGGATATCCGGGGGTTCACCCGGTTGTCTGAAAGCCTTTTGCCGGAACAGGTAGTGGAAGTCTTAAACCGGTATCTTTCTCTGACTACAGAATGCATATTTGCCAATGAAGGAATGGTAGACAAATTTATCGGAGACGCTACCATGGCGGTATACAACGCTCCCCTGGATCAGGAGGACTATGTATATAAAGCGGTGAAAACAGGATTGGACATGGTAAAAGGCACAGAACTGCTGAAGGAAGAACTGAAAATGGTGACAGACTATAAGGTAGGTTTCGGAATCGGCATCAACTGCGGGGATGCAGTAGTAGGAAATATCGGGACAGGACAGAGGATGGAATATACGGCGATCGGCGATACGGTAAATACGGCCTCGCGTCTGGAAAGCCAGGCGGGGGCAGGAGAAATACTGATCAGCGCCGCGGTATACGAACGGCTGAAAGGCCGGATAGAAGCGACTTGCCTTGGCGTCAGAAAATTAAAGGGCAAAGCAGAAGAAACTGTGATCTACCGGGTGGAAGGCCTGAAGGAGGAAGAAAAGTGAAAACGCCAAAGCTGACAGTAGTGATCCCATGTCTGAATGAAGAGCCGATCCTGGAAGAGACAGGAAGGATCCTGCTGGAAAAGGTGAAGAAAATGGAAGAAGCAGGGAGCATCTTACGGGAGAGTTCCCTGCTTTTTATAGACGATCACAGCAGCGACCGGACCTGGGAGATCATTACTTCTCTGTCGCAGAAAGACAGCCGTATCCACGGGATATCCCTTGGAAAACAGTCCGGACAGCAGACGGCTCTTTACGCAGGGCTGATGTGGGCTAGAGAAACCTGCGATATCTGTATTTCCATGGACTGCGACGGCCAGGACGATCCGGAAGCGATGGAGCAGATGGTAGAAGCGTGGCGGCAGGGAAGCCAGATCGTCTACGGCGTAAGAAAAAACAGGAAACAGGATCCGCTTTGGAAACGGTTCAGCGCAGAACGGTATTATGACCTTCTGGCTGTTCTGGGGGCGGATGTGATAAAAAACCATGGAGACTTCCGCCTGATGAGCAGGGAAGCCCTGGACGAGCTGTCGAATTATCAGGAAAGCGCGCTGTTTCTCAGAGGGATCATCCCTCTGATGGGATTTGAAGAAAGCTGTGTTTACTATGAGAGGAAGCCCAGGCTGGGCGGAAAGACCAGCTATACTCCAGGAAAGATGATAAGGCTGGCATTGGACGGGATCACAGGATCCGCCGTCCGCCCGTTAAGACTTTTTACCGTGATGGGAGCAGGGATCTTTTTTGGAAGCCTCATTGCCGTTTGCCTGGCGGCGTTTCGCTGTCTCCAGGGGGAAGCCGTGTCTGGATGGTTTCTTATGGCATGTATCCTCTGTCTGTTGGGAGGCTTGCAGCTGGCGGGCATAGGGCTGGCGGGAGAATATCTGGGGAGGATATATCTGGAGATAAAGGGACGGCCGCGATACCGGATCGCAAAGGAGACGGAAAACAGAAAAGACAGAGATTTCTGATTGAATTACATAGATGCCTGGAAGTATAATAGAGAGTAACAAACCACAGGAAGGAAAAGGCAGAGATCATGGAACGGGAGAGAAAAAAGAGAGGGAAAAGACATCAGGCGAACGACATCAGCTGGGACAGGGCTATGGCTACTACCAGTATAATGATCCTTTTGATCGTGGCGGCTTCCTTTGGAGTAATACGCTATATCAATCATATAGAAGAGCAGAAATGTTTTGAGAGGCTCTATAAAGAAACAGACGGACTGGCTAGGAATATTGAGCGGTACGCTGGCAGCGACAGGGTGGAACTGGAGCTTATCTCTGCCGTAATGGAAAGATACGAAGAGATCGATGCGCCGGAGCTGTGGGATCTGCTGGACAGCTATACCACTGTGGGAATGATGTCGCGGATCGAGCTGCTGCTTCCAGGGGACAAAGTGCTGACAAAAGGCAGGAAAGTGATCGACGCCAGAGGATACCTTTCCTTTGAAAAAGAGGCGGCGCTGGGAGCGCATATTACGGACCGGGAGATGGATGTGGTTGATGAAACGAATTATATCGTACGGCATTATGTCCCGGTAGTAAAAAACGGCCAGACGGTCGCCATGCTCTACGGCGTGATCGAACTGGGAGAGCTGCCGGAAGAAGTGAATTTCGATCCTTACGGAGGAGAAGGAGCCATATACATCATAGATGGGAATACAGGAGATTTTCTGGTGGATACCTGGCATCCCGGAGAAGGCGGCAATATCTGGGAAATGGGGACCAGGAAAATGGCGCAGGGATACAGCCCGCAGCAGATGAGGCAGGGGATCACAGACGGAGAGAGCCAGTACGTGATCTTCGCTTCAGAGACAGCCGGCGAATATCTTTATTTTTACTATACTCCAATAGGGATCAACCAGTGGAGGGTGGCGATCTCTGTGCCAGAGAGCGTAGTGTTTGGAGGCGCAGAAGCCATAAAAAGAACCTTGAACCTGTTCCTTCTGGTGGAGCTGGGCTGTTTTATGGTCTATTTTTTGTGGATGGCCCGTTATGTGCGGCAGGTGACAAAGGAAAAACAGCGCCGTCTGGAGACTCTTAACGATATATACGACGTGGATAAGCTTTTGTTTAACGCTCATGAAAGAAAGGAAAATATGGACCTGGCGCTGGAAAAGATCGGCAGTATGATCCCGGCGGAAAAGGTGCGGTTCTGGATCCCAGGACAGACTTACGGGGGAAGCCTTTTCTCATGGGATAAAGGGCAGGGCCGGAAAGAAAAGGAAATGCCGGGAAAAGAGACGGCGGAGCATATGGGCAGGCTGCTTCGGTATTTTGAAGAAGGAAACGGGGAGTTTGAAGCCCGCGACGAAAAAACTCTGCAGACGATCTTTTCAGAAGGTTTTCAGGCCGATATGCATGACCTGATCGCAGTCCCTGTAAAGGATATGGACGGGATGATCTGCGGCATTCTGGAATGCTGCAATACGGCCGGCGGCTCCGGTACAGCTGCTTTGCTGAAAAGCATGAAATTCAGTTTCAGCATGTTCTGCCGCAACTTAAAGATCCACATGGAGATAGGGGAACAGAGGGACCGGGACGTATTGACGGATCTTTATAACAGGAACCGTTACGAAAGGGACCTCAAAGAAGATCTGCCGAAACACATAGAAAATCTTGCCTGTATCTATATTGATGTCAACGGACTTCACGAGATAAATAATACAGAAGGCCACGACCAGGGAGATATTATGCTGAAAACTGTGGCGGAAGAGATCAGGAACTGTTTTGCCATAGAATACCTTTACCGGACCGGCGGGGATGAATTTATCGTATTTTTGCCGGAAAAAGGCGAGACCAAGGCAAAGCTTCTATGCGGAGAGCTGGAAAAGAAGCTGTCGGAAAAAGGCTACCATATATCCGTAGGGATACAGTGGGAAAGAGATGTGTTATCCCTGGCCGATATGATCAAGGCAGCGGAAAAGAAGATGTACGCGGAAAAGAAGAGATATTATGAGGCAGGGGACGGCGAGCGGAGACGGACGGCGCGGAGATGAAGGAAAGAGGTCAGATATGAAGGAGCAGAAAATGGAAGCGATCACATATAAAGCAATAAAGAAGAATGAAGAGATCAACCTTTTGATCGAGAAGGGAAACGATATGCTTGGCGTTCTGGGCTACACGGAACATTCGGCAAAGCATGGGGCCAAGGTTGCGGAAACAGCCGGAAAGATCCTGAAGGATCTGGGATATGGAAAACACGAGATCGAGCTGGCGCGCATTGCAGGCTATATGCACGATATAGGCAACAGCATCAACCGTCACGACCACGCCCACAACGGAGCGATCCTGGCTTACGGGATCTTGAAAGACCTTGGCATGCCGTTAAAGGATGCAGTGACCATTGCTTCGGCGATCGGAAATCACGATGAGAAGACTGGGACGGCAGTAGATATTGTTTCTGCCGCGCTGATCCTGGCGGACAAAACGGACGTCCGCAGAAACCGGGTGCGCAACCGGGTGATCGCCAGTTTTGACGCCCATGACCGGGTAAACTATGCCGCGCTTTCTTCGAAGCTTACGGTCATACCGGAGAAAAAGGTGATCCAGATGGAATTGGAACTGGACGATTCCATGTCTACAGTGATGGACTATTTTGAAATCTTTTTGGAGCGTATGCTGATGTGCAGGAGGGCCGCAGAGGTTTTGGGCTGCAAATTCAAGCTGATCGCCAACGGAAGCAAGCTGTCGTGACAGACAGTGGGAAAAAGCGTATTTACAGGGAGTATAGTTAAAAAAATGGAAACAAAAGGAAAGGAAGCATAGGACATGAATGACCAGCTGACAGAAAGCGATATCAGAAAGATACAGGAGGAGATCGACTACAGGAAACAGGTGGTCCGCAAAGAGGCGATCGAAGCGGTAAAAGAGGCCAGAGCCCAGGGAGATCTCAGCGAAAATTTTGAATATTACGCGGCAAAAAAGGATAAGAACAGAAATGAAAGCAGGATCCGCTATCTGGAGAAGATGATCAAGACCGCTAAGATCATTTCTGACGATTCCGCTGAAGACGAGATCGGACTGAACAATACGGTGACCATATATTTTGAAGACGACGATGAGACGGAGACATATAAGATCGTCACAACGGTGAGAGGAAATTCCCTGGATGGACGGATCAGCAATGAATCTCCTTTGGGCAAAGCGCTTATGAAGCATAAAGTGGGAGACAGAGTCTATATTGATACAGGGAATGGGAGCGGTTACTATGTTGTAGTAAAGTCCATTGAAAAAACAGGGGAGACAGAATCCGACACCCTTCGCAGCTTTTGAGGCCATTTAATTGTAACAGTTCAGGACGGCATATCTTCTTGCCCTGCCAAGGCCGGGCAAGAAGCATCGGATGTCCATCCGATGTGAAAACAGGGGCAAAAGCATGCTTATAAGCAAGCTTAATGCCTGTTTTTACCCCTGTTTTCACGCCGTCCTGAACTGTTACATTTAATTTTCTTTTTATAAAAATATAAGTTTTTCTTTCGTGCTTTTCTCTGCTGAGTGTGCTAGTATATGGTCTATGCAGAAATCCTGCATAGAAGAGGAGAGAAAATTATGAAAAAGAGAAATTATGTAGTGGCGGCGGCCAGCGCGTTGGCATTGGCCCTTACAGCATGCGGAGGAGGAACGGCGGAAGAGACGACCGCAGCCGCACAGACGACAGAAGCAGCAGACGAGTCCGCAGAGGAGACCGCTTCTGAAGAAGCGGAAGACGAGACAGCGGAGGAAACTTCTGAAGAGACAGAAGAGAGCGCAGATGCAGAAAGCAAAGCAGAGGCATCCGAGATCACAGCAGAAGACGTGACGGCATTTGCAGAAGAAGCAGCCAGTGCGGTGATGAACGAAGATATCGAAGAGCTGGCGGATCTGACCGCATTCCCGGTTTACGTTGCTTCCGTAACGGATAACGAGGGAGTCGTAGAAGACAGAGAAACTTTTGTTGCCTTAGGCGACAGCTTATTTACAGATGCTTTTGTAGAGGCGGTTACATCTGCAGACGTATCTTCCCTGGAGAAGACAGAAGCAGGATATGTGATCGGCGACGGTACTCCGAACATTACCTTTAACGTTGGGGAAGACGGGAAACTGGCTATTACAGGCATCAACAATCAGTAAAGAGACGGTCCGGCTGACGCCGGACCGCCATATGGATCTTAATTTTCGCAGTCCTGATAGAGAGCGCCGCGACCGGAATAAGGCCGCGGCGCTCTTGCATTTCAGCAGAAAAACGTCTATACTGAAGGGCGGCTGAAAAAGAAAAGGAGGCGGAGGTTGTGAAAGAAGAGCAGCACAGACAGATGTCAGAATCATTTGCAGTGGGGATCCTGCTGATCCTGGCAGGCGGATTTCAGGATGCATATACATACATATATCGGGGCGGCGTATTTGCCAATGCCCAGACGGGAAATGTGGTCCTGCTGGGAAAAAACGTCGCGGAAGGAGCCTGGAGCGAGGCGCTTCATTATCTTATTCCAATTCTCGTATTTATAGCCGGGGTATTTCTGTCCCAGGAGATCCAGTACCATTTTAAAACGAATAAAAGCATCCACTGGCGTCAGATCACGCTGATCTTTGAGATCGCGACCCTGTTTGCGGCGGGCCTGATGCCTGCGGATGGAAGGGGAAATATCATTGCCAATTCCCTGGTGTCTTTTTCCTGCGCCATGCAGATGGACAGCTTCCGCAAGGTCAACGGCAGCGCTTTCGCAACGACGATGTGCGTGGGAAATTTAAGGAACGCCACGGCGCTTTTGTGCGCTTATACAGAAACAAAGGACAGGGAATCCGGGAAAAAGAGTCTGGAAAAGTATTTCCTGATCTTTGTTTTCGCGGTGGGAGCAGTGTCAGGAAATTTTGCGGCCCTGGCGATAGGGGCAAAAGCTGTGTGGTTCTGCTGCGCGGCTCTTGCGGCGGCATTTTTTATCATGTTCAGGAGAACGCAGGAATGACCAAAGGAAAGGAGAAAGGCAGCAGACATGGTTCTGGATTGACTAAATTTCTGCCGGGATGTTATAGTGTAAATATAATGAGTTGGGGCCAAAAGGTCTTTTGCCCCCTTTGATACTAGGAGGGATTGTTATGACGATACAAGGCGCAGTCATGGTCCCCCATCCGCCGCTGATCATTCCGGATGTGGGGCGGGGACAGGAAAAGGGGATCCAGTCTACAGTAGAAGCGTACCACAGGGCGGCAAAGCGGATCGCATCCTGGAAACCGGACACAGTGGTAGTCCTTTCGCCCCATTCGATCATGTACGCGGATTATTTCCACATTTCGCCAGGAAGCGGAGCGGAGGGAAGCTTTGCCCGGTTCGGAGCGCCGCAGGTGAAGATAAAGGTATCCTATGACAGGGAATTTGTGGAGCTGCTGTCTCAGGAAACAGAAGCTAGAGAGATCCCGGCGGGAACTCTGGGAGAGAGGGACAAACGCCTGGACCACGGGACGATGATCCCTCTTTGGTTTCTGGATCATTATTATAAGGATTATCAGGTCGTACGGATCGGACTTTCTGGCCTGCCCCTTTCCATGCACTATACAGTAGGCCAGTGCATTAAGACCGTATCCGGGCTTTTGGGCAGGCGCACAGCCATTATCGCCAGCGGCGACTTATCCCATAAGCTGAAGGAGGACGGCCCCTATGGCTTTCAGGCGGAAGGGCCGCAGTATGACAGCCGGATCATGGATGTGATGGGAAGAGGAGACTTTGGAGAACTGTTTGACTTTTCTGAGGAATTCTGCAGTAAAGCGGCAGAATGCGGCCACCGCTCCTTCGTGATCATGGCCGGAGCTCTGGACCGTTTGAAGGTTAAATCAGAAAAACTGTCTTACGAAGGGCCGTTTGGAGTTGGGTATGGGATCTGCACGTATGAGACTGAGTGCAGGGATCCCCAGAGAAATTTCCTGGACCAGCATGAGGAACAGGTAAGGCGGGCCGCAGAGGAAAGAAGAGGGAAAGAGGACGCTTATGTAGGTCTTGCCCGCCAGACGATCGAGACGTACGTGCGCGCCAGACGAAAGATCACGGTTCCAAAAGGTCTGCCGTCTGAGATGTACTCTGAGCAGGCGGGAGTGTTCGTTTCCCTGAAAGAAGACGGGCAGCTGCGGGGGTGTATTGGAACCATCGCGCCAGTAAGGGGCAGCATAGCGGAGGAGATCATTGAAAATGCCGTCAGCGCCGCCATGAAGGATCCCAGATTCCAGCCAGTAGAAGAGGAAGAACTGGACAAGCTGGTATACAGCGTAGACGTTTTGGGAAAGACAGAGAAGATCTTTTCAAAAGAGGAGCTGGATGTTAAGCGTTACGGCGTAGTCGTCAGCAGAGGCTATAAACGGGGCCTGCTCCTTCCGAACCTGGACGGCGTAGATACAGTAGAGGAACAGATCGCGATCGCAAAGAGAAAAGCTGGGATCCCGGAAGAAGCAGAAGACGTTCAGATGGAACGTTTTGAGGTGGTGAGACATTTTTGAACGACGAGAAAAAAAGCGTATGTCCGGTCTGCATGCATCACTGCGTTCTGTCAGAAGGGCAGTACGGCAGATGCAGAGCCAGAAAAAATAAGAATGGAAAGGTGGTTTCCGTCAATTATGGAAAGCTTACCTCCCTTATGCTGGATCCGGTGGAGAAAAAGCCGCTCCGCCGGTTTTATCCAGGAAGCATGGTGCTTTCGGCTGGAAGCTTTGGGTGCAATCTTTCCTGCCCGTTCTGCCAGAATTACCAGATCTCCATGGCTGGAGAAAAGGACATTTCCTACAGGGAGTTTTCGCCGGAAGAGCTGGCAGATCTGGCGGACAGATACCGGGAATACGGCAATATCGGCGTGGCGTTTACTTACAACGAACCTCTTGTAGGGTATGAATTTGTCCGGGACACGGCGCGGCTGGTCCATGAGGCCGGCCTGAAAAACATCCTTGTTACCAACGGATCGGCAGAACTGCCTGTGCTGGAAGAATTACTGCCTTTTATTGACGCTATGAACGTCGATCTGAAAGGTTTTACCGAAGAGTATTATAAAAAGCTTGGCGGCAGCCTGGGCGAAGTAATGGGCTTTATAGAACGGGCCGTAAAAGACTGCCATGTGGAACTTACCACGCTGATCGTTCCGGGAGAAAACGACAGGGAAGAAGAGATGGAAAAAGAGGCGCGCTGGATCGCGTCTCTGGCCCCGGAGATCCCTCTCCACGTAAGCCGGTTTTTCCCCAGGCACCAGATGACGGACCGGGAAGCAACAGAGACAGAAACAGTTTACCGGCTGAAACGCATCGCTGAAAAGTATCTGAAGTACGTGTATACAGGAAATTGCTGAGAAGGCGGAGAGAGCCGGGGAAGAATGAGAACGGGATCCGCAAGGCGCGGGGAGAAGACAGGAGAAAGAGAGGCTTTTATAGAAAAATGGCGTCAGAAAGAACAGATGAATTGTACAGGCTTTTGCTTGAAAAAGGATATCCAAAGGAGTTTTGTGCGGAAATCGCCTATAAAAATATGAATACCGATTATACTGCCACCAGAATGCTTGGTTATCTGTACCGTGTGAGCGACCCAAGGATCGAGGACCTGGTAGACGAGATGCTGGCTATTTTAAGCGACAGAGATCAGATCGTACGGAAAAAAGAACTGGAGCGGGCGCAGGCGGCGATCAACGAGATGTACCGGAACGGCCAGCAAATATTTTAAGAAAGATGAGGAATCAGAAAAATGAAGATAGCAGTAACCTATGATAACGGAAATGTATTCCAGCATTTTGGAAAGACGGAATTTTTTAAGGTGTATGAGGTAGAGGATAATAAAGTAGTCTCCAGCGAAGTGATCGGTTCTGACGGTGCCGGCCACAGCGCCTTAGCCGGGCTTCTGGCAGATCGTTCCATAGACGTATTGATCTGCGGCGGCATCGGAGGCGGAGCGCAGGCGGCTCTTTCCCAGGCGGGGATAGAGCTTTGCGCCGGCGCAGAAGGAAACGCGGATCAGGCTGTGGAAGCTTATCTGAAAGGGGAACTGGTATCTACAGGAGCTAACTGCGATCACCACCACGAGGAAGGCCACAGCTGCGGAGAGCATGAAGAAGATCATTCCTGCGGCGGAAACTGCGCTGGCGGATGCGGCGGCTGCCATGGCCAGTCCCCGATCACCGGGCGCAACGTAGGCAAAGTCTGCCGTACCCACTACAGAGGGACATTCAACGACGGAACCCAGTTTGATTCTTCTTACGACCGCGGCGAACCGCTGGAATTTATCTGCGGAGCCGGACAGATGATCCGCGGCTTTGATGCGGCAGTGGCGGATATGGAGGTAGGCCAGACGGTGGACGTTCACCTTATGCCGGAAGAGGCCTATGGCATGCCGGACCCCAATGCCGTTTTCACAGTGGAGATCGCCCAGCTTCCAGGTTCCGAGGGGCTGTCCGAGGGGCAGCAGGTATATCTGACCAACCAGTTCGGTCAGCCGTTCCCGGTTAAAGTGGCGGCAAAGGACGAGACGACGATCACCTTTGACGCAAACCACGAGATGGCTGGAAAAGAATTGAACTTCCGCATTGAACTGGTGGAGGTAAGCGAAAGGAAGTGACAGTCTGTGGCACTGTATGCGCTGGGGGATCTGCACCTGAGCTTCCAGGCGGGAAAGCCCATGGACGCCTTTGGAAAAGTGTGGAAGCACCATGAAAAAAAGATAGAAAAATACGCAGGCCAGATCGTGAAGCCGGAGGATACCCTGGTGCTGACCGGCGACCATTCCTGGGGGAGGAAGCTTGCGGAGTGCCAGGAGGATCTGGCGTTTATCGAAAGACTTCCAGGCCGCAAGATCCTTCTTCGGGGAAATCATGACATGTTCTGGGACGCGAATAAAACAGACCGCCTGAATAAGGAATATCAGGGAAAGCTGTTTTTCCTGCAGAATAATTTCGCCGCTTACGAGGACTATGCTCTGGTAGGAACCAAGGGATACACGTTTGAAGGCCCGTTTTACCTGGACCGCAGAGGCGCCCTGGCCGGATGGGATGAAGAGCAGGAGAAACGGGCGAAAAAGCTTGTGAAGAGAGAAATGGCCCGGCTGCATGAAAGCTTCCAGCAGGCAAAGGCGGCCGGATATGAGAAATTTATCATGTTTCTCCATTATCCGCCTACCAATATCCTGGAGAAGACGTCTCCCTTTACGGAGATCGCAGAGGAATACGGCGTCACAGCGGTGGTCTATTCTCACTGCCACGGAGAAAGCCGGTTCGGCGACAGCATCCGGGGAACATTTCACGGGATCCGCTACATGCTGGTGTCGGGAGATTACCTGGATTTCCATCCGGCGCTGATCCTGCCGTGATAAGTATCAGAAAAGAGGCGGCATAAGAAAAATGGGTACAAATACGGAAATGGACAAAGAAAAAGTGTTTCGGGAATACCCCGTTCCCAAAGCTCTCCGGATCATGGTAGTCCCTGCTGTGATCAGCCAGCTGATCGTGCTGATCTACAATATGGCGGATACCTTCTATGTGGGCCAGACGGGAAATCCCTATATGATCGCGGCCACATCGCTGATCCTGCCTGTATTTAATATTTCCCTCTGCCTGGCAGGTCTGGCCGGAGTGGGCGGCGGCGCGCTGATCTCCAGGCTGCTGGGGCAGGGAAGAGAGGACGAGGCCCGCAGAACCAGCGTTTTCTCCCTGTATCTGGCGGTTTTGATCGCGGCGGCGTTTTCCCTGGGAATAGGAGCGTTCATGGAACCGATCCTGACCCTTCTTGGAGCGGGGGAAAATACTTACGAATACGCCAGACAGTACGCCATGTGCGTGATCGTTTTCGGCGGCATCCCTACGGTGCTGTCCAACGCCCTGGCCAATCTGATCCGGAGCGTGGGACGTTCCAGGGAAGCAGGAGCGGGGATCATCCTGGGCGGACTCTTAAATATCGCGTTGGATCCGCTTTTTATGTTTGTGCTTTTGCCGGAGGGGTATGAAGTGCTGGGAGCCGGCATTGCCACAGCTCTGTCGAACGGTATCGCCTGCCTGTTTTTTATCGCAGTGCTGGTCCGGATGGGAAAAGGCTCTGTGATCACATTCAGCCCGCGGGCCGGCAGGGCGTCAAAAGAGAGCATTATTGCCGTATTCGCGGTGGGAGTTCCCTCGGCGATCGCTACGCTTTTATTTGATCTGGATTATGTTATCGTGGATAAGCTTATGGTGTCCTATCACGATCTGGCGCTGGCGGCTGTGGGAGTGGTGCTGAAGGTAGAACGTTTTCCGCTGAACGTGGGGATCGGGATCTGCCAGGGCATGCTGCCCCTGGTGGCTTACAGCTACGGCGCAGGCGACCATAAAAGGATGAGCGAAACGATCCGCCTGGCCAGAAAGCTTGGTCTGGTGATCGCCGCCGGCAGTATTGTGCTTTATGAGATATTCTCCGGGCAGCTGGTGCGCATATTCCTTTCCGATCCCCAGGCCGTTTCCATGGCTTCCGGGTTCCTGCGGATCCGCGTGCTGGCGACGCCGCTGATGTTTTTAAGCTTTTTCACCGTCTATCTCTTCCAGGCATTTGGAAAGGGAAGGATCTCCCTGTTTCTGGGAGTGACGAGGTGGCTGGGCTTCAATATCCCCATGCTGTTTATCCTGAACTATCTGGTAGGCATGTATGGGATCGTCTGGTCCCAGGTCACGGCGGATATACTGACAGTGGCGCTGTCCTTTTATGTGATGCATCGGTTCGGGCCGAAAAAAGGGCAGGCCGGGTAAGAGGCCGCTGCCGTTAAGATATCTAAAATTATCTTGATAAACAAGTCCATATGTCTATTGGACAATCCGGCATCTCCAGATTTGGAGGTGCTTTTTTGTGCTTCACGTATTTAGAACGCACTGTGACAAATATGAACCAGGGCCAAAGGCGCCCCCCTGAATAGAAAGAAACAGGACTTGTATAAGCGCAGTGTGAAGGATATAATGAAAACATGGCTTTTGTAAAAATGAGGAGATGCTATGGAATTAAACAGGGACAGTGGAATACAGAATTGATGATAAAATGCTTAATGCTTCGGCATTTCTTACATTTGTAAATCAAGTATGGCCGGGAGATTATGATATTGACAACACTGGACGAGGAAAAACTTTTAGATACTTCATCCGATATCTCAAATATGAAGATTGGTAGTTTTATTGAATTAGAGGGTGAATTGCAAAAAAATCCATTGATTGATTACATGGATAAAATTGTCGATATATTTCGGATGATTAATATTTTTTCTGATGAACCAGCACTGGGAAATAAGAAAAATACTTCCATACAAAAGAAAAAAGAAAGCCAGATGATTAAGCAAATTAAAGAGTTCTCTGATGAATTAAAGCATAGTGGCACAGTTGATTTTATACTATCTGGTTCAACGGGAACAATTGTGCTTTCAGCGCAGGAACAATATTTAGCTAATGATAATATTTCCGAGATTCTAGGTGGGAAATTTAAAGTATTAGGCAAGGTAATTGCTATATGCAAAGATGATTCTGAAAGTATTGATCTATTACGAAAGACAACATTATCAATTTTGACAGACGAAATGTTAGCAGATATTTTTGCTGGATTTGAAAATGAAGATATGAAACAGTTTAATCTCCCCAAACTTGTGACAAAAATTAAGGGTCCAGCTATGATTGTTATTCCAATTGCAATTTATGCTTAAGTTAGGAATTAGATTACGATAAGACTATAATAAAAACAGTTCCATTATGTAACAAAAAAGATAGGGCGGCAATTTCCTTTTAATAAAAGGATTGCCGCCAATTTTGTTTTGAGAAAGATTGTGTACCCTGTGTAAATGCTCATGTGCCATAAAGTAACACAAAAAGCAACAGACAGCCGCCACAATTCCGTAAAGATTGATACTTGACAGTCTCCCGAAAGCTCGCTATAATAATAGACGTA
>DWZA01000041.1 GCA_019118365.1 Candidatus Lachnoclostridium stercoravium | reverse complement strand
GCCGGTAGCCTCCTTTAATTCTTTTACCAGCTGCCAGCCGTTAAATGCATCCAGGAAGTTGATATAGCCTGGCTTTCCGCTTAATACCTTGATCGGAAGTTCCTTGTCCCCCTCCATAAAGATCCTTGATGGCTTCTGGTTCGGGTTGCAGCCATACTTTAATTCCAGTTCCTTCATCTTCTTTATCCTCCTATTATCACGCTGATATCAGCAGTTTTTATTTACGATCCTTGTCTCGTATGTTCCGGTCGCGATGTCGATGAACCTTACAAACAGGGAAACCTTGTTATCTTCGTTAAGGCTTTCCCACATCATATCCGTAAAGTCGTCGATATTGTCAAGAGTTCCTACAAGCTTTGGCTCTCCTTCGAAGCTTGGGAGCGGATCTCCGTCATGCATATACGTATGGATGAAGCGCCCCTCTCCTGCCGCCGGATGCTCGTAAGCAAAGGTATAGCGCAGGCAGCTGGACGGATCGCCGTTATTGCTCTTTAAAATAGACAGGGCGTAGTTGTAGCCTCCATTTTCCAGGTGCATGATGCCTGAGATCCTTGGCGTATAGTTAGGGCCGTCCGGTTCAAATTCCCTGCTCCTTAAGGACTGCTCAAAGGTCAGCTGCCTGTCCATGCCCTCGTAGATCGTATCTGTCTGATCTCCATTGGTAACGATCACTTTATTTCCCAGCACCCTTACAGGGACATAAATGATCAGGCTGGGATCTTTCATCTTGGACTCGTCGAAGGCCTGGGTGCGGATCCCCTGTCCGTCTTCCACGAAAATGCGGTTCCTGCTGTTTTCACTCCGTCCCATAATGAAATATGCGGCGATCGCCTTTGTGCCGTCCGGCGTTTTTCCAAGGACGATCCCCCGTCCCGGATAAGAATTTTCCCTTAATTCCTTTGCAAGCGATAACTTCTCCATAGTCTTCCTCCTTTATGAAATAACCTTATGAAATAAAAAAACGCCTGGGAATCCTTTTAACAGGATGCCCAGACGGTCGGCTTTTTTGTATGGCGTGCTCCCCGTGGTCTTTTCCACTTATCCGTCAGTCGCACGTCCCTGAATCCATCTTATATGATTTTTCTGGTAATTGCAAGTGTTTTTTATTCATTTCGGATAGCGGCCAGGGGACTTAATCGCATCGCCCTCAATGCCGGAAAGAACCCTGCGGCCATTCCGACGGCTACCGCAAATCCCAGGGAAGCCGCTGCAAGCCAGAAGGGGATCCTGGAAATGTCCCCTTCCATCCCTGTCATCATCTGGCTGATCCCTGCGAAACGGTTGATCAGGATAGAGATGATAAAGCTTAAGATCAGGCCTGCCGTTCCACCCATAAGCCCGATAAAGCCAGATTCTACCAGAAACATATTGCGGATATCTCCCATATCGCAGCCCAGTACCTTCATAACTCCGATCTCTTTCGTGCGCTCATAGATGGACATCATCATGGTGTTGGCGATGCCGATGGCGGCAACAAAAAGGGACACTGCTCCGATCCCGCCCAATACCATCTGGATCATGTTGGACTGCTGCTTCGTCTGCTCCATCCAGTCCGTATTGCTGGAAGCCTGAAAGCCCATATCCGTAATGGCCTGCTGGATCTGTTTTACATTATCCGTTTCATCTACAAATACTTTTACATTGTCGTAGATAAAGTAGTTATAGGGCTTTCCTTTTTTTGTAGTCGGCTGACCGGGGATCGGATCCTTTTTAAAGGTTCTCTTTAAAAAGGCCTTCAGCTGATCGATATCTGTATAAACGTTGTAACAGTATTCGTTCCATTCATTGTTCTCCCCGCCGTCCACCATAGCCGCCACCGGGATCAGATATTTTTTCGGAGGTTTGACGGAGCTGTCCTCCGACGGATTCTGGGACTGATAGTAGGCGTCTGTATCAAAGATGACAAACACCGGTTTTTCCATCATGTCCACATTGGGATTTTCCCCGTTCATCATCATGTAGTAGTTATTTTCCTTTGGGTTCTGGAAGTTCTGAGGGACCCAGTTTCCGGCTACCATAAACATCTCCTGGCTGCCGCGGGGAGGAAGATCTCCCTGTCCCAGAGGGATCCCTTCCAGGTACTCTCTGGTCACTCCCACCAGGCTGACGTTGGCCATATATTTTCCCTGCATCATGATCACATAGGAACTGAGCAGAGGCGTCACCGACTTGACGTGAGGCATGCGGCGGATCATCTCCACCGTTTCATCCTTCATATAATTCGGCTCCTCCGAGCTGTTCTGCTGGGAATAGACATCGCAGTACACGTCGATGGCCGTCATGCTCCCGTATGAGGAAACCAGTTCCATCTGCATTTCCTTTAAGCCAATGCCCAGAGAAACCATGACAACAATGGAGGCTGTGCCGATGACGACGCCAAGGACCGTAAGCAGCGTCCTCAGCTTGCGTCTCCTTAAGTTATTGACGCTCATGGTCAGAAGGTCAAGAATCTTCATCCTCATCCTCCTCTTCTTCCTGGAGCTTTGCTTTCTTTTTCTTTCTATGCCGGATGATCAGGAACGCTCCTGCGCCTCCTGCCGCCGCGATCACGGCCACGGCTGCGATCAGCCCCTTTCCGGGACCGGAAGGTTCCTCAGGCACTTCTTCCATCCAGCCCATATCTCCCATATCCATGGGGATCTCTTCTGTAACCGTAAGGAGAATCGTCTTCTTTACCTCGGAAGGCACTCCGTTTACATCCTCATAGGAAATGGTGATATTGATCGTGCCGTCGTCGGCTGTGGGAGCGATACCAGTGAGCATAACGTCCACATTGCCAGTCTCTCCGGACTTGATATTCCCCACATACCCCTCCGCCGGATTAATGGAATCCGCTTCAAACCGGGCCATTACATTATACAGCGTCACCTTTCCCGTATTGTTGATCTGGAACATAACGTTGCTCTCGCTGCCTACGGTAATAGACTCCGGCATGATCTCAAAAGTGCCGATATTCAGCCTTGGCTCCTGTTTGACCGGGATATCCACCGTCACCTGTTCTTCTGCGTTTTTAAATTCCGGGCTGTCATACGTCTCATTGATGGTCAGAGAATAGGATCTCTGGTCCACTCCGGCTCCAGGAACCATCTTCACCCGCAGTTCCGTTATTTCTCCCGGATTTAAGCGGTCCACCGTCATGGAGGAAGAGCCGGACTCCATGGTAAATACGGCGCTCTCCGAGACTTTTTCCGACTCCATGGTAAACAGGATATTGCTGGCAGAAATCTGGGAAGAAGCGTTTTTCATCCGCAGGATCAGTTCAAATTCCTGGCCCGCGTACACTTCCGCCGGAACCGTCTCATAGCTGTCGACGATCAGACGGGCCATCTCGCGGTCGTTCTTGTCGAACTCGCCCAGATCGTCCTCCTTTTCTTTATTGTGTACGCGGACATAGAAGCTCCTCTCCAGTTTCATGATCTCCCCTGTCCCGTTGGAGCTGTCCCTGTAGTAAATGATCGTCTTAATCGGGTAATACCCGGTATAAACGTCTTCCCGGATCGCCATGCTGTAATCCAGGGAAACCGTTTCCCCCGCTCCCACCTTTTCAAACCGCCTGTCGTAATTGGCGTCGTTGATCTCAAATGGATACTTGTCCTTATCCTCGCTCAGCTCTAACGTAGCGTTTACGTCGTACAGGTCGATCTTGGAGGCGTTTCTCATATTGACAGAAAAATTCATCACATTGGGGTAAACCCCGTCCGGCGTGCTCTGCCCTTCTCCCAGAACGATATCTACCGTCGTATCGTCCTCTTCGTCATCGTCTGTATCGACGCTCTTTTTGATCCAGACATTGACCCAGTCTTCCTCATAAGCTCCATGCTCTCCTTCTATGCGGATCTTGACCGGGTAATAGCCCTCCTCCAGGTCTCTGCGGACTCTGGCGGAAAGAGAAACCGTCTTGGAACGCCCGTCCTTGAGCTTTCCCACCTTTTTCCTGCTGGTGAACATATCCTGGTCGACCTCAAACGGGAAATTCCAGCGGCTCCCGTCGTCGATATACTCGTCCGGATCATCGATCAGATAATTATCCGGAGAAAAGGACACATAAATATCCTCGTCTTCGTCAAACGCCCCGTCATAGTTGGTAATGATCAGGGATAAGTTCATCACCTTCCCTGTCTTTCCGGAAGGGGCAACGTCTGTATGTACAAAACGGTTTCCCGATATATCCACGTACTGAGCCATGGCCTGGATCCCCATCCCGGCCGGAAGGCTGGATACTGCCATAAAAAGCGCCATGCAGAAAGCTGCAAGGCTTTTACCATATATTTTTCTTTTCATTCTCCATATTCTCCTATCGCGCGCTGCTGCGTCTGTTCATCGATCCTCGTTATCTTTCCATCCACGATGTGGATCTGTTTGTCTGCAAATGAGGCCAGATGGTTGTCATGGGTGACCATGATCAGAGTCTGCTGCTCTTCCCTGACGATCTGCTTCATCAGCTTTAAAACATCCATAGTAGTCCTGGAATCCAGATTTCCCGTGGGCTCGTCCGCGAAAATGATCTGTGGGTCCACAGCCAGCGCTCTGGCGATCCCCACCCGCTGCTGCTGGCCTCCGGACATCTCGTTGGCCATATGCTTCATCTGCTTCTCCAGTCCGACCAGCTTCAGGTACTTTTTCGCCTTTTCCTCTCTTGTCTTTTTATCTACTCCGCGGAAAGTCAGGGGAAGAGCCACGTTCTCTACCGCGTTCATGGTCTGGATCAGGTTGTAGGACTGGAAGATAAAGCCCACGTGCTCCCGTCTGAACGTCACCAGCTGCCGTTCCGTCATCTTCTCTATATGGGTCCCGGCAATGACGATCTGCCCCTTCGTAGGCTTCTCCAATCCAGCCAGCATATTTAAAAGCGTAGATTTCCCGGAGCCGGAAGGGCCGACGATCGCGCAGAATTCCCCCTTATTAAGGGAAAAATCCACGCCGTTTAAAGCGTAGACTTTCGTATGTCCTACCTTGTATATCTTATAGAGATTTTTCACCTGGATGATCTTCTCTGCTTCTTTCAATGGTAATCCTCCGTCTTTTCTGTCTTATCATACCATACTTCCCAGATCCTTGCATTGATAAATTATTGAATCTTCCTTAAAACTTCCTTACGCAGGCTAAACATATCTTTAACATATCAGTTCAGCCGTGCGCCAGGATATGCCATAAAAGCGTCGTAAGCTTGCTTACATAAGCGCCTTATGGCATATCCTGGCATAGGGATAACATCCCAATCTTCTTGATTTCTTTTCCAGTTTGTGATAACGTGTTACATAGCGTAAATGCGAAAGGAGCGATCGATCATGGGATTTAAAGAAGTTGATGTAAAAGACCTGGATTTTAATCCATTTAAGAAGATCGGCGACGAGTGGATGCTCATCACCGCAGGAGATGAAAAGAAGTTCAACACGATGACTGCCAGCTGGGGCGGCGCCGGCGTCCTCTGGGGGAAAAACGTAGCTACCTGCTACATCCGCCCGCAGCGGTACACCAAGGAATTTGTAGATGCTAACGACACCTTCACTCTTTCCTTCTTCCCCGCAGAATACAAAAAGGCTTTAAGCCTCTGCGGCTCCGTATCCGGCAGAGACTGCGATAAAGTCGCTCAGGCAGGCCTGACCCCGTATTTTCTGGAAGGGACGGCTTCTTTTGAGGAAGCCAGCCTGATCTTCATATGCCGGAAGGTATATGAAGACGCTATGCCGCCGGAAAATTTCATCGCAAAAGAAAACGATGAGAAATGGTATCCTCAGAAAGACTATCACACCATGTACATCGGCGAGATCGTAAAGGCCTTTGTAAAAGAATATTAACAGTTCCGCCGGTCTGAACGACAGGGAACAGTTTCAAGCGGAGCGGCTGCAAAAGTAGATACATAATCTTCTTTCGCAGCCGCTCCTTCAATTCTGGCATCAGACGCACTGTTTCTAAAACTGACGTCTTCGCCGCCTTGCCCGACTCCATTGATTCCAATTTCTCTATTTCCCCTATATAAGGTTCATGTATAAAAGCGGATAAGGATTTCCCTGTTCGTCGTAGTCCGTCCGCTTATAAACCCGGAAGCCCATGCGTTCATAGAATCCCTTTGCCTGCGGGACATATTCTTTTATACTTTTGATCTCGCCGTCTGATAAAAACAGGTGGGTAGCTCTTACAGAACCTTCCCACACTGCCAGCAGACGGCTTATTAAATCAGGCGTCCTCTCCTGCACTTCAACGATTTTCATTTGCCGTATTCCTCTATCTTGCAAGTGTGTTTTTTGCTTTTAGCGTCATAGCTGATCCGAATTACGGATCAATTTTGCGATCTCTGTATGTTTTCCTGTTGTCACTGCGCGGATAAATTCTTCTTGTATTTCTTCATTTGGGATACGCACGGACCTGCTGTCCGCATCATAGGCCAGGTATCCGAGATGGACCAGCAGTGTAAGAACGTCGTCTTTACTTTTGATCGTAGTCATATCATTTTGGAATGTTGCCACGTCAACTTTAATCTGCGCCCCTCCCAGCATCTGGACAATAGCTTCTCTTAACCCATCCTCATTCATTTCAATATAAAGTTTCAGCGATTCATATGTCTCAGACTGCGTCCAATAATTTCTGATCTTTTTTCTCTGCACCGCTTCTATCACGGATTTTGGACTGTAAATATGGATATTATTTCCCAAAAGATAGCCGTCGTACCATTTTTGGATGTCTTCAAACGCAAGAGAAGAACCCAGACATAAACTACGGACTTCCGATTCTGTAAAGCCAACAAAACTTTCCAGCGGTTCCGGCTGGGTCATCGTATATTCTTTGAAATCTGTCATAGCAGATTGTGTGCCATACTTTTTGATCGGCAGAATGCCAGTCATATAAGCGCCTTCGATTATTTTATCTGTTAAGGCGCTGTTCTTAAACAAACCTCTTAAAAACATTATATATACATCCTGTGTCTTCTTATCATCTCTTGCCTCTCGAAACAAGGCATCCCACTCGTCAATAATGATGATAAATTTGTTTCCCGTTGCCTCATTTACAGCAGCTAATGTTTCTGACAGGGTTTTTTCTTTTCTTACATACGCATACGTTTCTCTTAATTCATTGATTACTTTCTCCTGCAAAATGTCCACTACATTTTGTATATGATCCGCGCTGGATATAAACCAGGTAATATCCAGATAGATTACATCGTATCGGTTTAAATGCTCTTCAAACGAAGAGTCCTTTGCAATATCCAGATCCTGAAACAGGTTCCGCGAATCGCAGCTTTTATCATAATAAGCACAAAGCATCTGCGCGGCAAAAGATTTCCCGAAACGGCGGGGCCTGCTTACGCAGGTAAGCTTGTCCTTTGTTCCGAGGGTACTGTTAATATATGCGATCATCTTTGTTTTATCAACATAAACGCCCCTTCTCACCGCAGCAAAACCAGCGTTTCCAACATTTAAATAATTTCCCAAGTTTTATGCACCTCCTCCCAGCGGCTGTCTGAATCAAGCCTGCTTACTCTTCCAGCCTCTCTTTTACGGCAGGATCGTGTAGGAATGATCCCCGTAGCTTATCAGCATATGCACAGGAACCGCGCTGCTGTAAGGCGCTCCCTCCATAGTGAGCAGGATCCCATCCTCTCTGCATTCCAGCTCGTAAGGCCAGTAGTAATCACTGTTAAAAGATTCCTTCCGATAAACCGTATTGCCGTCTGGATCCACCACGAACAGATCCGGGCCAAGATAGCCGCAAAGATAGAGATTGCCGTCGCTGCCAAAATCAAAAGCCGGACCGCCTCCTGCAAATTCTTCATTTTTCCATTTTACGGATCCGTCAGAACGGTCCAGAGCGATCACTGCCCCGTCTTCCACCAGATAATACGTATCTCCAAAAACGCCGATCTCGCTGATGCGATACAGCTGAGTCATTCCGTAGGTTCCTGTCTCATAGGTCCAGACTACATTTCCCGCCTGGTCAGTGCCGGAGATCACTGCCGATTCGTCCGTGGAGCTGTAAATATGTTCTATAGATACGGATACAGCCAACGCCTGCTCTCCGGCTGCGGATCCCTCTGCTGTTTCAATCCCGATCCCAGGATCTGTCTCGTCTTCTCCAGCCGCTGTATCAGAGGCGATCCCGCCTTCTCCTTCAGAGCCTGTCTCAGAAATTGCTCCGTCCTCTTCCTCCCGGAAGTCATCTCCTCTTTCTTCTGCTTCCTCCTGCCCGCTGTCTGCCAGAAGCCCTGTCTCGCCTTCCGGCTCCTCTCCTTCATTCGCCTCTTCTTCCCGGATCTCTTCGATCTCTTCCTCTGTCTCATACTCAGCGGCGGCTTCCCGGTGCATAGTGACTGCAGTCTTTACCGCAAATCCGCCTCCTGCCACAACCGCTGCGCAGACCAGGCCGACGGCGATCTTCACGCCTAAGCCCATGCCTGCCGCTGCAGCGCCTGCTGCGGCAGAAGATGCTGTTCCTGCTGCGGCGGAAGATGCTCCTGAAAAAGCCGCAGATCCTGCAGAAAAGCTGCCGGCATTTGCTGCTCCCGCAGAACTGCTGCCGGCAAATGCCGGCGTTCCTGACGCCGCGCCGCTGCCTGTCATATTTCCCGCCGAAGAAACGCCGGAAGGCGTCCATGTTCCGGACGCCTGTCCGTAAGAAGCTGCCGAAGCGGCTGCTCCAGCCGCTGCAGCTCCTTCTCCCACCGCCGCGTAAACCGATTCCTGGAACGCGCAGGAGATGACCACGGATACCGGGATGATCGTAAGCTCCACGCCAAGCTTGCGGAAATCGCTTTTCCGCTCCAAAAGCTTCTTTCTTCCCTGATACAGGCGGGATTTGATGGTATTTTCCGATATTCCCAGGCTTTCCGCCATTTCCCGGATGGTTATCTTCTGGCCGTAGACCATCCACAGAGCGATCCTCTGATCTTCCGGAAGCGTATCCAGGATCTCTGTCACGATCTGGGTCATGGCCTTTCTTCCTGTTATGATCTCCGGGCTGAACCTGCCAGATTCATCTTCAATATCCGGGACATTTCCTTCTTCGTCCTCCATCTCGGAAAACATCGTCGGCTTCTTTTTCATAGCCGCTGTGATCGCCGTATTCGCCGCGATCTGGTTGATCCAGGACTGGATCCTGGCGTTGTCTTTCAGCTGGCCCATATGGGTATAGGCCTTCAGATACGTTTCCTGAAGGATATCCTCGTGATCCGCCTGATCCCGGTTGTATTTGCGGATCACCGCCAGGGCCATCCCCCTGGTCTTTTCGTAAATCACGTGAAAATAAGAATCGTCCCCCCGTTTCACCATTTCCACTGCCTGCAGTAATTCATCCATACCTTCTATCCCCTGCTTTTTGTTCTCTGTTCTTTTCATAGATCATTCTCTCCTTTTCCTCTATCTACTTATGAGACAAGGGAAAAGGAAAAATGGTTTTATCTATTCGTATCAATTCAGCCGTGTATCTTCCACTTTTTTTAAAAATTCTTCCAGCGGCATGGGTTTCGCATAATAATATCCCTGGCCGTATTCGCAGCCCATTTTTTTCAGGAAAGCGGCCTGCTCTTCTGTCTCGATACCCTCCGCCACGGTCTCCATGCCGATCTCCCTGGCCATGCGCACCATGGAAGCGAGGATATTTTTCTCTCTGCCATAGCTGTCGTTTCCAGATAAAAATTTCATATCCAGCTTGATGATATCCGCCGAAGCGTCCTTCAGCATATTCAAAGAGGAATAGCCGCTTCCGAAGTCGTCGATCAGGATCTTGAAGCCAGACCGTCTTAAAATGTCCATCTCCCGAAGCAGCTGCTCCGGATCGTCCATATAGGCGCTCTCTGTGATCTCCAGCCTCAAAAGGGACGGATCCACATGGTGCTTCTCCACCAGCGCGATCAGATTTTTGCTGAATTCCGGGGCGTAAAATTCCAGCCTGGAAATGTTTACGGAAACCGGCGTTTTTTCCAGGATCTTTACGACCTCTTCCCGGATATAGGCGTCCAGCTTCACGATAAAGCCGTTCCTCTCAAAAAACGGGATAAAATCCCCTGGAGAAATGATCCCTTTTTCCGGATGGAACCAGCGGATCAGCGCTTCCCCGCTTACGATCTTTCCCGTATCCAGGCTGACCACCGGCTGGATATAGACGTGGAACTGACCGGTCTTTAAGGCCCAGTCCATCTCGTTGTTAAATTCCTGCTCCAAAAGCACCTTCTGGTGGAGCTTCTCGTCAAATACCGCGTAATTTCTGCTGTACTGCCCCTTTACTGTCTCAAGGGCCAGGGTAGCCCTGTCGCACATCAGATCTACAGGCATGTTCTTATCTGTGATCGGGTAGATCCCGAAATAAACTTTTGTATTATGATAGATAAACGCGGCTCTTACGCTGCTCTGGATCGCCTCCCGCACATCCGCGATGTATGTTTTATCATCCGGCATGCAGATGGCGAAATTGTCCGCATCCAGCCTTCCATAAACGGCCGCGCCCTTTAAGCACTTTTCCATGCACTCCGCCACGGCGCACAGGATCTTGTCTCCGATGGCCATGCCGTACAGCTCGTTGATGACCTTGAACCGTTCGATATCCAGTTTCATGATCACATAATCCCTATAGTCGTGCTCCTGGAGAAATATGGCGGTGCGGTTGCAGAAACCGCGCCAGTTATAGATATCTGTAAGGGAATCGTATTCCAGGGCATGGCTTAATTCCTGGTTCTGCTGCTCGATCAGAAGTTCATTGTTCTTGCTCTCTGTTACGTCCACCTCTACGGCGCGGTAGATCGGAGCGCCGTCTTCGATCTTGTAAAGGACGGCGGTCAGATTGACCCAGATGACCTCGCCGTTTTTCTTGCGGATCCGGTGGACGGAATTGATCTTATAGCCCAGTTCCTTTGTCCTGCGCAGTTTATCCATCACATTTTTATAGTCGTCCGGATGGAGGATCCTGGAAAGATCGTCTTTATACAGGGCGGAGAACTCGTCTCTGGTGCAGCCGATGATCTCGCAGAGTCCGTCGTTAAAATACAGGACCTCCACCTTATCCGTCACTTTCCACACGCTGATGCCGCCGGAAACAGAATCGGCCAGGGAATTATATTCCTCTTTGGACTCCACCAGGGCGTCCCTCAGCTTCTGCTGCTCCAGAACGTGCTTTACAAGGATATTCTCAACCCTTTTATAAACCACCACCGGGCTGTAAGGCTTCACGATAAAATCATCCGCCCCGTCGATCAGAGCCCGCTCCTCGTTCTCTCCGCCTTCCGCGGTGGAAACTACTACCGGGATATCCATCAGCGCCTTATCGCTTCTTATCCGTTCCAGTGTTTCAAAGCCATCCATGACCGGCATGACAATGTCCAGGATGACAATGTCCACCTTGTCGTGCTTTAATATATCCAGCGCCTCGATCCCGTTATGAGCCTTCAGGATCCGGAAATGTTCTTCGAAGATCGTTTCCAGGATCTCAAGGTTCATATCCACATCGTCGACCAGCAGCATCGTATGTTCTGCCATAATTCCGCCTTTCTCCTCGTACCCCCTGCAAGGGACCTGCGCGGCTCCTTACAGAGATATGATAGCTTAGATCGTTTTTTCTACAGACAATTCTATTCTATCATATATTGTGTCCGAGCAGTAACATTTTTTTCACTTTTCAGGCTTCCCTGGGAAATAAGTCAGCGGTCCGATACTTTCAGCACAAGAAGGCGGAAATCGTCCCTGTAATCGTCCATGCTGCTTTCCGGCATGGAACCGATCAGATCCAGCACGCTCTCCCAGTCGGAGGTTCCTTTGTATCTGCTGTCCCTTAAGATCATACCTGTTTCCGCCACTGCTCCGGCCCAGATCATATTAGGAGACATCCCAGCGTTATAAATATCTTCTTTTACCGGAACAGACATCAGACGGCTTTCGTCTCCATCCGGTTCTTTATAGCGGATACTCATGGTCAGCAGCTCGTCCCCGTAAGGATTTTCCCGACCTTCCACTCCTGTGTCTTTCCCTTCCCGCGCATCTTCGCTTCCTTCTTTGCTCTGATATTTCAGCTCCTGCTGCGGCATTTTTTCTTCGTCGCGGATCAGCTCATAAAGAACTGTCACCCGGTGGCCGGAACCGATCTCTCCGGCGTCTACGGAATCATCTGCGAAATCCTCGTCCGCAAGGGCCCTGTTTTCATATCCGATCAGGCGGTAGCCGGCGACCTGTGCGGGATTAAATTCCACCTGGATCTTTACGTCCTTGGCAATCGTAAGGAGCGTGCCTCCCATTTCGTCTGCAAGCACTTTTTTCGCTTCCATCAGGCTGTCGATATAAGCGTAATTGCCGTCGCCGTTGTCCGCAAGAGCTTCCAGTTTATTGTCTTTGATATTGCCTGTTCCAAAGCCCAGGACCGACAGATGGATCCCGCTTTCTCTCTTTTCCTCGATCAGCTTTGTCAGTTCTTCCTCGCTGCTTAAGCCTACGTTCAGATCTCCGTCTGTGGCCAGGATGACCCGGTTGTTGCCTCCCTGGATAAAATACTTCTCCCCGATCTCATAGGCCCGGTTGATCCCAGCCTCTCCGGCAGTGGAGCCTCCTGCCTGAAGGCTGTCGATCGCCTCCCGGATCTGCGCTTTATGGTCTCCGGTCACGCCTTCTAAGAGCACCTGCTCATAGCCCGCATAGGTGACGATAGACACCCTGTCGTTTTCCGTCAGTTCGTCGATGAGAAGTCCAAAAGATTTCTGTACCAGCGGAAGCTTGTCCGGGCTGTACATGGATCCGGATACGTCCAGGAGGAAGACCAGGTTGGACATAGGCCTGTCTTCAAAATCCACCGCCTTGCCCTGGATCCCTAAAAGAAGCAGCTGGCTGTCCTCATTCCACGGACAGTCGGACAGCTCCGCCGTCGCCGCCAGCGGTTCCTCACCCTGGGGCTGTTCATAGTCATAGGAAAAATAATTGATCATCTCTTCAATGCGCACCGCATCCTCCGGGATCTCTTCGCCCCGGTTGATCATCCGGCGGATATTGGAATAAGACGCCGTGTCCACATCTGCAGAAAACGTGGACAGCGGATATTCCCTGACAGACAGGAACCCCTTTTCCTGGATGCTGTTATATTCTTCCCCCGCCCCGAAATCATTTCCCGGTACAGGCGCGTATCCGTCTATGACCGCTATACTCTCAGAGATCATAGCCGGTCCTCCTATCTGGGAAGCCGCCGCCGTCTCCTGGACGGCCATTTCCGGAGCAGATCCTTCCGCCCCGGCCTCCCCTGTCGTTCCTTCATAAACGCTGTCTTCGCCGTCGCTTCTGCCGCCTAAACAGCCGGTAAAAAATACGCTCATTGCCGCCGCCATAAGGGCTATTGTCATCATTTTTCTTTTTTTCATAATCTTTCCCTTCCTTTCTGCCGTGTCCGGCAAGTATCTAAATCTCCCTTTATAAAAGATACGTTTGGGAATGGAAATTTTATGGGAATTTTTTCAATATTCTGCTATAATCATGATACCAGGCTTGTGGGAGTGCGAAGCACGGAACAAACCGGTATCAAAGGGGTCAAAAGACCTTTTGACCCCCATCATAATCATACCATGTTAAGGGGGAGATTTTTATGCGTATTACACCAGAAAATACATTAGCGATCGCAGTAGACTTCCAGGAACGCCTGGTTCCAGCCATGAGCGGCAAAGACGAGCTCATCCGCAATTCATCTATTCTCTTAAAAGGCCTGGCCGTCCTTGGCGTGCCGGTGATCCTGACCAGGCAGTACCCGAAGGGCCTTGGGGAAACTGTTGCGGAAATAAAAGAAGCAGCCCCAGGCCAGCCGGAATACGACAAGCTGACCTTCAGCTGCTATGATGATGAAGGGATCCGGGAAGCGATCCGCTCCTCCGGAAGAAATCAGATCATCCTCTGCGGGATCGAAGCGCACATCTGCGTGCTCCAGACGGCCCTTGGCTTAAAAGAGGATGGGTTTGACGTCCTGCTAGTGGAAAACTGCACAGGCTCCAGGAAACAGGCGGACAAGGACGCTGCCCTCCGCCGAGCCATGGCGGAGGGGATCCTGCCGGCCACTTATGAGTCTGTTCTTTTCGAGCTGACACAGATCGCCGGAACGCCTCAGTTTAAGGAGATCTCACGGCTGATCAAATAAATATCGCCGTACGATCGGATAGGGGAAGACACTTCCCCTATCCGCCGCGCGGCCTTTTACGCCGGATCATTTACAAGACCGGTAAAAAGATCCTCGCCGGTTTCATTATCCCGGATCACGAACACAAAGGGATGGTCAAATTTTATCACTGCAGGCTGGCTGTTCAGCTGCGCGGAAAATGTTGCCAATATACCCGTTGTCACAGCAGCCTTCGTCCCTTCTTTTGTCACTTCGATCTTTGCTTTCTGATAGATGCTGCCTATGGAAGGCGCCCCGTTTTCTACCAGGCCGGTAAGTTCACGAAATGCTCCCGGACATCTTTCTGCAGTCACTCCGACCAGATCCATATCGACCTCATAGGTAAACGTCGGAAAATATACAATGGCCTCCCCTCCGGCATATCCGAACACGGCTTCAAATTCTTCCCTGGTGATCCGCACTTCTGCTTCGTCATCCATCGGGATCGCCGCGTACATGCTGTATCTGCCGTCTTTATAATCCATCTTTACGCCGTACCAGCCGCCATGTTCATAATATTTATCAAAGGTTGTATAAACAAAGTTTGCTGTAACCTCTTCGGAATCTGACGGATAAAACGGCATCTCCTTTTCTTCGGTCCATTCAAATCCCCATTCTGCCTCAAAATACATGGCGTTTATCAGCGCCAGGACCGTGTTTTGGAGCGAATCGGCGCTGTATATGATCTTTGGTATCATCCCGTCCGTATGCTGGTTTACAAATTGATTGATCAGGTTCTGCCCTTCCTGAAGGGAGGTATATTCCTGTGCGGTCATTCCTAAAGAACCTGCCAATTCTGCAAATTCCGGCCGCAGCGTATATTGATCGCTGATAAAAATTCCATTTGCTGATCTAAGCGTATCCGTATTCAAGGCTTCCTGCCAGCTTTTTAAAGCATCCTCGTCCAGTTCAAGCCCTGTAAATTTCTCAATATCGCGCTTTGCCTCGTCCGAAGCGGCCATTCCCGCCAATGCCAGGGCGGAATCAAGAGACGTTTTTGACAGCAGTTTATTGCCCCTTCTGTCTCCATTAATCTCCCACAGAAGTTCCCAGGCGCTGACCCCGCTGGATGCCTTTTGGACGATCTCCTTTTTTTCTTCTTTCTGGTTTCCTGAAGCCGCCTCTGAACTTGGCGCTGTTAATTCTTCCGGCGCTGTCGGCGGCATCGTCTGCTGTATTTCGGGCTGTATCGTCGCTGCCGGCGCAGGCGCCGCCGTCGGCTTCCTATCCATTGTCTGGTTTTTTTCTCCCTGCGCTTCCTGCGTTTCTTCCTTTACTGTCTGTATCTCTTCCGCAGTCCGGACTTCTTCTATCATTTCTTCCATTTCTTGCTGCGCTGCGTTTTCCGCCGTATCTTCTTTTTCTCCGCAGCCTCCTGCCAGGGCTAATGCAGCTATGCATAATCCTGCTAAAACCGCTTTTTTGATCATAAATTTTACCTCTTTCCACTTGTATCAGAAATTCCATTTGTGGTAAGATAAACGTTGAATATGCCGCTTACAGGCATATGGATCTACAAGAACAACAAGGAGGACATCACATATGAACGAACCAACTCTTGAACAGGTACGCCAGCGCTTTACCGCCGACTGCTTCGCCTCCAAAATGGGCACAGTCATTGAAGACATAAAAGAGGGCTATGCCCGCTGTTATCTGGACATAACCCCTCTCCATCTCAATGCCGCAGGCAATGTTATGGGCGGCGCGATCTTTACTCTGGCAGACTTTGCCTTTGCGGTAGCCGCCAACTGGAATAAACCGAACCTTCATGTTACCCTAAACTCTCAGATCACTTATCTGGGAACGGCAAAGGGCAAACGGCTGATCGCTGAAGCCCGTATGGTAAAGGAAGGCCGCACCACCTGCTACTGTGTGGTAGACGTAAAAGACGACTTAGGCCACGCCGTAGCGCAGATCACTTCCAACGGCTTTTCCATCGGCTGATCCAAAGGGCTTATCTGCACATTTCTTCGTTGGAGTAAAGTTCCATACCGCCTTCCAGGATGGCTTTTCCGGCGGCTTCCCCGTCGGAAGCCTTCACGATCATGGCCCGTCTGTCTGCAGACGCCAGGGCGTACATGTATTCAATGTTCAGCCCCTGGCTGCAGAGGATGTGGGTCATCTTGTGAAGGGCGCCAACCTTATCTTCCAGCTTGACCGCCAGCACGCTTGTCAGCATAGCGGAAAAGCCCCCTTCTGTCAGAGCGGCTTTCGCCTTCTCCGGATCTGATACCACCATTCTGAGCAGACCGTATTCTGTCGTGTCCGCCATGCTCAAAGACAGGATATTGATATTCTCCTTACGGATCACATCGGTCACCTGCTCCAGTCTTCCTTCCCGGTTTTCAATAAAAACAGACAACTGCTTTACAAACATATCCTGTGTCCTCCTATTTTCTGCGGCCGTTCAGCCATCTGGCTTCCTGAGAGCGCAAAACGCGCCGGCTGACGGCTGAACGGCTGCCTTTCTATACAGAGAGGCTGTATCCTGCCTCAAAGGCCTTGCGGTTGATCTCAACAGTCTTTGGCGGAACTGTCGTCTCGATCACGTGTAGCCACTGTTCCTTGGAAAATGTCATATGACGGGCCGCGGCGCCTAATACCACTACGTTAAAGGCCTTGGTCGTTCCCAGTTTCTGCGCTTCCGCCATGGCTTCCACCGCGATCACCGGATGGTCCTTTTTCAGGCGCTCGATGATGCCGTCCGGATAAGAAGCGGCTCCTGTCACAACTGTGATCGGATCGATCCGCCAGTCGTTCACTACTACTACTCCGTCCTTTTTCAGGAAATGGAGATAGCGCAGAGCTTCCAGGCGTTCGAAAGCGATCAGCACGTCCGCCTGTCCTTCCTCTACGATCGGTTCCGCAACCTTTTCTCCATAGCGGACAAAAGTTACAACGCTGCCTCCGCGCTGAGCCATGCCATGCACCTCGGACAGTTTTACATCATAGCCGGCTTCAATGGCCAGCTTTCCTAAAATACGGCTGGTCAGAAGGGTTCCCTGTCCGCCTACGCCTACGATCATAATATTCCTGGATTCCATCTTACTCACCTGCCTTTACCAGCTTAATCGCGTCAAATTTACACAGCTGCATGCACAGACCGCAGCCGTTGCACATCGTCTCGTCAATAGCGATCGTTCCGTCTTCTTTCCGTGTCAGAGCCGGGCAGCCTGGCTTTAAGCAGGCGCCGCATTTTTTACATTTTTCTGTATCCGGCCTGCACTTGTTGGGGAATTTTATTCCTTTTAACAGAGCGCATGGAGCTTCGGCGATGATCACAGAAAGTTCTTCTCTCTGCGTCTCTTCCCGGATCACCTTCTCCAGCTCAGCCTGATCAAAAGCGTTGACCTCTGTTACGTGACTGATCCCCAGAGAACGGCACAGGTTCGGGATGCTGACCATAGGAACCTCTTCCCCTTTCAGAGTCTTTCCAGTAGCGGCGTGGTCCTGATGGCCCGTCATGCCGGTGGTGGAGTTGTCAAGGATGATCACCGTGCCTGTAGCCTGGTTATAGACCATATTGACCAGGGAATTGAGCCCTGTATGCATAAAGGTAGAGTCTCCGATCACAGCCACCCAGTTCTTGATATAATCTTTTCCTTTTGCCTTTTCCATGCCGTGAAGAGTACTTATACTGGCGCCCATACAGATCGTGGTGTCAATGACTCCAAGAGGCGCTACGGCGCCCAGCGTATAGCAGCCGATATCTCCGGCGGCGCGGATCTTCAGCCTCTTTAAAGCGGTAAATACGCTTCTGTGAGGACATCCTGGACAGAGGATCGGCGGTCTTGCAGGAACTCCTTCTTCCGGATGGAAATCCTGCTTCTCGCCCAGCACTCTCTCCCTTAACAGGTTGGCGCTGTACTCGCCCTGGATGGTAAAGATCTCCTTTCCTACAGCCTTGGAAATGCCCCAAGCCTTAACCTGTTCTTCGATCACTGGCTCCAGTTCTTCAAATATGTACAGACGGTCTACCTTGGCCGCAAATTCTTCGATCAGCTTCTTTGGAAGCGGGTTCACAAGGCCCAGCTTCAGCACAGAGGCCTCCGGCATAGCTTCCCTTACGTACTGATAGGCGATGCCGCTGGTGATAAAGCCGACGGACAGATCCCTGTACTCCGCGCGGTTTATCGGCATAGAAGACGCATCTTCCGCCATTTTTTTCATCCTGGCCTCTACCACCAGATGGCGTTTGATCGCGTTGCCAGGCATCATAACGTATTTCGCCGCATCTCTCTCGTAAGGAACGTCGTCCGGAACCTTTCTTTCTTCTAATTCCACCAGTCCCTGAGAATGGGAAAGACGGGTCGTGGTACGCAGGATCACCGGCGTATCGTACTGCTCGCTCAGCTCGAACGCATATTTCATAAATTCCTTTGCTTCGCTGCTGTCAGACGGTTCTACCACCGGAACCATAGCGGCTCTGGCCACCATACGGGTATCCTGCTCGTTCTGAGAGCTGTACATGCCCGGATCGTCTGCTACGACCAGCACCATTCCTCCTCTGACACCGGTATAAGCGGCAGTATAGAGCGGGTCCGCCGCTACGTTTAAGCCTACGTGCTTCATGGCGCACATGGAACGGACGCCGGAAATAGACGCTCCGATCGCTACTTCCGTAGCTACTTTCTCATTTGGAGCCCATTCCGCATAAACTTCATCATATTTTGCAAGGGCTTCGCTGACCTCTGTACTTGGGGTTCCAGGATAAGCGGCGGATACCTTTACTCCCGCCTCATAAGCTCCTCTGGCGATCGCCTCGTTGCCCAGTAAAATTCTCTTTTCAGACACCTTAGTTTCCTTCCTTTCGTAAATCGATGACCCTCTTGGCCTTTCCTTCGAAACGCTGCAGGGTATTTGGAGATACCAGCTGGATCTTGCAGTCCAGTCCCAGCATCCGCCTCAGACGCTCTTTTAAATTCCTTTCCAGTTTTTCCAGAGCGCTGTAAGAGTCCATCATGCTTTCTCCTTCCACTTCCACGCGGATCGTAAGGATATCGGAATGATGCTCTCTCTCTACTACGATCTCGTAGTTCGGTCCAATACCTTCCGTATTGATCAGGACTTCTTCGATCTGGCTTGGGAATACATTGACTCCACGGATCTTTAACATATCGTCCGTACGGCCGGAGAGGTTCTCCATCCTGGCTGTGGTACGGCCGCAGCGGCACGGTTCGTACATCAGGCGCGTGATATCTCTGGTGCGGTAGCGGATCAGCGGAAGAGCCTCTTTAGTAATGCAGGTCACTACAAGCTCTCCCTTTTCTCCTGCTGGCAGGACCTCTCCTGTCTTTGGATCGATGACCTCCGCGATAAAATGGTCCTCATTGATATGCATGCCTGTAAGCTCCTGGCATTCTCCGGACACGCCCGGCCCCATAAGCTCGCTCATGCCGTAGTTCTGCGTGATCTTCGCATCCTCGCCCCAGGCCTTATGAAGCTCTTTTCTCATCGCCTCAGTCATCAGCTCGCTTCCCAGGACCAGGGTCTTGACCTTCAGATCCTTTGCCGGATCAATGCCGATCTCTCTGGCCACCTCCGCAATACGCATAGCGTAGGATGGGGTCGCTACCAGGAGCGTGGTGCCGAAGTCCTTCATATACATCAGCTGCTTCTCCGTATTGCCGGTAGAAGAAGGCACGATCGCCGCTCCCACCTTTTCCAGGCCATAGTGCAGTCCGAGAGCTCCGGTAAACATCCCGTAACCAAAGCAGATCTGGGCGATATCGTCCTCTCTTCCCCCTGCCGCTACAGCAAGTCTGGCCACACATTCTCTCCATACTTCCAGATCGTGGTCCGTATAGCCTACGACCGTCGGCTTTCCAGTGGTCCCGCTGGAAGCGTGGATCCTGCGCAGGCTCTTAAGCGGCACTGCAAACAGGCCATAGGGATAATTATCCCTCATATCCTGTTTTGTTGTAAAAGGAAGCTTCTGCAGATCCTTCAGGGTCTGTATATCTTCCGGCTTTACTCCAGCCTCGTCCATCTTCCGGCGGTAAGCCGGAACATTGTCATAGACCCGACAGACTGTGGCTTTCAAACGATCCAGCTGGATCTTCTCAATCTCCTCGCGGGACATGGTCTCTTCCTTAGCCCAAATCATGTCCTCTGTCCTCCTTTATCTTTCCACTGATTTCCGATATTTCTCTTTTGCCCTTTAAAGCGACGCAATATCTGGCGCTATTATATCATCTTTTTTCCAATTTGTCTTCCTTATTTTAAAAATGAGTTCAGCCGTGCGCCAGGATATATGATAAAGAGCGTTACAAGCTTGCTTGTAAAAGCGATTTGACATATATCCTGGCATAGGGATGACATCCCACGCTTCTTGTCAGTACATTCTGTGCTGGCAAGAAGATACACGGCTGAACTATTACTAATTCGCAAAGTAATATTGGATCATAATAAGGCAAAGCGGTCTTTCACGTGTTCCATTTTCGCTCAGAATAGAACAGGCCATAAAAGTGCTGGTTTCTTTTGCATTTGCAAGAGGTTCTGGCTCCGAAACCGCAAAAAAGCCAGTACTTTTCTATGGCCGTTTCAAGCAT
>DWZA01000040.1 GCA_019118365.1 Candidatus Lachnoclostridium stercoravium | reverse complement strand
TGTACTGCCGCTGCGATAATGGTACTCCCCTTTATAATTTACAGGATAACTGCTCGGATTCACACGTATCTCAATGTAATCTTTACCATCTTGGGTCAGCAGATTGACATCCACGATAATACCAAGAATATCCCGCACTTTATTTGGGATATCTTCCAACAGCTTTTTACTATCCTGTACACCGATGACATTTCCATTGTCATCGGTTCCAATATATATCTTGCCGCCTTGAGCATTTGCAAAACCACAGATCCATTTCAGATACTCATCACGCCAGGATTCTTTCCATTCTGTGTTTTGGTTTTCTTCCATTTTATAATTCCCCCATATTACCTCTTACATTTGCAACATATCCTCTTCTTTTTGCCTCTTCCCCATTTAACCAATGTCCATCTTTGATATCATTAATTACTAATACGCTATATATTATTATACTACACAAACGCAATCTCCGCTATTGCTAACTCCTGCAGGAATACTTTTCCAGATCATTATAGGACTCATCGTCCACCGGCTCCAGCCATTCGTTGGAGGTTTCTTCTCCGGGGACCTCCACTGCGATATGGGAAAACCAGCTGTCTTTTTTGGCTCCATGCCAGTGTTTGACCTCTGCCGGAATGGTGATCACTACTCCGGGCGTCAGGGAAACGGCTTCCTTGCCTTCTTCCTGATACCAGCCCTCTCCCGCAGTGCAGATGAGGAGCTGGCCTCCTCCGCTTTTGGCATGATGGATGTGCCAGTTATTGCGGCAGCCAGGCTCGAAAGTGACGTTTGCTAGGAATACCGGGCACTTGCCTGCTTCCGTCAGCGGATTCAGATAGGAATTGCCGATAAAATACTGGGCGTAGGCGTTGTTTGCATTTCCAAGGCCAAATACATTTTCTTTGTTGAATTGTTCTTTATCATTGATACACATGCTATGATCCTCCTGTTACGATTTATTTTTAAATCCGCATTCCTGATCATGAGATCAAGCAAAGACTTCTCAGCCATGGCTCTATGGAACCAGTATCGTTGACCCGCCTACCTTCTGCCACATCAGACCCTGGACAGCTCTCCCGGATCTCCCCAAGGCTTGCAGAGATCCCGCTGCCTCCGCTGGTGCAGAAGGGAACCACGGTCTTTCCTGACCAGTCATAGGCCTCCAAAAAAGTCAGTACAGGGCGGGGCGCATAGCCAAACCAGATCGGATAGCCTACATAAACCACGTCATATTGCGCCACATCATCTATCGTTGTGATAACTGCCGGTCTTGCGTCCTGATCCAGCTCCCGCTCCGCTCTGCTTAACGTATCCGAATAGGAACTCGGATAAGGATCTGCTGCTTCGATCTCTATGATGTCCGCTCCGGCCAGTTCCTGGATCCGCCTGGCCGCCGCTTCTGTGTTTCCGGTGCAGGAAAAATAGACAACCAGGGAACTGCTCTCTCCGGTATGCGTTGAAGATGCAGCAAGTGAAACCGCCTGTGTCATTACCAGTCCATTTTCTACCCAAGCGCCGTCTCCATTCACCTGATAGCCGTCCGGCGTCGTGGTGTCTGCCGCTATCCAGCCTTCGCTGTCAAAATAATAGCACTCTGCTGTACCGTCCTGGTTTCCATCGATCCACTGCCAGCCTCCCTCAGCCCAGGTTCCGTCTTCATTGTCATACCACCAGCGATTCTCATTTGGCGAGGCTCCTGTTCTCCATACTCCGGCAAAAGCTGTCATAGACATGAGAATACTCATTACCATGATCATCAAAAACATAACTTTCTTTTTCATTTTGAACCTCCATTCGTTTTGCTGCGTTTACCGCAGGTAAGCGCCGAAAGCCAGTAAGCGATCCATATGAATGTTCCCATCATGGCAAGGCAGTCGATGTAAAACAGCGGCGCCGGTTCATTAAAATCCAAAAATACGAACTGGGTGCGTATGAGCATATAGGTGAGAAGATCCCTGCGGATAAACACGGTCAGGCCATAAACAGCTATCACCGTCCCAAGGATACGTAGGAGCATCTTAACAGCTCCAGAAGCTTCCCTTCTTCCCTTGCCTGCCCGCCTTATCATGCCAAGGATCTTACCCCAGTGAAGTCCCAGATGAAGGGACATCAGCATAAAACCCCAGTAGGAAGAGGCCATGTGCAGAAGTCTTGCAAAGGACATCCCGCCACTGATACCAAGAAAGGCAAATACATGGTTCGAAAGCATGATCCCGCTTATCATAAGGCCAAGCATATCGGCAAACAGCAGGATGTTGATGACAAGCATAAGGATGCGGGAAGGATTGTATTTTCCCCTAAGCAGATTCTTATGCCAGCTTCCGTTCATCAGATGATGGATAATGAATAAGGCAAACATGCCCGCCCCTGCCCATTCGTGAGCTGCATCTCCCCAGAACTGGTAGCCCATTAAAAAGAGCAGCAGGAGCGTCATCAGGATATCGATTCCGACTTTTAATCTCGCCTTCGGCTTCACAAAGCCGCCTCCTTTCCCAGCTTACAAGGCCAGGCCAAGGCCGGCCAGCCATTCGGAAATACGGCTCTCTGCATCCGACAGTTCGCTTTCCGTAAGATCAAGGCCCTCCAGGATCTCTGCTCCGGCGGCGCTTTCCTCGATTCCGGAAAGGCTCCTTCCAAAGCCGCCGCTGGCGCTGGTATTAAAGGGGACTAGGGCCTTTCCTGTCCAGTCGCAGCTCTCCAGGAACGTATAAACTGCCATTGGAGCATCACTCCACCAGTTAGGATAGCCTACAAAAACCGTATCGTAGCTGTCCCAGTTTTCCGCCTGGGCCGCAAGCTCTGGACGGGCGTTATCTGCCTGCTCCTGCTGAGCGATGTCCAAAAGCTCATCATAGTCATCTGTGTAAGGCGTGGCAGGCGCGATCTCAAAGAGATCCGCCCCTGTCTCCTCCGCTATGATCTGAGCCATCTGCTCCGTATTGCCTGACCAGGAAAAATAGGCGACTAACACGCCTCCCTCTGAAACAGCTTCTTCCTCGCCATCTGTTTCCTCTGCAGGATCTTCTGCTTCCGCCGAAGTCTCTGCCTCAACCGAAGTTTCTGTCTCAGTTACTGCTTCTGTTACATTTTCCTCTGCGGGAGTTTCCGCAGATACTTCTTCAGCCGCCTCAGCAGCCGCATTTGTGTTTTCCGCCGCTGTGCTTTGGCCGTTGCAGGCTGCAAGAGACAAAGCAAGCGCTGATGATACTATAAATGTTAATAATTTCTTCATGAAACCATCCTCCTATACTTAAGCTTTATACATCAACAATCGTTTTCTTTTCAAATTTACAGGCTGGTCAGCACCGGGTTGTTCAGATAGTCATAAACTCTCTTTACTTCGCTAATCTTTCGGGTATCCAGCATGGAAGGACAGCTTTTATCTAAAGATGCTATTTTCCCCATATCATCTTCATCCAAAGTAAAATTCCAGATATCTAAATTTTCTTCCATCCGCTCCCTGTGGACGGATTTGGGGATCACGATCACTCCCTGCTGCACATTCCAGCGCAGGATCACCTGAGCCGGAGTCTTGCCGTGCTTTTCAGCGATCTTACGCAGCACAGGCTCCGTAAACATTCCTTTCATCCCCTCGGCAAAGGGAGCCCATGCTTCCGGCTGTATTTTCAACTCCCGCATAAGAGAAAGTTCTTCTGCTCGCTGATAGTGGGGATGACGCTCGATCTGGTTGATCTGGGGCAGAATCTTTGCATTGTAGCAAAGATCCAAAAGCCGATCCGGCATGAAATTACATACGCCGATAGCCCGGACTCTGCCCTCCCGATATAGCTCCTCTAGGGCACGCCATGAACCATAGTAATCCCCGAAGGGCATATGGATCAGGTAGAGATCCAGATAGCTAAGTCCCAAGTTGTCTAAAGATTCCCGGAAGGCTGTCATAGTGTTCTCATACCCCATCTGCTGGATATAGGCTTTTGTAGTGATGAACAGTTCCTCACGGGGCACGCCGCAGTTCGCAATAGCCCGTCCTACGGCCTTTTCATTTTGATAAGAGCTTGCAGTATCGATCAGGCGATAACCTGCAGAAATCGCGTCTTTCACCGCCCTCTCACAGTTCTCCTCCGGGATCTGAAAGACTCCAAAGCCCTCCATCGGGACTTCTACTCCGTTATTCAATTTAACTGTTTCCATAGTTCAGAAACCTCCTTTGCCTCAGCTTACAGAGAATGGATGAAACAGTCCGCCTGTCCCACCCATTCTTTCGTACAGTCTGATTCGGTTTTTCCTTTGCAAAAACTTTTTCACTCCGTCATCTCAGACAATTTCCCAGATGATAAGCCTGCTGTGGAAACTGCGAATGCTCCGTCATGGAAGGGGTCCCGCAGCCATAGCCCAGCACCATACCCATGTCCTGAAGGTTCAGGTATCTCACCAGCGTCTTGTAATGAGCTTCCAGCGCCTCAAAGGTCCAGCTGTCGCTGTTCCATGCCACGCTAAGCAACGCCGACTTCATGTGTTTCCTCTGGATAGAGCTGTTGAAGGCACAGAACCGGTCGATCATTATTTTCAGCTGGGCAGACATGCCATAGTAATAAAGAGGCGTGGCAAACACCATCATATCTGCATCCAGGATCTTTTTGCGTATGATCTCCACATCGTCCTTCTGCACACAGGGGCCTTCATAGCCGCAGTGGATGCACCCGATACAGGGATGGATTTCAGCGTGGGCTGTATCGATCAGTTCTGCGGTATGGCCCGCTCCTTCGGCCCCCTGCCTGAAGCAGTCTGCCAGGATGTGGGTGGAGCCTTTTTTGTTTGGGCTGCCTTCTAATACAACGATCTTCATTGATATATTCCTCCAAATTTCTCTGAAAATATTTTTATCCTTCTGTCAGCAGATCCTTGCATGTATTAAGAGCATTAAACAACCTCGGAATACCCATGTAGCCGCTGGCATGCACCAGAGCGCAGACGATCTCTTCTTTGGTATTTCCGGCTTTCAGCGCTCCCGCCACATGGCTTTTCACCTGCACTTCAGCTCCGCCCAATGCTGCCAGAAGCACTACCGTAAGCAGTTCCCTGGTCTTGCCGTCCAACCCGGCGCGGGTATTAAAATCTCCGAAACACAGTTCTGTCAAAAACCTCGGTACTGCCTCATCAAAGGGCTTGGGCAGCCAGGTGTAGCGTTCTTTGATCTCATCTCCATATATCGGAGCCTGGATAGCCAGACCTTTCTCATACCGCTCCTCTGAGGACTCCAGCGTCCTCTGTTTGGGAAGGGGCAGATCAATGCCCTGTTGGGAAAAGACCTCATTCATAGCGGCAATGGCATTGAGGGTCTTTGGAAAACCAATAAAGGGAGCGCACTGGTAAATAGCCTCCCGGATTTCCACCGGCGTGCAGCCTGCATTCAGACTGGCCCCTACATGGGCTTTGATCTGCGGCAGCGCGCTTAGCGCGGTGAGGACCGTGACAGTCACCAGCTCCCGCATCCGGCTATCCAGACTGCCGGTATAGCACACGTCCCCAAAGATATATCCCTGGAGTATCTGCATAAATTCTCCATCGCTGCCTTCATCTCCGGCAGCGTGACTGTGAAACAGCTCCTGCATCTTTTGTTCTGTTCTTTCTTCTCTGTTCATAAATCTGACCTCCTTACTGATTTTCTCTATTCCACAGCTTCTACTGTGATCGTTCCGGATATCCTGCTGATCTGCTCTGCTCCGGAGACTGCATATCCTAACTCATACAAAGAGGGATTCTCATGAAAACCGTCATAAAACATGACTACATTGCCCCAGGGCTCATAGTAAGCCAATGTCCCTCCGCCTGTATCCGACGGAGCAAGGGGTGTTTCTGCACACGCAAGCTCTTCCGGAGGATAAAATATCTTTTCATTGGTACTGTAATCCTCTGCCTCCGCTGTAAGAGGCAGCATCTCATAAAGCGCGTCCGCCGCTCCACTATCGTTAAGCTCATAAATGACTTCTGCGTCTCCAGACTGTACCGATATCCGTTTTCCTGACATCTTTGAATCTTCCTCCTCTGCTTCTGTCTGACTGCCATAGCCAAGTCCATCTGTCCAGGCTTTTATGGATTCTTCCGAGTACGCCGCTTCCTCCTCGTAGCAGTCAAAAATGTTATCCGAGATCACAGCCTCCGGCGCCGCTTCGGCGATCTGCCCCACGCTGCCAGCAAGACCTCCTGTACCATGGGAGCAGAAAAGATATACCTGTTTTCCGGAAAGATCATTCTGCTCCAAAAATGAAAGCAGGGCCATGGGAACTCCGTACCACCAGTTTGGGTAGCCTAAGAATACTGTGTCATATTGGTCGAGATTTGCCACATTCTCCACCAGCTCCGGCCGGGCCTCTTCTCCCCGCTCTCCGTTCGCCCTCTCAAGGCATTCATCCCAGTCGCTGGGATAAGGATCCGTAACTCTGATCGCGAAAATGTCGCCTCCCGTCTCCTCCTGGACCCAGGCTGCCAGCTGCTGCACATTTCCCGGAGGAATAACGCTGGGCGACGATACTGCGTCCACATCCTCTGCAAGGATCGCATTGTCAGCCCAGGAAAAATATGCAACCAGGACGTTGCTGTTTCCTGTTCCTTCGGTTTCTGACTCCGGTATTTCCAGCGGTACTTCATCCGCAGAATATTCCGCATCCCTTTCCGTTCCATATTGTCCTAGATCCGTTGACGCAGAAATTACACTGCCGTCAGCCTGGCTGCAAGCCGCAAGGGAGAAAATCATTGCCGCTGCTGACAGAAAAGATACTATCTTTTTCATTAGATCTGCCTCCTTTTTATAAGAAAAACGATACGCATCGTTTCGTTTTATGGTTTGTAACAATTCAGCCGTGTATCTTCTTGCCAGCACATCCTGTGCTGACAAGAAGCATGATATATATCCTGGCGCACGGCTGAACTGTTACTATGGTTTTATTATAGGCATACCTATTTTTAATGTCTAATACTTATATTTAATTCTTATCTATACGTTTTCTATATAGAAAATCAAAGAGGGCATCGCTCGTTCATCTGATCCGATGATCTTGCGGTGCCCTCAGCTTTAGCAAAACCTTATTCAATTTTAGCCCGCAGCAGATTGATCTCCTGAACAAACAGTGAAGCCGCCGGCGAAAACAGATTATTCCTTTTCCAAACCAGCGCGCTATGGGTCCTGCGGCGCGGTTTAAGCGGGATAAAGCGCAGATGAGGATCGCTTCTGAGCGCCAGCGCGCCGTCCATACAGAACGCGCAGCCAACTCCTTCCGCCACCATCAGGGCGGCATTGGAAAGCAATGTATAAAACAGCGGGATCGTAAGTTCTTTTTCTTCCCGGCCAAGCCAGTGAAAGATCTCTGCCCGGATGTTTTCCCGCAGCGGCAAAATAAGCGGGTAAGGCGCAACGTCATCCGCCGTGAGAGATTCTTTTTCCATTAACGGGTGATCGTCCCGCACCAGCAATCCCCAGGTGTCCTGCTGCGATAAGCGGACGTAATCATATTTCGTTACATCTATGGGTTCCAGCAGCAGGCCCACGTCTGCCAGCCCTTTATCCAGGCGGTCTTTAATATTGTCCACCGTTTCGTTATAAAGCGTAAACTGCACTGCCGGATATTTTGCGGAAAATTCTTTAATGAGCCTGGCTAACGTCAGTCCGCCCACCGCTTCAGAAGCTCCGATCACCACCATCCCGCCGATATCGTTTTTCCGTTCGGTAAAGTCTTTCTCCAGCCGGTCTGCCAGCTGGACGATCTCCTCGGCACGCTGCCGGAAAAAAATACCGTCGTCAGTGAGCGTCAGTCCGTTTTTGCCCCGCAGCGTAAGCGTCGCCCCCAGTTCCTTCTCCAGATCCATGATCTGCCGGCTCAAAGTAGGCTGAGTCACATGCAGGATATCTGCTGCTTTTGTGATATTCCCTTCCTGCGCCGCCGCTAAAAAATATCGAAGTGTACGAAGTTCCACGATCATCTCTCCTTTTATCAGTCGCGTACTCTCTCCAGGTCCGCCAAACCTGTAAAAGACCTCGCCAAGTGCTTGTATTATACTATATTTCCTTCTGATTTTCCAAAGATATAAAACTGTTTTACTTTTTAATATATATGGTGTAAAATAGTGATATCATACTAAACAGATAAGAATAATAGGAAGGGGTATGATGGATTATGAAGATATCTACCAAGGGGCGTTATGCCCTTCGTATGATGCTGGAATTTGCCCTCCATCCTGAAGAATATACGAAGATCAACCAGGTTGCGGAACGCCAGCAGATCTCGGAAAAATACCTGGAACAGATCGTCACCGTCCTTACCAGGGCCGGATACGTAAAAAGCGTCCGCGGCGCCCAGGGCGGCTACCGCCTTGCAAAGGATCCGTCGGAATATACGGTGGGAATGATCCTGCGGCTGACAGAAGGGAGCCTGGCTCCTGTTCCCTGCCTGGAAGACGAGACGAACCAGTGCGGCCGGTCCTCCTGCTGCGTAACGATCAATGTTTGGAAAAAGGTGGAAGATGCAGTAAACAACGTTGTGGACAGCATCACTTTGCAGGATCTTTTAAACGACTATCATTCTTTAGAAACGGAGGATCAGGCATAAATATGGAAGACCGTTTTCAGGAGGAATCTCCATTTTCCCGTACAGAACTGCTTTTAGGAGCTGAAGCTATGGAGAAGCTTTCCCGCACCGCTGTGATCGTCTTCGGAATAGGCGGCGTCGGTTCGCACTGCATTGAAGCCCTAGCCCGCTGCGGCGTCGGCAGCCTTCTTATCGTAGACAGCGACACCGTATCCGTCTCCAACTTAAACCGCCAGGCAGTGGCTTACCGCTGGTCCATAGGCAGAAAAAAAGCTTTGGTCATGAAAGAGATCATTGCTGAGATCAATCCCAAAGCTGATGTTATCACGGATGAAACGTTCATTCTTCCGGACAATATGGAAAATTTTTTCAGTAAGGCCGCAGCGGCTCTGGGACGGCCGTCAGAACGTCCCGCCGACTATATCATCGACGCGATCGATACGGTTTCCGCCAAGATCGCCATCGCCGAATACGCGAAAGCTCATTCAATACCTGTGATCTCTTCTATGGGAACCGGCAACAAGCTCCATCCGGAACTTTTTAAGATCGCCGACATCTACGAGACGTCCGTCTGTCCTCTGTGCCGCGTCATGCGCAAAGAGCTGAAGGCCAGACAGATCCCGTCCCTGAAGGTGCTGTATTCCACAGAACAGCCCTTAAAGCCAAAGGTAAATCTGGAGCCGTCCCCAGGAAAGCGGGCCGTGCCTGGAAGCATCTCCTTTGTGCCTCCGGCGGCTGGGCTTATCATCGCCGGCGAAGCCATCCGCGACATCCTCCAGCTTTCCTGAAGTCTGCTTACTCCAGCGGCGCCTGGTAGAAATGTCCGAAAAAGTTTGTAGTCTTAAATTCATTGATGATCGCGTGCTCGTCCACTTCATGAATGCAGTGGACGACGTCCATTACCTCATAGGAAGATATGACCGTATGGAGCAGGTACATCTTCTTCCGGCTGTAGCCCCCTACGGCCTCCACGCAGGAGATCCCGTGGCGGAACTGATGGACGTATTCCTTTATCACCTCGTCCGCCTTCATCGTCGTGATCTGCAGCGTCACCCGCTCATACCGGTGATGGAAGGTGGAGATGATCTTCGTAGAAGCAAACTGGAAGATGATCGAGTAGCCTGCGTACTTCCATCCAAAAATGTATCCAAATATGGTAAGGATCACCACATTTCCCAAAAAAACATATCCCCATATAGATTTTCCCGTCTTGTTGGACACAAACAGGGCGATAAAATCCGTTCCGCCCGTGGATGCATTCCCCTTTAAGGCGATCACGCCGGCAAATCCATTCAGCACTCCGCCGAAGATCACGTTCAGGATCTGATCCGTAAAGAGCGGCTGGAAATCACACACCCGCAAAAGTATACTGGAAAATAAAACCTGAAGTCCGGAAAACACAGTAAATCTTACGTTGATGCTGCGGCTGCAGATCAGCGCCACCGGGATATTTAAAAGCAGCATGCCTGCGGACGTCGGGAAAGAAAAGCCCGCCAGCTGCGCGATCCTGTCTAAAAGTATGGCAAGGCCTGTAAAGCCCCCAGACAGAAGCCCCGCCGGATTGATAAAGGTCTGGATAACATAGGTCTGCAAAAGGGCAGAGGCGAAAACCGCCAGAAATGTGATCACATTTCTTACTTTTTTATTCTTCTTTAGTTTTTTCCATCTGTCTGACATAGGAGTCTCCTTGCCTGATATATTTTCATTATGGTCTGCGGCGGTGATCCGGCCTTATGCCAGGCCGCCACAATTATTGTATACTCCTTTCAGCCTGATATCAAGACCCTTATAAACTTGTTTTTTCCGTCAGGAAATCTGCGATCCCGTCCAGCACCATCTCTGAGGTTTCTTCGGAAAGGCCGAAAAATTTCTTTTTCCTTTCCCCTTCTCTTTCTGTCCCGCTCTCTTCTTCCAGCCTCTCTCTTCTTCTGTTTTTCTCTGCTTCGCAGGAATCGGAAGGGTATATGTCGATCTGGCCGATCTCCAGGGAAAAGCCTTCCTTCTTCAGGACTTTTTCCAGAAGCTCTGCCAGGCTCTCTCTGATCTTCGGATTCTCCAGGACCGCAAACGCCCCGTTTTCCGTATCCTCAGGGACAAAGGCTGCCGCGATCTTCGCCATGGCGCCTGCATTGTCCTTTAAAAGTCCGGTCAGTCCCGGCATCCGCCCCAGAGGGCTCTGAGTCATATAATCTTCCACCTTATCCTCCACTTTTTTCTGGACAGTTTCACTGCCAAGCAGCCCCTTATAATCGATCCGGACGTCTTCCAGGCATATTTCTATCCCTTCCTCAGACTCCCTGAACCAGATATTTCCCAAAGTGACGTTTCTGCCCAGATCGCTGGAGGCAAGTCCCCTATTCAGCGCCTGGAGCAGAGGTTCGTGGTACTGCTCCGTCAGCTCGCAGATCAGTTTCTCCCTTCCGCAGTCCGGCATGTACGCAAGCATGCCTGCCAGTATGTTCGGCGCATTGTCTCCCAGCTTTTCCAAAAGACGGACTGCCGGATGAGCTCCCCATTTTTCTTCCAGCCTGGGCAGATGGCGTTTCAACAGGCCGTCTATGCTTTCCCCATAATCAATATGGGCGATCTTTATAGTCCCGTTCAGCATATCCCATTCTCCTTTTTTGTATTTTCTTTTATAAAGAGCGCTACCTTATCGCGCGCTTTTTTGAACCTTTCATCGAGATTTCTTCTGTCCAGATTAGAGTAACTGCTAAAGCAGCCAACCTCCGGCGCCTCTGACAGGCAGTCTGTCAGATACCACCAGTCAAAGTAAATCTCCCGGCCAAATCCGTCTTCGTCAGGGCCGTCTTCATCGGCGTAGGAGCATACTTCCACTACGCCGTCCTCGTCAGGCTCCTTAAAATTGTAATATCTCCCCGGCTCAAAGAAGAAAAATCCCAGCGCATTAAGGACGTATCCGAATCCTCCTGATATAGGAACCGATATCGCGGTAGGAAGGAATTCATACGGATGGGCCTCCGTCCAGTCCCTTACCCATTTTTTAGCGTTTTCATCTCCACGCTCGCTGGCAAAATACATCCAGAAATTTTCCGCCGCTGCATAAAAGTCCAGTTGCTTTTCATCCGCCTTCTTATGAAAATATTCCGCCAGCCGGAGCATGGCTTTTGTATCTCCTTTTCCACATTGCTCCGCCAGGCTGCGAAACAAAATGTCGTCTATATGATCTGTCCTCAGATCCACGATATGTCTTCCCTCCAGCTTGCGCAGCGTCCCTTCATTCAGCGTGGTTTCGGCTTTTTTCAGCACGCATTGCTCCGTCAGGCTTTCTCCCTGGTACTTAAGAGTTTCCAGCCACGGAAAACGGCTCCCGTCCCTCTTCAGTAAAACAGCGTCGCATTGAGAAAAAACTCCTTTGCAAAGAGCCTCCGGATCACATAAGATCCGTATAGTCTTCAGATTTTCACAATCGCAGAAGATCCTTCTGTCCATTTTTTTGATCGTAGATGGAATCGTAACTTCCGAAAATCCGCACTTTATGAACGCATCAGTAGCGATCCTTTCCACCCCTTCCGGTATTACGAGATGATCCTTTGCTATGGATGCCGGATAATAGTACAGGACAGTTTTTGAAGCGTTATAAACCGGTTCTGTCAGTCCCCCGCTTTTATAAAACGCCCCTCCTCTCATATCCTCGACGCTGTCCGGAATAACTACCGACTTTAAGCCGGGGCAGTCTGTGAAGACATTCGTATCGATCACTTTGATCCCTTCGCACAGCGTAACTTCTTTCAGGTTAGGGCACTCGGCGAATGCCCGCGACTGGATCGTCTTTACGCTTCCGGGAACTGTCACAGATTCCAGTCTTCTGCATTTTTCCAGAGCGTTAAATCCGATCTCTTCGTAGCCGTCCGGAATCACCAGCTGCTTTTCTCCTCTGTAATTTTCTCTTAAGAATACCTTACGCTCCGTTTTATTCTTCTGAAACAGCTCCTGCTTCCTGGCAAAAAGACGAAAAACCGGTTCCCGATCCCTGGGAAGAAATATCTCCTTTCCGCAGTCTAAAATAGTTTTCAAGATAGACATTTGTTTCCCCCTCTCTCCTGCTCCTGTCTGAAGCGCAGCCTTCTCCAGCGAAACGAAGATGACGCTTACAGAACAGGCATCACCATATGTGAAAGCATGAAGTCCACATCGTCGCTTGTCGCAGCTTTCACAGTAATAAAAAAGAGAGCGCTTCTCCCCTTAGAAGTGCTCCCTTAGTCACGAACAAACCCTTTTACATTATATCTTCCCCTTGTTGCCGAAACACATTCTCCCTCTGTGCTCCATGTGTTACAATATACCTCTTTTTTCCTGGTTTGTCAACACTTTGTTTGTCATTTATGCATAATTTTATTCTGCTGTCATTTTATTTTTTTGTTTTTTATGAACAAAATCTTTTTGCCGCAGTTCCTTTTTCCCTTATATATAGCCGGTTTTCGGTATATTTCTCCCTGAAATTCCACATACTGTCTACTGGCTAAAGCAGCCGCATTACTATGAATACAGCCCTTTTCATAAGGGCGGCAAGGAGTATCCCATGGAGTTTTCCAAAAAACTATCGGACAATATGGACGGGCTGAGATCCATCCTTCAGCCGGATAAGAATTTTGATGTAGTATACCGGACGATCCAGGTAGGCGGGCGGGAGGCCTGTTTTTATTTTATAGACGGCTTCACCAAGGACGAAGTGCTGCTGCGCCTGATCCAGGGCTTTGAAAGCCTGAAACCGGAGGATATGCCGGAAAATGCCCACGATTTTTCCAAACAGTATCTTCCCTATGGGGAGGTAAACCTGATCGCGGACAGCCAGGCAATGGTCACTCAGCTTCTTATGGGCGTGACCTGTCTTTTTATTGACGGCTACGATACCTGCCTGGCCGTGGACTGCAGGACCTATCCCGCCAGGAGCGTCAGCGAACCGGACAAGGACAAAGTGCTCCGGGGTTCCAGAGACGGTTTTGTGGAGACTCTGATCTTCAATACCGCCCTGATCCGGCGCCGCATCCGGGATCCTAAGCTTACTATGGAGATCACCTCCGCCGGCGAAAGCTCCCATACAGACATCGCCATCTGTTACATGGAGGGACGTGTGGACGAACAGCTGCTTTCCATGATCAAAGCCCGGATACGCAATACTCATGTAGACGCCCTGACCATGAACCAGGAAAGTCTGGCCGAGTGTATCTATCCCCACAAATGGTATAATCCTTTTCCGAAATTCCGTTTTTCCGAAAGGCCGGATACGGCGGCGGCTTCTATCCTGGAGGGAAATATCGTCATACTGGTGGATACGTCTCCTTCTGCTATGATCCTGCCTTCCTCTGTCTTTGATATCATCGAAGAAGCGGACGATTACTATTTTCCGCCAGTGACCGGCACCTACCTGCGGCTCTCCCGGATGGTGATCTCCCTGTTATCCCTGCTGGTGACGCCCATCTGGCTCCTTCTGCTCCAGAATCCTCAGTACATTCCTTCCTGGCTGGAGTTTATCCAGTTGTCAGATCCCAGCTATGTGCCTATTATCTGGCAGCTGCTCATCCTGGAGCTGGCCATCGACGGCCTGCGGCTGGCCGCCGTCAATACGCCGAATATGCTGACCACGCCCTTAAGTGTGATCGCAGGTATCGTACTGGGCGAATATTCCGTAAAATCCGGCTGGTTCAACAGCGAGACGATGCTTTATATGGCCTTTGTCACCATCGCCAACTACTCCCAGTCCAGTTTTGAGCTGGGTTATGCCTTAAAATTCATGCGGGTGATCATTCTGATCCTTACCGCTGTCTTTAACGTATGGGGCTTTGGAGCGGGGATCCTCCTTTCCTTCTGCGCCGTGGTGTTCAACCGGACCATTGCGGGAAAGAGCTACATCTATCCGCTTATCCCCTTCAGCTGGAACGAAGTGCGCAAACGTTTCTTCCGCGGCCGCCTTCCCCACACCAGCAAAACTTCCCGGTAATTGACGCAGGCTTCTTGCGCCTGTATACTGAAGAGAGCGTATTATTATAATAGCAGTTCAGGACGGCACATCTTCTTGCCAGGCCTTGTGCCGGACAAGAAGCAGTTCTGAACTGTTACCTATTATGTTAGAAAAGGACAGATACCTATGATAAAAAAGACGATACCTTATTTTTCCCTGGCCCAGATCGCGGACTCCGGCCAGTGCTTCCGTTTAAACCGGCTTCCAGACGGCGGCTTCAGCCTCATCAGCCAGGGCCGCTTTCTGAAGCTTTATCAGGAAAAGGAAGAAGTCTCCTTCTGCTGCGGGGAAGAAGACTTTCCTTATTGGGAAGATTATTTTGACTTAAAAACTGATTACGGCGCGGTCATTTCCAGCATTTCGCCGGGCGATGCATACCTGCGGAATGCCGCCCGGTTCGGACAGGGGATCCGCATCTTAAGGCAGGATCTGTGGGAAATGATCCTAACCTTTGTTATTTCCCAGCAGAAGACGATCCCGAAGATCCGGGAAGCTGTGGAGCTTTTAAGCAGCAATTACGGCGGGAAGATCCAGGCGGACGGCAAGGTCTTCCACGCCTTTCCTTCCCCCATGGAGCTGCGCCGCGCCTCCCTGGAAGACCTTAAGGCCATGAAGCTGGGATACCGGGCAAAATATATCCACAGGCTCTGCCAGGACGCTTCCTGCGGCGTTTTGGATCTTGAAAAGTTAAAATCCATGGACTATCCTTCGTCCATGGATTATCTTACTGGTTTTTATGGAATTGGAGAAAAAGTGGCCAACTGCATCTGCCTCTTCGGCCTGCACCACGTGGAGGCATTTCCCATCGATACCTGGATCAAAAAGATCCTTTTGAAAGAATATTATGATCCTAAATACGACGGCCTGGCCAAAACCCGCCTCTATGAGACGATCGTGCAGGATCATTTCGGCAGGTACAAAGGCTTCGCCGGGGTGATGCAGCAGTACATATTTTTCTATGAAAGAAGCCTCTTTTCCGGATCCTGACCCTCGCTCAGAGGATTGACCTGATTCTTTATGATAAGGCGCAAAAAGGCGATACTGAGTCCGAAAGAAAACAGCTCCGCAATGGGGAACGCCCACCAGATCACGTCCAGTCCGCCGATCCGGGAAAGGATATACGCGGCCGGAAGGAGCACAACTAACTGCCTGACAACCGAAACGATCAGGCTTAAAAAGCCGTGGGCCATAGCCTGGAACACGGACGAGCAGATGATGCAGAAGCCTGCCATCAAAAAGCTCAGGCTGATGGTGCGGAGCGCCGGAACGCCGATAGCCATCATATTTTCCGAAGCGTTAAAGATCCCCAGCAGGTTCCTGGTAAACAGCTGGAATATGGAAAATCCTACCAGCATGATGGTAATAGCGCATACGACGCCGGAAAAGATCGCTTTTTTGATCCTGTCGCTCTTTTTTGCTCCGTAGTTATAGGCGATGATCGGAACCAGGCCGTTATTCATACCAAAGATCGGCATAAATACAAAGCTCTGGATCTTGAAGTACACGCCGAATACCGCTGCAGCCGTAGAGGTGAACGCCATCAGGATCTTGTTCATTCCAAAGGTCATAACGGAGCCGATAGACATCATGATGATCGATGGGACTCCTACTCCGTAGATCCCCTTCACTACCTGGCCGGAAAAATCAAATTTCCGGAAGGTCACATGGATCTCTTTATTCCGCGTCCGGTTCAGCCACACTGCCATCACTGCGGCTACGATCTGGCCTAACACTGTCGCGGCGGCGGCTCCCGCCACTTCCATCCTTGGGAATCCGAACATACCGAAGATCAGGATCGGATCCATGATGATATTGATGATGGCTCCGGTACCCTGGGTAAACATGGTATAGATGGTCTTTCCTGTGGACTGTAGCAGCCTCTCAAAGGTCATCTGGAATACCATTCCAAAGGAAAGGATACAGCAGATCATCAGGTACTGCCGGCCATATTCGATGATCTGCGGGTCGTCGGTCTGCACCGTGTAAAACAATCTGGAAAAGAACATGCCGAAGATCAGGAATATCAGATAGCTGCAGCCGGCCAGCAAAACGCCGTGGGTCGCCACGCTGTTGGCCTTTTCAAAATTCTTTTCTCCAAGGCTCCTGGAAAGGAGGGCGTTGATACCTACTCCTGTACCTGAAGTCACGGCGATCATCAGGTTCTGGATCGGAAACGCTAAAGATACGGCCGTCAGGGCGTTTTCATTTAACTGGGCGACAAACATGCTGTCTACGATATTATAAAGAGCCTGCACCAGCATGGATATCATCATCGGCAGGGACATGGTGATCAGAAGTTTTGTCACCGGCATCGTGCCCATCTTATTCTCCTGGGCTATTGTTTCATTCTTTTCCATTGGGTACTTGTCCTCCGGTTATTTCATACTTAAACAAAGGAGAAACATCTCTGTTTCTCCTTTGAGCACTGTATTCAATATACAAAATTTTTCCTTATTCGTCAATACTGTAGTTCGGCGCTTCTTTTGTAATATGGATGTCATGAGGATGGCTTTCCTTTAAGGAAGCAGCGGAAATCTTTACAAAACGTCCTGTGGTCTGAAGAGTCTTGATATCCTTTGCTCCGCAGTAGCCCATGCCGGCTCTTAAACCGCCCAGCAGCTGGAATACCGTATCTTCCACCATGCCCTTATAAGCCACGCGGCCTTCCACGCCTTCCGGAACGAGCTTCTTGGCATCGCTCTGGAAGTATCTGTCCTTGCTGCCGTTTTCCATAGCGGCGATGGAGCCCATACCGCGGTAAACCTTGTATTTTCTTCCCTGATATAATTCAAAGGTTCCCGGACTCTCGTCGCAGCCGGCGAACATGCTTCCCATCATACATACGCTTCCGCCTGCGGCAATAGCCTTGGTAATATCTCCGGAATACTTGATACCGCCGTCAGCGATGATCGGGATGCCATACTCTTTAGCCACTTCATAGCAGTCCATAACTGCGGAGATCTGCGGAACGCCGATACCTGCTACCACGCGGGTCGTACAGATAGAACCAGGTCCGATACCTACCTTGACCGCATCCGCGCCGGCCTCGATCAGGGCTCTCGTACCTTCGCCTGTAGCTACATTTCCCGCAATGACCTGAAGATCCGGATATTTTTCCTTGATCATCCGTACGCAGCGGATCACGTTTGCAGAATGGCCATGGGCGGAATCCAGGACTATGGCGTCTACCTTGGCCTCTACAAGAGCTCCCACACGGTCCAGAACGTCAGCCGTAATGCCTACGCCGGCGCCGCACAGCAGCCTTCCCTGCTCGTCCTTTGCAGAAAGAGGGTACTTGATCTGCTTTTCAATGTCCTTGATGGTGATCAGGCCCTTCAGATTGAAATTGTCGTCAACGATCGGGAGCTTCTCCACCCTGGCTTTAGCAAGGATCTTCTTCGCTTCCGTAAGGGTGATCCCTTCCTTGGCTGTTACCAGATGCTCGGAAGTCATGCACTCCTTGATCTTCTTGCTGAAATCCTCTTCAAACTTCAGGTCGCGGTTGGTGATGATACCTACCAGCTTCTTCCCCTCTGTGATCGGCACGCCGGAAATGCGGAACTTTGCCATCAGCTCGTCCGCGTCTTTTAAGGTGTGCTCCGGAGACAGATAGAACGGATCTGTGATAACTCCGTTCTCTGAACGTTTTACCTTGTCCACTTCTTCAGCCTGAGCTTCAATGGACATATTCTTATGGATAATGCCAATACCTCCCTGTCTGGCCATGGCGATCGCCATCCGGTGTTCCGTAACCGTATCCATCCCCGCGCTCATCAGCGGAATGTTCAGCTTGATCTTCTTCGTCAGATAAGTCGTAACGTCTACCTGATTCGGAATGACCTCAGAATAAGCGGGAACCAACAGGACATCATCAAAAGTAATGCCTTCACCAACAATCTTACTCATTAGCATTTCCTCTCTTTCCTATGAATATTATTAACTGGTTTAATAAATCGCTTTCAGGTGATTGTACCTAATGTAGCAGAATTTCCAACGATTGTCAAATATAGTCTCATTAAATTTACTTATTCTACTTATTAGGGATATTTCTCGCTTTAACGCGATGTCACGCTGTCTTGCTGCTGCCCTTTCCCGCCTTTCCCTGGCAGTTCACCTCCGTCCGGGATGCCGCGAAGTCTCCGGTATAGCCTCTACTTCAAGATCTGTTCCACAGCCGGAGCGATCTGATCCCAGCCTGCCGCCAGGACCGATATGAACTGATACATAATGTAGATTGCTATGAACAGAAAAATAACCGCCCCTGGGCTCTTCTTCTCTTTTTTCTTCTTATATTCTTCCTTTTCCCTGGCTGCGTAAGAGCCGGCTGCCGGCTGCATTCCCTTTGGAGCGGGTTTTCTTATCCGCTTCTTCTCCGGCTGTTCCTCATACGCCTTATGTCCGTTGATGATGGCGTGGTACTCGCAGTCTCTTTCGTCCGCCGGATGGCTCTCGTTCAGATAAAAGTCCCCGTCCATATAGACCGGATCCCTGACCCACTTTTTACACACCGGACAGATCCTGGAGGTTCCAAGCTTTGTATCGCACACAGGACAAAACCTCTGCTTCATACCTTATCCTCCCGTCGCTTTTCTTACCTCGATGATAACATATTTTCCCGTCTCTTACTATCCTTTTTCTGCTAACCGGTCCATAGAATCTTTGAAAAAATGATTGAACACAGCTACGGAGCGCCCCACGCCCAGCACCGCCACTACGGTCCCTGCCCCGATCCCCAGGAGCGGATGGCCGCTTACAAAGCCTACCACGGCTGTGACCGTGATATTTCCCACGTCGAACAGATTTTTTACAAGTCCCATTTCCCTGTGGGTGCGGTCGGCGATAGCCTGTACGATCCCGTCTCCCGGATTGGGGATCAGGCGCATGTTGACAGACATAGAAAGACCCATGCCGGTCAGCCATACTGCCGCAAGAAGGAGCAGGAACTGCTGCCACAGCACGGTCGGCCCCTCTGGAAGGAGGTCTGCAAACAGATTTAAAAAGCGGGTAAATACGATGCTCAGAGGGATCTGAAGGATATCTTTCTTCTGAGCGTTTTTTCCCTTGATCGCAAACTGGGCGATCACAAACAGGATATAAAGGCACAGGGTCATATTTCCAAAATCAAACCCTGTAATATAAGAAATGCTGTAAGATACGGAAATGATCGGCGACACCCCCAGGCCGGTCTTCGTATTTAAGGCAATGCCAAGCGCCAGGATCAGAAGTCCTGCCGCATATACGGCGAAACGATATACTTTTTTCATACTTTTATGTAACCTTTTCTTTTGAGCTTCCCATAAACCTGAGACAGGCTCCCAAAAGGGAGCCTGCCGGATATTGAACTATTCATTCGAAATGTTATTACATCATTCCCATTCCGCCTGGAGCCGGAGCTGCCGGAGCCGGTTCTTTGATATCAGCTACAACAGATTCTGTTGTCAGCAGAGTAGAAGCAACGCTGGTAGCGTTCTGAAGAGCGGTCCTTGTAACCTTAGCCGGATCCAGGATACCAGCCTTGATCATGTCTACATACTCTTCCTTGTATGCGTCGAAGCCTACGCCTACTGGAGATTCGGCTACTTTATTGATAATAACGGAGCCTTCCAGGCCTGCGTTTGCTGCAATGTGGTATAACGGAGCTTCCAGAGCTTTCAGGATGATCTTTCCGCCTGTCTTCTCGTCGCCTTCCATACCGTCTACAACCTTTGCAACTGCCTGTGCCGCATGGATGTATGCGGAACCGCCGCCTGCGATGATACCTTCTTCAACAGCTGCCTTTGTAGCTGCTAAAGCGTCTTCCATACGAAGTTTTGCTTCTTTCATCTCTGTCTCAGTTGCAGCGCCTACGCGGATAACTGCTACGCCGCCTGCCAGCTTAGCCAGTCTTTCCTGAAGTTTCTCTCTGTCGAAATCAGATGTCGTCTCTTCGATCTGGGAACGGATCTGGGAAACTCTTGCGGAGATCTCGCTCTTGTCGCCGTAACCGTCAACGATGATAGTGTTTTCCTTCTGTACCTTAACGGATTTTGCACGGCCAAGCTGATCCATCGTCGTATCCTTTAAGTCAAGGCCAAGTTCTTCAGAGATAACTGTACCGCCTGTTAAGATCGCGATATCCTTTAACATCTCTTTTCTTCTGTCGCCGTAGCCAGGAGCCTTAACAGCAACTACGCTGAATGTGCCTCTTAACTTATTGACGATCAGTGTTGTAAGAGCTTCGCCCTCTACGTCCTCAGCAATGATCAGAAGCTTTGCGCCTGTCTTTACGATCTGCTCCAGAAGCGGAAGGATATCCTGGATATTGGAGATCTTCCTGTCTGTGATCAGAATGTACGGATCATCCAGAACTGCTTCCATCTTATCCATATCGGTGCACATATATGCGGACAGATAGCCTCTGTCAAACTGCATACCTTCTACCAGATCCAGCTCTGTCTTCATCGTCTTGGATTCTTCGATGGTGATAACGCCGTCCTTGGAAACTTTCTCCATAGCGTCTGCTACCAGCGCGCCTACTTCGTCGTCAGAAGCGGAAATAGCTGCGACTCTTGCGATGTGAGCTTTTCCGTCGATCGGCTGGCTCATCTTTGCGATCTCTTCCACTGCTGCTTCAGTAGCTTTCTTCATACCCTTTCTCAGAACGATCGGGTTAGCGCCTGCGGCCAGGTTCTTCATACCTTCGTTGATCATAGCCTGAGCAAGAACAGTAGCTGTCGTAGTACCGTCGCCGGCTACGTCGTTGGTCTTTGTAGCGACTTCCTTTACCAGCTGAGCGCCCATGTTCTCAAATGGGTCTTTTAATTCGATCTCTTTTGCGATCGTAACGCCGTCGTTTGTGATCAGCGGAGCACCGAAGGACTTGTCAAGAACAACGTTCCTTCCTTTCGGTCCTAATGTCACGCGTACTGTATCTGCAAGCTGGTTAACGCCTGATTCCAATGCTTTTCTGGCTTCTACGCCATATTTGATTTCCTTTGCCATGATGATCTCCTCCAGTCAATTTACTTTCTTAATCAAATATTACTCAATGATCGCAAGAATATCGTTCTGTTTTACGATCACGTACTTCTCTTCATCTACTTCCACTTCGCTGCCTGCGTACTTGGAATAGATTACCTTGTCGCCTACTTTTACCTGCATGGTAACTTCTTTTCCATCTACGACTCCGCCTGGGCCTACTGCAACGACCTCTGCCTGCTGCGGTTTCTCTTTAGCCTGGCCTGGCAGGACGATACCGGACTTTGTCGTCTCCTCTGCTGCTAACTGTTTTAATACGATCCGGTCAAATAATGGAACTAACTTCATAAGATATTCCTCCTTGCAATCTAAACTTTTTATCCGCTTCAGAAATCTGTCTGATCTTTATCTCCTGTGCGGTTCTTTTTTTCTTCACATGTTATGTTATACCACCCTTTGTTAGCACTGTCAAGAGCTGAGTGCTAATTTTTATAAAAAATGTTACTATCCTGGCGCACGGCTGAACTATTACAAAAAAAATTATTTACACCTTTCTTTTTTAGCAAATTCGTATTAAAATGTAATCAATCACAACAGTTCAGGAAGGGAGCATAAATTATGGGAAAACATGTAGGAAAATGGGTGGCTTTGGCAGCGATCGCAGGAGCGGCGGCTGCAGGGGTTTCATATCTGATCAAGTACAAATCATTCCATAAGGAACTGGAAGAGGATTTCCACGATTTTGAAGACGAGGACGGCGAGCCTGCCCAGGAACCCGCAGAATCTCCGGATTCCAGGCGCAAGTACGTTTCTCTCAATTCTGACAAGGACGAGCTTGTAGTAGCTGCAAAAGATATGATGAACGCGGCAAAGGATATCGTAAAGGACACATCCTCCATCGTCGGCGACACATACCGGGACGTAGCGGCGATCGCAAAAGATTCCGCGCTGAACGCCAAGGATAAAGTATCAGCCGCCAAAGACAGAGTCCACGAGAAAGTATCGGAAAAGAAGGACGAACTGAAGGAGAAGTTCTATACGAGAAAGAATGCCAAAGACGATGCGGAACAGGATGAGGAGGACAGCTTAGACGACGATCTGGATCTCTCCGACGATATCCTGGACGAGGACCTTGAGGAAGGAGAGGATCTTTCCGTAAGCGAAGAGGAAGCCGCAGAAGACGGAACAGCTGCCGGCGAGACGGACAGCGAAAAAAGCGACGGATCGGAAGATTCTTCTTTAGACGACCTGATCTCCCCGGATGCACAGGAGATCGCCGGCACTGTAGCAGATTCCACCAAATTGGACGACGGCTGCGGCTGCGGCTGCGAAGAAGTAAAATCCACCGCCACCATTACAGAAGAATGATCTGACTGCAGAGGGCGTCGTAAAATCATCTGATAATCGGATGATTTTGCGACGCCCCTTTTTCCTGCCGCTGCAGGCTTATGGGATAGGCTATACCTGTTCTTTCAGACGATCCATGCCTGTTCCAAAAGCCTTACGCCTTTTTCGATCTCCTGTTCCGACAGGTTCGCATATCCTAAAGCCACGGTATATTTCCACTCTTGCGGCATCTCTTCGCTTCCGATCAGCCACGAGCTGAGCCCGTAGACCCTGATCCCCTTCTCTTTCGCCTGTCTTACCAGGACTTCTTCCGGCCGTTTATCCCTGGCCGTCAGAAGCAGATGAAGTCCCGCGTATTCTCCCCGTATAAAAAAATCCTTTTCCAGGCGTTTCAGCTCTCCTATCAGCCGGTCGTGCTTTGCTCTGTAGATCGCCCGCATCCGGTTCAGATGTCTTTCATAAAATCCGTCCACCAGGAAACGATACAGGATATTCTGGTCGATCCGGGATACTGTGGAAGCATAAAAGCCGGCCTTTTTACGATATTCTTCCAGCAGCGGATCCGGAAGGACCATATAGCTGATACGGATAGCCGGAGCGATGGACTTGGAAAACGTCCCCAGGTAGATCACTTTTTCTCCCGTATCCATTCCCTGAAGAGCCGGGACCGGCTTTCCTTTATAGCGAAATTCGCTGTCATAGTCGTCTTCGATCAGATACCTGCCGGCTTTTCTCCCCGCCCAGGCCAGAAGCTCCTGCCGCCGTCTGACCGGCATGACGATCCCGGTCGGGTACTGGTGGGACGGCATGATATACGCGGTCCCCGCCCCTGTTTCCTCCAGCGCATCTGGCCGCATCCCCTGGGCGTCCATCTTTACCGGGATCACTTTTCTTCCAAGGCCAGTGATCACCCGGTAGGCCTGACTGTAGGATGGATTTTCCATGGCAACGCTTCCTGCAGGATCTAAAAGCAGATTTAAGAGCATGAGCAGGTACTCGCTTCCCGCCCCCACGATGATCTGGTCTTCCCTGCACAAAACGCCTCTGGCAGAATGGAGGTAATCGCCGATAGCTTTTCTCAGCGCCTTTTCTCCCTGCCTGTCTCCGCTTAAAAACATCTCTTTATTGTCGTCGATCAGCGTGTTCCTGGACAGTTTTCTCCATGTATGAAAAGGAAAGCTGTCCAGATCGATGCCCCTTGGGGAAAAGTCCACGATCCAGCTTTCTCTTTCTTCTTCCCGCTCCTGCACCAGGCTGACAGTCTCCCCCTGGCCTCCCACATCCACCAGCCCGTCGATCCTGGCCACATAATATCCTTTGCACGGCACCGCCTCGATATAGCCTTCTGAGGCTAACTGGTCATAGGCCAGCTGGGTGGTGCTCCTGCTGACCTTTAAATTCTCCGCCAGTATCCTGGTAGACGGAAGGCGGGTCTGCGCTTTCAGCCCGCCTTCTTTTATTTCTTTTTTTATATATTCATAGATCTGCTCATACAGAGGCTCTCCCGCTCTGCTGACCAGCGGTATCATCAGTTCCATCGCCGGATTCTCCTTCCTGCTGACTGTTTTGATACCATTATAGCCGCCCACAGAAGGAATGACAAGCCGGAACACATGAAAGACCGCTTTTGTCGTGATCATTTGCAGATATTCTGTTATCCTTTGACGCCTCCGTCCATCATACCGGAGATGATCCGCTTCTGAAGGACTAATACTACGATGATCAGCGGCGCTGTTACGATGATCGCCGCCGCGGATACGATGTGCCACGGCACGTAATATTCCTGCTGGAACAGGGTCAGGGCCACGGTCACTGTACGGGCCTTTTCCAGAGGGTTAAATACCTGGGCAAACAGGTAGTTGTTCCAGGCGTTGATAAACGTCAGGATGCTCACGGTAAAGATGCCAGGAGTGATCAGCGGTATGAGGATCTTGGTAAAGGTGGTGGTCACCGACGCTCCGTCGATCATCGCGCTTTCTTCCACCTCCATCGGGATGGTCTGGAAAAAGCTGGTCAGAAACCACACCGCCATTGGAAGCTCCGTAGCCACCAGCGCCATAGAAAGCCCCAGATAACTGTTAAGCAGATGGAGCTTGCTGAGAAGCTGGTAGATCGGGTTTAAAAGAGTTACCGGCGGAAGAAGGCTTATGGACAAAAGCGCCGCCAGCATGATCTTCTTTCCTTTGATCTCAACTCTTGCGATAGAGTAACTGGTCATGCTCGCGATCACAATAACGATCAGCGTGGACATGAGGGAAATGACAAAGCTGTTTATAATGTATTTTCCAAAAGGCTGGGACTGGAACACCGCTACGTAGTTGTCCAGATTCCAGGTGCTTGGAAGGATCTGTACCGGAACGTTGAACAGCTCTTTCATATTTTTGAAAGAACCAAGGATCAGCCATATAAAAGGCAGGAGGATGCTGCTGACGAAGGTAATGACGAAAACGTATAACGCCCCGTTTTCAATATTCTTTTTTGTTTTATTACTCATTTCTTCTTAGGCACCTCCATTTTTGACTTAATGCCGTCCGCAAAGAACATAGCGATCACCATAGAGATCACAAACGTTACCATCGCTGCGGCCGCGCCGTATCCCAGGTTTCCGAACTGGAAATAGTTCTTAACCGTAAAGAGGGTAAGGCTCTGTGTGGAATTGGCCGGACCTCCGCTCGTAAGTACGGATACCAGGTCGTAGATACGGAAACTCTGGATCGTACGGAACAGCAGGGATACCATGAGCACTGGCTTTAACATAGGGATCGTGATATACCAGAACCGCTTGATCGCGCCTGCGCCGTCGATAGCGGCCGCCTCATAAAGCTCCTTGGAGATAGTCTGCAGACCTGACAAAAGGAGCAGAGACATATAAGGGCTTGTTTTCCATACGTCGGAAATGATAACGGACCAGAAAGCGTATTTTGCGCCGGTCACCCATTTGATCGGTTCCGATATCACGCCCCAGGACTGAAGCAGCTGGTTGATGATTCCGTATGATTCCGCAAACATAAACTGCCACATAAGGCCTGAAACGATCGTAGGGATCGCCCAGGGGATCAGGATGGCGGCCCTTACAAAACTCTGTCCCTTAAACTTACGGTTCATGATCAGGGCGCATACCATGCCCAGAACAGTCTCCAAAACTACCGCTACTACGGTAAACAGACACGTGAACTTCAAAGCCTGTATAAAAAGCGGATCCTGAAATAAGTCAATGTAGTTTTTTAATCCTACAAATTTTCCACCCAGCCGTATTGTCTGAATCCGCAGAGACAAAAAGCTTGTATAAGCCGTATTTAAAACAGGATATGCGATAAATACGACGATGATAAAGATGGACGGTATCAGAAATAGATATCCTGTTCTCCTTCTTCCTTTTGAATTCATATCTTCCTCCTTATGCAGAATATTTCAGCAGCTGTTTAAGCCCCGCACCGGGATATGCTGTAACGCGCGCCGCTGCTTATGAAGGCGGCAGCCCGGACAAGATCCGTCCGTGCCGCCGCTGATACTATGCATAAACTATCTGCTCAGTATCTCCTCTAACTGAGGCTCCATCTCTGCGATCGCTTCTTCCGGCGTCTGAGAATCTGCCAGGATAGAAGCGAATCCCTGCTGGAGAACGCTGGAAAGCTCGGAGTAGTACGGAGTCTTTGGTCTGGACTTTGACTTCTCGCCGATCTCTTTCAGCTGTGCGAACTGAGGCTGCGCTTCCAGTACGTCCGCGTCGTCGTAAACTTCAGGGCTTACAGGCATAAGGCCTTTGTAGATCGCCCTTGTCTTCTGCGCTTCTACGCTTGTAAGGTATTTTACAAATGTCTTTGCTTCTTCCTTGTGCTCGGAGAATGCAGAGATACCTACGGACCATCCGCCTAACGTGTTGTAATTATTGTCTCCGTCGGTTCCGCCTGGGATCGGGGCAAGAGCTACGTTTCCAGCTATGGATGAAGTCTCAGGATCGTTGGCGCCTGCCATAGCGGTCGGCCAGTCGCGGATAAACAGAACGTTGCCGGAATAGAACGGCGCTCTGGACTCGGACCACTTATATCCGTTGATACCAGGATCTGTGATCTTATCTACATAAGTAAGGTCATGCATACGCTGCAGTCCCTGGATCGTTTCCGGAGAATTGATGACCAGGTTTCCTTCCTCGTCGATCACGTCTCCGCCGTAGCCCCAGATAAATTCAAGGGCGGAGCAGGTAAGCGCCTCATACTGCTTCCATCCGGAAGAATATCCGCTGGTAATGGTTTCTTCTTTGCTCATAATGTCCTTGGAGATCTCCGCCAGCTCGTCCCATGTCTTCGGCGGCTCATATCCATATTTGTCAAGCATGTCTTTTCTGTAAAGGAGAACGCCTGCGTCCATGTACAGCGGAGCGCTGTATAAGGTGCCGTCGTATGTATTGGCTTCGATCGGTCCCTGGAAGAACGCTGCCTTCTCTTCATCCGTATAGATATCGTCTACTGGTTCCACCCAGCCTGCGGAAATGAATGTAAGAGGCCAGGTGCAGTCCATCTCGAATACGTCCAGGGAAGGATCCTGCGCCTGCATGATGGTGCTGACTGTCTGCAGCTTCTTATTAGACTCTGCCGGAAGATCTACCAGCTGGATCTTGATATTTGGATTCGCCTTTTCAAAATCCTCTACTACTTTCTTGGTGGAATCCGCATAGGAAGCATCATAATAGTAGGTGATGGTCACCTGCTCGCCGGATGCTTCCGCCCCGTCTGCGCTCTGGCTTCCCTCTGCCGCCTGTCCGCTTCCTCCTGCCTGTCCTTCATCTGCGGATGTACCGCAGCCGGCCGCCAGCATTACCGCTGCAGCTACTGTCGCTGCCACTGCTGCCCTCTTATGATTTTTTCTCATAAATTAACCTCCTTTTATTTTGGAAAAGATGGCTGATCGCTCACGCCGTCTTTTCGCTGTTTTTGATAAAATATAAAAGCAATTTTCGTGCCAATTTGTCTATTCCGTCTCTTCTGGTTTCAAAAGGGCAAAAAACAAAAGGGGATTGAAAGCGCTTTCCTCTTCCAACTCCCCTTTCAGTTTTTATTACGTCCCCTGCAGTTGAAACAATTTAAACAGCTTATTTGTTTAATTTGTTTATTCATTTGTTTCATTCTCTTTCAGCTGTTTTCTTCTGCGCCACAATGTCGTCCTGCTGATCCCCATCATAGCCGCCATTTCTTCCTGGCTCATAGTTTTCCTTTTCTTTTTTTCCTTTCCTGTTTCTTCCTCTGCTTCCTCTTCCAGGATCTTCATCTTTTTCAGATCTTCGGAAGCGATCTCCACATCGTGGGGGAGGACGACGATCCGTTCGCAGACGTTCTGCAGCTCCCTTACATTTCCCGGCCAGCTGTACTGCAAAAGATATTCTTTTGCCTGTTGTGTAAATACGGGAACGGAAACATCGTATTTAACGGCGAACCGGTTCATGAAATGGTCTGCAAGAAGAAGGATATCACCCTGCCTCTCCCTCAGAGACGGCACGGATATCTGCAGCAGGTTGATCCTGTAGTACAGGTCTGAACGGAATTTGTGTTCTTTTATCATATCCTGCATATGGATATTCGTAGCCGAAATCACCCGCACGTCTACCGGTATGATCTTGTCGTCTCCAATGCGCCGGATCTCTTTTTCCTGAAGGACTCTTAAAAGCTTTGCCTGAAGGTTCATCGGCATCTCCCCGATCTCGTCCAGGAAGATAGTTCCCCTGTGAGCCAGCTCGAAAAGTCCTGCTTTTCCTTCCTTAGAAGCGCCCGAAAACGCTCCTCCTACGTATCCGAACAGCTCGCTTTCCAGCAGATTTTCCGGCAGTGCCGCGCAGTTTACCGCCACAAAAGGCTGATGCTTTCTGCGGCTGGCGTTGTGGATACTATGGGCGAATAATTCCTTTCCCGTCCCGCTTTCTCCCAGGAGAAGGACGTTGGAATCGGTCCGGCTGTAATAATAAGCCATGGTGACCGCCTGTTTCAGCTCCTCGCTTTCCCCTATGATGTCTTCAAAATGGTATCGGGCCGTAAGCCCCTTTTCCGCCAGCTTGCGCCGGATCTTCGACTCTGTTTCTTTGATATTGTCCACGTTCTGGAAAGTCACCAGGATCGCCGGGCCCTCGCTGGCGATGTTTAACGGCTTCAGAGAAACGAGGACAAACTGGCGGTTGATCTCCTGCACAGAATCCATCTCCAGCCCGGAGGAGAGGCTTTCCTGCCAGTCCAGCCCTTTGCACAGCGTCTCTATGCTCTTTCCCACCATATTCTCCTTCAGATGCACGGTATCGTAAACCTGCTTGTTTACCTGGATGATGACCCCCTTGTCGTCGATCACCACCACCGCCTCTTTCATGCTGTCCAGAACATGTTTCTGGAATCTGGCATGCTGCAGCCGCCTGTTAATGGCCGTCCCGATGTTCACCGCCTCATTTAAAGCCTGCTTCAGCGCGTTTGGCCCGGAAAGTACGTGGATCGCCAAAAGGCCCCTCTCCTCGCAGATCAGCCTCAGGTTTTCGCCGCCCAGAAAGGCCTCCGCTCCATGGGAAACCGCCGCGTCCACTGCCCTGCAGATCTCTTCCATAGTAGAAGCTCCATACTGTTCCAGATGGATCCCGCAGGCCCTTCCCAGTTCTTCCACGCCGCCTTCCAGCGGCTTTGCCAGAATGATCGCTGCCTTTTTTACCCCCATCTCATCCCTGCATTTTAAGATCGCATGGATCACTTCTGCAAATCCCACCTGAATATCCACGATCTGAACGTCCGGATTGTACCGCTGTATGGTACGGGCTGTGATCCCCCTTGCGATCACAATATCGGCGCTGCAGTGCTTCAGCCTTTCGTCGTCCTGGGTAAATACCTGGATCAGCTCGATCTCCATGTCTTTGCGCCGTACTGTTTCCGCCTGCTGCCTGCATACCTCCCACGTCTCTGTATAAGGAACGATCCATTGGATCCTGACCATTTCTCCGCCTCCCTCTTTCCATAATAATTACATCTATACCTGTCCATTCTTTTCCATTATACCATCTTGAAACCAGAAAAACAATTTATTTTGTTTCAATTGTTTCATTCTTCTGTTAAAATATTGTTATCATACCATTTTCCAAAACGAAGGTCGTTCAGAAAAACTGGCACAAAAATTGCTATATATTTTATTAGCACTGCACGATAGCAAGTGCAGTACAGGCATTAAACTACAGGAAAGAGAGATGAATTATGGAAAAAAAATGGTGGAAAGAATCCGTTGTGTACCAGATATACCCGAAGAGTTTTCAGGATTCCAACGGAGACGGTATCGGGGATATCCCCGGAATTATCAGCAGGCTGGACTATCTGGCTGAACTTGGCGCAGACGTTCTCTGGCTCTGCCCCGTTTACTCCTCTCCCAACGACGACAACGGGTATGACGTAAGCAATTACCGGGACATTATGCCGGAATTCGGCACTTTGGCCGACATAGACCTGCTGATCAAAAAGGCCCATGAAAAGGGACTGAAGATCGTCATGGATCTGATCGTCAATCATACCTCCGATGAAAACCCCTGGTTTATAGAGGCGCGCAAATCCAAGGACAATCCGTATCACGACTACTATATATGGAAAGACGGGGAAAAGGGAGTCCTCCCCAATAACTGGGAATCTCATTTCAGCGGACCGGCATGGGAATATGTAGATGAGCTTGGACAGTATTATCTTCATATCTTCTCCAAAAAGCAGCCGGACTTGAACTGGGAAAACGAAAAAGTGAGAAAAGAAGTGGTGGAGATCTGCCGTTTCTGGCTGGAGAGAGGCATCGACGGTTTCCGTATGGATACCATCAACTTCATTTCCAAAGTTCCTGGATTTCCTTCTGTTCCAGGAAAAAGCGGCCTTGTACGCGGCCACGACTTTTACATGAACGGACCGAGAGTCCATGAATATCTTCACGGTCTTTACGAATCTGTTCTAAAGGACTATGACATCATGACCGTAGGGGAAACCCCAAACGTTACGCCTCAGATCGCGCTTCAGTATGTGGGCGAAGACCGGGGCGAGCTGAACATGATCTTCCAGTTTGAGCATATGCTGGTAGACAGCTACGACGGCGGAAAATGGAACCTGATCCCTATGGATCTTTTCCGTTTAAAAGAGATCATGAGCAAATGGCAGAAAGAAATGGACGGCGGCTGGAACAGCCTGTTCTTAAACAACCATGATCAACCCCGTATGGTATCCCGCTTCGGCGACGACGGCAAATTCCGCCGGGAAAGCGCCTGCATGCTGGCCACCATGCTTCACACCTTAAAAGGCACCCCCTATATCTATCAGGGCGAAGAGCTGGGAATGACAAATATCGCTCTGGACTCCATCGACCAGTACCAGGACATCCAGACTATTAATTTCTATCATGACCAGCTGGAAAAGGGCATCGATCCGGAGAAGATCATGGCAAAGATCCATTACCGGAGCAGAGATAACGGCCGGACGCCCATGCAGTGGAGCGACGAAGAAAACGCCGGCTTCTCTTCTGTTACTCCCTGGTTTGGGGTAAATCCGAATTACAAGACGATCAACGCCAGACAGCAGATGAACGACAGCAACTCTATCTTCCATTACTACCAGAAGCTGATCGCTCTCCGGAAAAAGAATCCGGTAGTGGTATACGGAGATTATAAAGAGTATTTCGAAGACAGCCATCAGCTTTACGCTTACTCCAGGACTCTGGACGATACCTGCCTCTTTGTATTCTTAAACCTTACCGGATCCGACGCAGATGCGGCGATCCCGGAAAGCCTGCAGCTGGAAGATCCTTCCGTCTATATTTCCAATTACGGCAGGGAAACTTTTACCCGCAGCCTTAAGCTTGCGCCTTATGAAGCTTACGTTGTAATCGGCAAGATCCGATCATAGCAATCCAATCATAAAACCGGCCCTCCAGGGCCTGGCAATCTTTTCTCTTTTTGCAGAACTTTTCAAGGGGAGGGTGCGATTCCAACGAATCGCACCCTCCCCTGTGTCGTTTATTTCCCGGCAGGCCCGTCACTGACGCGGCCTGCCGGTTCTCGCTTATCACTGCTTTTTATATTTCATATATTCTCCGATCATCATACCGGTCTTAAAGGCCATGGCATCGTCGAAGCTTCGGATATCTAACCCTGTTTCTTTGTGAATTTTCTCCAGGCGGTAGACCAGGGTGTTCCTGTGGATATACAGCTGCCTTCCTGTCTCAGATAAGTTCAGGTTGTTTGCCAGAAAACGGTAAGCGGTATCCAGCAGTTCGTCGTCGATCTCAGGGATCGTATCCGTGCCGAAGATGTCCCTTATAAAGCCCTCGCAGACCGGAACGGGCAGATGGTAGATCAGTCCCCCTATGCCCAGGGAGCCGAAGAGATGGATCTGCCGGTCCCTGTAAAAGATCTTTCCGATCTCCAGAGCGGCAAAAGCCTCCTTAAAGGCTTTCGATAATCCGTCAAGTCCATAGACCTTCCTGCTTACAGCGACGCGGACCTTAATCATCAGCTCTCCGCTTATGGTGTCAGAGATCGTCAGGGCCGCCGTCTCTTCCTGATCCGGAAGCGGGCAGGCAAAAGCCACCAGCCCTTCTCCGATCTTTACAGCTTCCGCCCTTTTTTCAAAGGCGAATAATTCCGACAGGACTGCCTCCACGTCCCCTTCGCAGCCTTCGTTCCCTTCGATCAGGAAAACAATCCAGCCGTCTTCCCCCCGTTTCCGGAAGCGGTTAAAGGAGCGGCACTCTTCCTCTTCTCCCGTCAATTTTCCTTCCAGCAGTTCCTTTAGGATCTGCTTGCGCCCTTTCCGTTTTCCAGCGGCCGTATATATCCTTTTCAGGCAGCCGACTGTCATCAGGGCCGCTCCGCGGTTCTCCTCTATCGTTCCCTCTGCCAGAAAAATGCCGTTTGTACGGCCGTCCCACTGGATCCGAAAGAGGCAGAATCCCTCCCCGGCCCAGACTTCGCCGCCGGAAGCCAGAAACGCCTCCCGTTTTTCCATAGAAAGCAGGCTTTCCGGCCAGGAGGCGTCGCCGCCGGAAGCCGCCAGAAGTTCTCCATTTCCATCAAATAAGGCTGCCTTCCTATGGCAGACAGCCTTATACTCATCTATACATTCCTGCAAAAGCTCTTCTGAGATCAAACTCTGACTCTCCTTTTAGTTCGTAATGGTGATCCCTGTCTCTTTATCGAAAACATGTATCTTATCCGTATCAATCGCAAACTGGACTTTATCTCCCGTTTTTACTCTTGTCTGCGGATTCACCCTTGCAGTCATATGGGCTCCGTTTAATTCAAAATAAAGGAATACTTCGGCTCCGAGAAGCTCATATACGTTGATCTCCGCTGTGATAACGGCGTCTGTATCCGCGATAACCGCCGCTTCGTCGGAAAGGTTCTCCGGACGGATCCCCATCACTACCTGTTTTCCTACAAAGCCGCCCTTTTTCAAAGCTTCCGCCTTTGCCGCAGGAAGCGGGATCCTTACATTTCCTGCCTCCAGAACGATCTTTCCGTTTTCTTCTTTGCAAAGAGTATCTACAAAATTCATCTGCGGAGATCCGATAAACCCTGCGACGAACATATTAGACGGCGCGTTATAGAGGTTCTGCGGAGAGTCGATCTGCTGCACGACTCCGTCCTTCATAACGACGATCCTGGTGCCCAGAGTCATAGCCTCTGTCTGGTCTGAGTAACATAGATGATCGTCGCTCCCAGCCTCTGATGAAGCCTGGAGATCTCCGTTCTCATCTGAACACGCAGCTTGGCATCCAGGTTGGACAGCGGCTCGTCCATCAGGAATACCTTGGGGCTGCGGACGATGGCGCGTCCCATAGCCACCCTCTGGCGCTGTCCGCCGGAAAGAGCTTTTGGCTTTCTGTCCAGCAATCCTTCCAGATCCAGGATCCTGGCCGCTTCTCTTACCATCCTGTCGATCTCCTGTTTCGGCACTTTTCTCAGCTTCAGGGCAAAGGCCATATTTTCATAAACCGTCATATGGGGATAAAGAGCGTAGTTCTGGAAGACCATCGCGATATCCCTGTCTTTTGGTTCCACGTCGTTCATAAGCTTTCCGTCGATCAGAAGCTCTCCGGAAGAGATCTCTTCCAGGCCGGCGATCATACGAAGCGTCGTGGACTTTCCGCAGCCGGACGGGCCGACAAAGATAATAAACTCTTTGTCTTCGATCTCCATATTGAAATTTTTAACTGCTTCAAAACCGTTCGGGTATACTTTGCAAATATTTTTTAAAGAAATTCCTGCCATGTCTGTTCTCCTTTTTCGCTTTCTATGCCATGATTATACGCGAAATAGGAGAGGCTTTCTATTTACCGCCTGCACAAACTTCAGCCGTCTTTTTCTCCCATATGACGAAACTGCTCTCACAGAGAAAAGATCATTTTAATTTGAAGGAGCTCTTTAAGGATACGATCCGGTTAAATACCAGATGATCCGGCCTGCTGTCTTTGCAGTCGGCGCAGAAGTATCCGTTTCTTACAAACTGGAAGCTGTCGTAAGCCTTTGCATCTGCAAGAGCCGGTTCGATCCATGCTTCCGGAACGATCGTAAGGGAATTGGGATTTAAGTTCAGGCTTCCGTCCTCGTTCAGCTTTCCCTTTTCCTCATCCACGATATTTTCATACAGACGGCACTCTGCCTTTACAGCCGTCTTAGCTGCTACCCAGTGGATAGTGCCTTTTACCTTTCTTCCGGTAAAGCCGGATCCGCTCTTTGTCTCTGGATCATAGGTGCAGTGAACTACGGTAACGTTTCCGTTTTCATCCTTCTCGCAGCCGGTGCAGGTCACAAAATAAGCGCCCATCAGGCGGACTTCATTGCCTGGGAACAGACGGAAATATTTCTTCGGAGGATTTTCCATAAAATCTTCCCTTTCAATATATAATTCCCGTCCGAATGGAACCTTTCTGTCCCCCAGTTCCGGATTCTCCAGGTTGTTCGGCACATCCAGCTCTTCGATCTGGTCTTCCGGATAGTTGTCGATCACAAGTTTGACCGGATCCAAAACAGCCATCATCCTGGCTTTCTTCAGCTTCAGATCTTCACGGATGCAGTATTCCAGCAAAGCGTAATCCACGGAGCTGTTGGCCTTTGCAACGCCTACCAGATCCACAAACATGCGGATAGCTTCCGGCGTATATCCCCGTCTCCTTAAAGCGGCGATGGAAACAAGGCGCGGATCGTCCCAGCCGTCTACAATGCCGTCTTCCACCAGTTTCTTGATATATCTCTTTCCTGTTACGACGTTGGTCAGGTAGAGCTTTGCAAACTCGATCTGGCGCGGCGGGTTCGGGAACTCGCATTCCCTTACGACCCAGTCGTAAAGCGGCCTGTGATCCTCGAATTCCAAAGTGCAGATGGAATGGGTGATATGCTCGATGGCATCTTCAATGGGGTGGGCAAAATCATACATCGGGTAGATGCACCACTTGTCACCGGTATTGTGGTGAGTCATGTGGGCTACGCGGTAAAGCACCGGATCCCTCATGTTAATGTTCGGAGAAGCCATGTCGATCTTGGCGCGGAGCACCTTTTCTCCGTCCGCGTATTTGCCTTCCTTCATCTCTTCAAAAAGCTTCAGATTCTCTTCCACGCTGCGGTTCCGGTACGGGCTTTCCTTTCCGGGATTTTTAAAGTCGCCTCTGTACTCCCGGATCTGATCCGCCGTCAGGTCGCAGACAAAGGCTTTGCCTTTTTTGATCAGCAGGACCGCGCACTCATACATCTTGTCAAAATAGTCAGAAGCAAAAAACAGACGGTCTTCATAATCTGCTCCCAGCCACTGTACGTCCGCCTTAATGGATTCAACAAATTCCACTTTTTCCTTCGTCGGATTTGTATCGTCGAAACGGAGGTTGAACTTTCCGCCGTATTTCTTCGCAAGTCCAAAGTTTAAAATGATCGACTTCGCGTGTCCGATGTGAAGATATCCGTTCGGTTCCGGTGGAAATCTGGTCTGTACGTGATCATAAACGCCTTCCGCCAGGTCTTTCTCGATCTCCTGCTCGATAAAGTTTTTAGAAACGACCTCTTTTTCCTCTGCTTCAGCAGAAGTTATCTTTTCTTCCATAACCATTCCTCCATAGTATCATCATTTATCTTACCTGTTTCCCGAAAAACATTCAGGCCGTCAGCAGTTTTCTTTGGATTATAGCAAAATTTTACCAGTTCGGCAAGGCCAACCTTTCATATCCCGCAATTCCCACAATTCACAAAGTCAAACATCTTGTAACAGAAGCCTGAAACGGCCATAAAAAGTGCTGGTTTCTTTTGTGGCTCGTTCTATTCTGATCGAAAATGATTCGCAAATGTAATTTTGCGGATCGCAGATAAGGCAAAAGCGATCTGAAAACGTGTGACTTTGCAGCCATCTTTAGGAACTCTTGGCTTTTATGGTTTTGCGTCAGAGGAGAAAAGAACGACTGTCCGAGCAACGCGAGTTTGTTCTTTTCTCCTCTGTTCTTAGCAAAATCATAAAAACCTAGAGTTCCTTGATGGCGAAACCGGAACACGTGAAAGACCGCTTTGCCTTATTATGATCCAATATTACTTTGCGAATCGACAGTCTATGTTTTTTATTCAATAATACTTAACAATATTTTAACTATTATTGAAAGCGTCTCCTTCAAATGTTATAATTGTATAGTTATATGATATATTTAAACTATCTTTTGGGAGATTTATATGAAAATACGCTTTTCTTTTTCTACAAACAGCCAGATCATCAACTGGATCGCCTTTGGATTTTCCGCATTTCTGCTGATCTCTTCTGTCATCGCCGCCTTTTACACCGGCGAAATAGACAGTATCCTGTATAACTGGGGAGTGATCATGATCTCCCCCTGTCCCTTGGTGACTGATTATCTTGCCGTCGGCGGGCTGGCCAGCGCCATGCTCAATGCTGGGGCCTGCGGCATGGCGTGCTTTATCTTTATGATCATCCTGAAAGGGGATTCCCATCCCAATACGCTGGCGGGATTTTTCCTGGTGATCGCCCATGCCTTTTACGGCCTGAATTTTCTCAATATGTGGCCCTGTTTTCTGGCTCCCTTTATCTATCTGCATAAAAAGAAGCTGAAATTCAAGGACAATCTGCATATCTGTATGTATGCTACTGCTTTCAGCCCGTTTATCAGTGAATTTTTATTCCGCTATACCCAGCGGAACAGCTTTGTTTTCGGCCATGTCAACCTGACTCAGTCCGGCGTGGCCATGGCCATCGCTTTCAGCGTTATGCTGGGCTATGTGATCCCGGCCATCCTCCCTGGAGCCAGATCCTGGCATAAGGGCTACAACCTGTACAACGGCGGACTGGCCTTCGGCCTTTTCGGTTTCTTTGTCTACAATCTGATGTATAAGACTACAGGTACCATACCGCCTGGATCCCTGACTGTAGGAAACGCTATTTACGCCAGCTTCGGCCATTCCTACCGGCTTTACGGCAACCTGTTCTTTACTGTGCTTTTCCTGCTCTGTATCCTGGCGGGATACCTTCTGAACGGAAAAAGCTTTAAAGGGTTCAGCGCCCTGATCAAAGATACGGGATATTCCAGCAACTTCGCCGCAAAGTACGGCATGCCCATTTGCCTGATCAACACAGGCTTCCATGGATTCATCTTTCTGATCTATGTAAATATCGCCATATTCTTCGCCCCGGAAGCAGGCTTTACCGGACCGACCATCGGCGTGGTCCTGGCCGCTCTCACCTTCACATGTATCGGCCAGCATCCGGCGAACGTATGGCCTATTCTGGTAGGATACCAGTTTCTTTATTTTACCAGCATGTTCCTCTGCTACGTCAATGGCCGCGAACTGTCCTGGGCCATCTCTCCGCAGAGCTACATAAACGGCGCGGCTTTTGCCACCGGACTTTGTCCGATCGTAGGGCGCTACGGCCTGCGGGCCGGATTTGCCGCAGGTTTTATGTGCGCTTCCATGTGTACGGTCACCAGCGCCCTTCACGGCGGCTTCGTGCTGTATAACGGCGGCTTCACCGCCGGCATCACCGCCATGCTCCTCCTGCCGATCCTTGAGCATTATATGCCGGTAGCCAGAGAAGAGATGAAACATCAGAGCATGAATGTGGAAGATATGATCACCCTGGTAGAAAACAGCGTAGAACCTAACGCGCCTCATACATGGAGATAGAGATCAGGACAAATATATCGCCTGGCACTGCACCTGCAGTTTCCAGGCGGAAACATAACGGACAAACAAAACCGGCATCCAAAAAGGATGCCGGTCAATTTTTATTCTTCTGTTGTCTCTTCTTCTTTCTTTGGAGCTTCCAGAGCTTTCATGCTCAGGCTGATCTTTCTGTCTGTGCCGTTGAAGTCAACTACCTGGGCCTCGATCTCCTGTCCGATGGAAAGAACGTCTGACGGCTTATCTACATGCTCTCTGGAGATCTGGGATACATGAAGCAGAGCGTCTACGCCTGGCTCCAGCTCAACGAATGCGCCGAAGTCTGTCATACGTGCAACCTTTCCATGTACTAAGTTTCCAGCCGCATACTTCTCAGCTGCGTTTACCCATGGATTTGTCTCCGGGAACTTTAAGCTCAGAGCGATCTTGTCGCCGTTGATATCCTTGATCAGAGTCTTTACTTTCTCTCCGCTCTTAAATACCTTCTTCGGGCTTTCTACTCTGCCCCAGCTCATCTCGGAGATGTGAAGCAGGCCGTCCGCGCCGCCTAAGTCGATGAACGCGCCGAAATCTGTCACATTCTTTACTGTGCCTTCTACAGTATCGCCAACATGGATCTTCTCGAATAATTCTTTCTGAAGCTCAGCTTTTCTTGCTGTAAGGATCTGACGGCGGTCGCCGATGATCCTTCTTCTCTTTGGATTGAATTCTGTAATAACGAATTCGATCTCCTGATCTTTATATTTGGATAAGTCTCTCTCATAGGTATCGGAAACAAGGCTTGCAGGGATAAATACTCTCGTCTCTTCTACGTTGACGCTTAAGCCGCCGTCCAGAACCTGGGTTACTTTTGCTTTCAGGACTTCCTGATTGTTGAAAGCTTCTTCCAGTCTCTTATTTCCCTTTTCAGCCGCCAGTCTTCTGTAAGACAGGGCAACCTGGCCTTCTCCGTCATTTACCTTGACAACTTTCGCTTCCATCTCGTCGCCTACAGAAACAAGCTTTGTCAGGTCTGCATTCGGATCTGTAGTATATTCGCTCCTGGTGATGATCCCATCGGACTTGTAACCAATATTCAAAACGATCTCGTCGTCCTTCACGTCGATGACCTTGCCAGTTACAACCTCTCCTGAACGTATTGTCTTCAATGACTCTTCCAACATTTGTTCAAAACTCAATTCTGACATAACAGTATGAACCTCCTCGATAATATAATTTGGGGTAGACGCCCCCGCTGTTATACCTACGTTGCGCACAGAACTTAAACCTTCAGGATTGAAATCGCCCAGTGTCTGAATAAAGTACGTATTGTTGCATTCCTTCCGGCAAATGTCATAAAGCTTCTGGGTGTTGGAACTGTTTTTCCCGCCTATGACGATCATGGCATCAACCCTTGAAGCAATATCCCTTGCCTCCACCTGTCTCTCCTGTGTTGCATTGCAAATCGTATTTAAAACACATATATCATACCGCTTTTTCGAAAATATTTCAACTAATTCTTTAAATTTATTGTAATTAAATGTCGTCTGTGAAACAATACAGACCTTTTCGCCTTCCGGGATGTCTGCGGCCTCTGCATCTTCTGCCGAATCCACCGTAAGCGTCCTCTCGTCGCCCCATCCGCGGATACCCTGGACTTCCGGATGATCTTTGTTGCCGATGATGACGACCCTTGTTCCTGCCTGGCACTGTTCTTCCACGATCTTGTGTATTTTCTTTACAAACGGGCAGGTGGCGTCTACTACTTCAATGCCGTCCCGGTCCAGGATCTCGTAGATGTGGCGGCTGACTCCGTGGGAACGGATGATCACGGTTCCTTCTTTCAGTTCCTTCAGCTCTTCCTCCGTATTCAGCACCTGGACGCCCTTTTCCTCCAGATCCCGCACCACTTCTTCATTGTGTATGATCGGGCCGAAGGTGTATATCTTCTTGCCGTCTTTCCTGCCGGCTTCGATCTGCTGATACACCTGGTCGACGGCCCGTTTTACTCCAAAGCAGAATCCTGCTGTTTTCGCTACAATAACATTCATACGCCGTCTCCCGTCCTTCTCTCTGATACGATCTGGATGATCCTGTCCGCCACCTCTTCGATGGTCATGTGAGAAGTATCTACCAGGACTGCGTCCTCTGCCTGTTTTAAAGGAGCGATCTCTCTCGTCATGTCCCGGTGATCCCTCTCGATGATATCCTGCTCGATCTCTTCCAGATCGCACGGGATCCCTTTTTCCGTCAGCTCCTTATAACGTCTTTCTGCTCTTACCCGGCTTGCTGCGGTCAGATAGATCTTCGTGTCCGCATCCGGCAGGACGCAGGTGCCGATGTCCCTTCCATCCATGATCACGTCTTCTCCTGCTGCCAGTTCTCTCTGCAGCTGCAGCAGTTTTTCCCTGACCGCACGGTACGTGGATACTGCCGAGGCCATATTTCCTACTGCTTCTGTCCGGATCTTCCCGGAGACGTTGCTCCCGTTCAGATAGACCTGCTGGACGCCCTCTTCATAGGCGATCCTTATGGAAATATCCTGGCAGGCGGCCTTTATGGCGGCTTCATTTTCCGGCTCTATCCCCTTTTCCAGGAAATACAGCGCCATAGCCCGGTACATGGCTCCTGTATCTACATAGATAAAGCCCAGCCTTGCGGCGACTTTTTTCGCGATCGTACTTTTTCCGGCTCCTGCCGGCCCGTCGATCGCAATGTTGTAAGTTTTTTTCATGATACGTTTCCTTTTTAATCCGCAGCAGTTCAGGACTCCTGAGCTGCTGGGTTATTTTCTGCAACAGTTCAGCCGTGCGCCAGGATATATGATAAAAAGCGTGACAAGCTTGCTTGTAAAAGCGATCTGACATATATCCTGGCATAGGGATGACATCCTGGGCTTCCCTCCAGCGCATTCTGCGCTGGAGGGAAGATACACGGCTGAACAGTTACATTTTTGGCTTATCCATGCATTATACCAGTATTTTTCCGTTGATTCAAGCCTTCCTGACATATTTGCGCAGGAGATTGTTCGCCCTTGTCTGGCTGATATCCAAATGCTCTGCAATCTTCCTGGATGAGCCATATTTCTTATAAGCTTCTGTGATCAGCCACGCTTCATACCTTTCAATCTTGCTGTCAAAGCTTTCCTTCTTTCCAGAAATAGTCCCCGGAGCATTTCCGGACAGATTATATATTTTTTTTGGAAGGTCTTCCACATCAATAGAAATATTTTCTGTAGTGGCTACCAAACGCTGAACCGTATTTTGAAGTTCTCTTAAATTTCCTGACCATCCATAGTTCTCAAGAACTTCCATCGCCCCTTCCGTTATCTGTCTGGAAACTCCATATTTCCTGGTATACACCTGAAGGTAATGACGGATCAGCGGCCGCAGGCTGTCCGATCTTTTCCCAAGAGATGGAATATACAGTTCTACAACTCCCAGCTGGTCGTAAAACTCTTCCAGAAACAGGCCGTTGGCGATCATATCAGAAAGATTCCTGGTAGTAGACGCGATCAAGGTTCCTTTAAAGGGCAGATTATATTGACTGTTTAAAGGCGTAAATGCGCCTGTCTCCAGAACTTCCTCTAATTTTCTCTGAAGCGGAACTGGCAGATCGGAAACCTCGTCGATCAAGATCGTACCTTCTTTACAGGCTTTCAGCATCCCTTCTTCCTCCTGTATGTCCAAGCCTTCGTTTTTCACTATCCCAAATAACTCCTGTTCCATTTCACTGGCCGATGCATTTGTACTCATCACAAGAAACGGCTTGTTTTCCCCATTCTTTTTCTCGTGAATATATCGAGCCAGCTGTTTTTTCCCCGTTCCGTCCTCTCCGATGATCAGATAATTCACATTCCTGTCCACCGTTTTTTTGATCAGATCCACATTTCTTCTGGTCCAGCATAGTTCTGCCCTGTCGTCGTCCAGGGTATCAGGAGCAATGAAATCTGAATTATAATCCTTGTAATAAAGATCTGTTTCACTGATTTTATCCCGTACGTTCATAACAACGTATTTCAGCTCTTTATCGTCATCGAATACGGGAATAGCGATCGTCAGAAGCTCCGAACCGTTTTTCGTCTTCTGTCTGGCTGCATAGGCTTTTTTTGTCTGGTATACAATAGGCAGAACAGAATTATTCCACCAGAAATCATTGGTAAAATCGAAAAAATATTTTCCGATCATTTCCCACGGTTCGCAGCCATAATGCCTTACACTGGCATTGTTGATATATACGATCCGGTAGTTATTGTCATAAATCAGAACTTCATCATAAAGAGCATCGATCAATTTTATAAAATTTTCAAATCCCATTCCCGAAAGAAATAGTTGATTTGCCATATGATCACCTTTCCGATCTGATTTTTGAGTTATTTTCAACTCGCTTTCCGATCTTTTCTTATTGTTTTGAGTATAAATCAACTCATTTATTTTGTCAAACATTGACATACCCAAAAATTGCCTTCCGGCATACAATGATTGCAGTTCTTAACCAAACGCGTTTGTACTGTCACCTGCAAACAATGATTATTTAAGAAAAGGAGAGAATGACAATGAAGATCACTGACATTGAAGTAATCTGTCTGAGAGTGCCTGCTTATGACGATCACTGCGAATGGGGAGATGACGCTTTTATCGTGCGCGTACATACCGATTCTGGGATCACCGGTATTGGAGAAAGCGATACTTCTCCCATTGCTGCCCGCGCAATGATAGAAGCGCCGGAGTCCCACGAATCTTCCAGCGGACTGAAACGGCTGCTCATAGGAGAAAATCCTCTGGAGATCCAGAAATTATGGGATAAGATGTATTCCTGTTCCAACTATTGCGGCAGAAGGGGACTTGGCATCCACGCCATAAGCGCCATCGATATCGCGCTGTGGGACATTGCTTCCCAATACTATCAGGTCCCTATCTATATGCTGCTGGGAGGAAAATACAGAGACAGGATCCCGTCCTACGGAACCTTCATTCCGGCGGATACCCTGGAAGAAAACCGTGAGATCGTAAGGAAACTGAAGGCCCAGGGATTTACAAGCCTGAAATTCGGCGGAGGGATCTTCGGAAATGATCCAGATATGGATGAAGCCATCGTGGCGGCGATCCGGGATGAGGCCGGGCCGGATTTCCAGCTTCAGATCGATGTAGCATGCAAATGGAGGACTTACGGCGCATCCGCGCCTATGTTCAAACGCCTGGAAAAATATCATCTGAACTGGATCGAGGAACCGGTCATGCCAGACGACCACAACGGATACGCAAAGCTTGGCGCATTAGGGATCAGCAAAGTGTCCGGCGGGGAAGGGCTTACTACACGGTATGAATTTGACGCATTTATCCGCCAGGCGCAGCCAGACATCGTGCAGCCAGATATCACCCGCTGCGGTGGGATCAGCGAAATGAGAAAGATTTATGATATTGCAGAAATGAACGGCGTCAAACTCGTGCCTCATGGTTTTTCTACAGGCATACTTCTGGCCGCTACCGTCCAGTTCCTGGCTGCCTGCGAACATGGAGATCTGATGGAATACTCCCAGAGCACCAGCCCGATGTATACCGATCTTGTTAAAAACAAGATCCCGTTTGAAAGCGGTTATGTAACAGTTCCTGATACGCCTGGCCTGAATGTAGAACTGGATGAGGCGATAATCGAGAAATACAGAATGGATTAAAAGGGGGAAAAAGATATGGAGAAGAAAAGGATCGACAAACTTTTGATCGGGGTCAGCCTGGTCGTTGTCCTGGCTGTAGTCGCCAGTCTGGTCGTTGCTCCTGAGGCTTCTGAAAACGCTGCCAATCTGCTTTTTAGCGGGATCACCACAGTTTTTGGCTCTGTAAATCTTTTATTTACATTTGGTGGGATCCTTCTTTTAATGGGGCTGTGTTTCAGTAAGTATGGAAAGATCAAGCTGGGCGAGGGAAAACCGGAATTTTCCACCTTCAAATGGGTTGCCATGATGATGTCCTGCGGCCTTGGTTCCGCAACCTGCTACTGGGCGTTTCTGGAATGGGCCTACTACATCGACACTCCCGGCTTAAGTATCGCGCCGGCTACCCAGCAGGCTTACGAAATGTCCGTTTCCTATACCATGTTCCATTGGGGATTCAGCGCCTGGACTTTATATGCGCTGGTTGCTCTTCCAATGTGCTATCACTTTTATGTAAGAAAAAATAATGGACTCAGCCTGTCCGCTATTATCAGTTCCATTACCGGGATCCGGCAGAACGGCATTATCGGCAGGATCGTTGATATCATTTTCATCTTTATCTGTTTTGGCGCGCTGTCCATCACCCTGGGAGTTTCTGTACCGTTAGTTACTGACGTACTGTGCTCTGTGATCGGCATTGAATCATCATTCTGGATGAATATCGTGATCATTCTGCTTCTGTCGGCTATTTACTCCTTCTCATCCTACATCGGGATCCAGAAAGGTATGTCCAAACTTTCAGACATGAATGTAAAGCTGGTTATCGTCTTTACCATCGGCGTGCTCGTACTGGGACCTACATTTTTCCTGATCGACAATACTACTCAGTCCCTGGGGCTTATGCTGCAGAACTTCGTACACATGAGCACATTTACTGATCCTATTGGTAAATCCGGCTTTCCGCAGACATGGACTATCTTTTACTGGTTCTATTGGATCACATACGCTCCATTTACCGGTATCTTTATCGCAAAAGTCTCAAAGGGAAGGACGATCCGTTCGGTCATCATCAATACGATCATTTCCGGAAGCATCGGATGTTTCCTCTACTTCGGCATACTTGGAAGCTTCTCGCTCCATCAGCAGGTAAACGGCATCGTAGATATGGTAGGAATGCTGGCAGAAGGACAGGATACCGCCGCCATCATCGAAATGATGCGCTCACTGCCGTTCGGCGCGGTATTTATGGTACTTTTCTGTATCAGTTCCCTGCTGTTCCTTGCAACAACGCTGGATGGCGCGGCTATGACTATGGCGACAACTTCTACCATCGGTCTGAAAAATGATGAAGACCCCAATCCGTTCCTCCGTCTGTTCTGGTGCGTCATGCTTGCTGTTGTTCCACTTGCGATGATCCTGATCAACGCAAGCCTTGATACGATCAAAACCTGCGCTGTCGTTACTGCCGCCCCCCTTCTGTTTATTATGGGACTTATGATATACGGCTGGCTGAAATGGATGGTCGCGGATCAGAAACCAAAATCATAAACAGTTACACCTGTTAATCTTAAAAGCCGCTCCGGCAGCGGGCCTCCTGAAAAGCTCAGGACTCCGCCAGCCGGAACGGCTTTTGTCATTGCAGGCCTGCGGATCAGGAGCAGCAAATATATCTCCCACTACCGAAATATCTACCATTCCTTCGCCGACAAAGCCGCTCACTGCCGGCTCGTTGCCTGATCCTCCCTGGGCAACGACAGTTACGCGGCGCGCATCTGCCAGCTTCCTGTTAATGATCATCCTCTGCTTTCCAAGAATAAGGATGTCCTTATTGGCTGCGGCCAATCCCTCCAACATCTCAGAAGTCAGATTACGCCTGTCATTGATAAATTTTTTCATAATCATATGGTCCCCCTTTATATGCAAAATTCTCTTCTCACTTTCTACCCCCCCCTGAAGAAGAATGGCTTTTTTATATTTTGTTAACATATGTAACTTTTTGTAATATTTATGCACTTTTGTGCGATTCAAGAGTACCATCCGCGTTATATTTTGTCAATATAAAAATCCATCTTCTCTGCAAAAGCTATGCTTATCCGATTTTGGCCGCTCCTGTCTGCCGGAACGGCCAAAAACCGGTGGTACTGCAAAGAAAATGGATTCCTGCTATAATATTTTTTTCACGATATTTTCCGGAGCGATCAACTCGTGGATATAGCCGCTCTTCAGGGCCGCCGTCAATGCGCCGGGAGTTATGCTGGCGGAGCAGATACCTACCACATGTTCCGTCTTTTTCAGCAATGTCAGCGGGATCTGGACAGCATAGTCGCTTTCTGACCGGATCACATGGCCGTCAGAGCCGACAAAGTAGTTAAGGATCCGCCCAGCTGCTTTTTCCTCTTCCAGAAGATTTCCATAACGGGCCCTGGAGGCAAAGTCCTGGGACGAAGGGAAGTTTCCGATATTGACAAGAGCCACTTCCAGGCGCTGCCATGCCTGATAGACTTCCTGATAATTTTTCAGATTCTTTATGAGCCTTAGATCCTGTTCGTTTGTCATATATGCCGGCGTGTACAGGAAGACCGGCTCCGCCTGGCTGTGCTCTGACATAGAGCGGACAAGCTCGTTGGAATGGTAGTTCTTAAGGCCTGCCCCTCCGTTGCCGATCAGCGGGCACAGGCTTGATCCTAAATGGAGCGGACGGCTGCTTTTTTCCGTCTGGTTCGCTATTTCCCCGATCATATGGCCCCAGCCGATCCCGAATCTGGTCTTTCCCTCGTCTGCAAACCGTTCCAGGCAATAAATCCCCTCCTGGGCAATGTCTCTGTCTGTGATCTGATTGCTGACGCCGGACTTGATAAGGACCGCCCGGCGGATACCATATTTTTGATGAAGGAGCTCCAGCATGCTGGTCCTTTCTTCCATATTGTCTTCTTCCGGCTCGCTGATCTCTATGGTAACGATCCCCATCTTCTTTGCCTCTTTCAGCAGCCTGCTCACCATAGGCCTGGAGATATCCAGCATCTGAGCGATCTCATTTTGCGTCCTGTCTTCTTCGTAATATAATCTGGCTACTGCAACCAGCCTTTTTATTTTCTGCTTCCTGTTCATTTCCGTTCTCTGCTCCATTTACGACATTATTCCCTAGTGGTCTATTATATCGCCTTCCACCTTATATTACTAGTTAAGCCTGTATAAATTTTTATACCCAGGTAACCGTTCAGCCGTGCGTCAAGATATATGATAAAGAGCGTTACAGGCTTGCCTGTAAAAGCGATCTGACATATATCCTGGCATAGGGATGACATCCCAGGCTTCCCTCCAGCGCATTCTGTGCTGGAGGGAAGATACACGGCTGAACTGCCTGATCAAAGAATGTTTAGCTGATCCCAAGATAACGTCCTGTCTGGCTCTGCGGCGCGCGCCGGATCTCTTCCGGCGTCCCGGACGCGACGATCCGTCCCCCTTCTTCTCCGCCTCCAGGCCCCATATCGATGACATAGTCCGCGTTCCGTATCACGTCCAGATCGTGCTCGATCACGATCACGGTAGCTCCCCTTTCCACCAGTGTCTGGAACACTTCCAAAAGCGTCTGTACGTCAATGGGATGAAGGCCGATGGTTGGTTCGTCAAAGACAAAAACAGTATCGTCCTGGGCCTTCCCCATCTCGCTGGCCAGTTTCAGTCTCTGCGCCTCCCCGCCGGAAAGGCTGGGAGTCTCTTCTCCAAGGGTCAGATAACCAAGTCCCAGGTCTTTAAGCACCTGAAGCCTCTGGCTGACAGTATTCAGTTCTTTGCATGCATTCAAAGCCGTCTGTACATCCATCCTCATAAGTTCCGGAAGGGTAAAGCTCTGTCCCGACTTGTTTTTGTAACGGATCTTTTCCGCTTCCACGGCATACCTGGAACCTCTGCACTGGGGACAGGTTATCTCCACGTCCGGCAAAAACTGCACGTCAAGGCTGATCGTCCCTGTACCGTCGCAGAGAGGGCAGCGCAGTTTCCCTGTATTGTAGGAAAAATCGCCTGCTTTGTATCCCTTTTCCTTTGCTTCCTGGGTCCTGGCATAGATCTTTCTCAGTTCGTCGTGGACATTGGCATATGTGGCCACTGTGGAACGAACGTTTATTCCGATGGGAGCGGCGTCGATCAGTTTTACCTGGCGGATCCCGTCTGCTTTTATGGAGCGAACGTGGTCCGGAAGCTTCTGTCCGCAGACAGCAGCCTGCAGCGCCGGGATAAGGCTTTCCAGGATCAGCGTGGTCTTTCCGGAGCCGGAAACTCCTGTTACAGCTGTCAGCCTCCCCTTGGGAATGTCTGCGTCCAACGGCTTTACCGTGTGGATCCTGTCAGTGGAAAGGCGGATCGTCCCCTCTGAAAAAAGCTGATCTTTTGCTGTCTTATCCTTTTTTTCCACAGACGCTTTCCCTGCAAGGAACGGGCCGATCCTGGAAGACGGATTTTTTCCAAGCTCTTTTGGCGTTCCTTCCGCGATCACCTGTCCGCCGCCGGCTCCCGCTTCCGGTCCCATCTCAATGATCCAGTCCGACTGCTTTAGTATCTGCGTATCGTGATCCACCAGTACCACAGAATTTCCATCTGCGACCAGGTCTTCCATCACTCCGGTCAGTCCGGCGATATTGGCCGGGTGAAGCCCGATAGACGGCTCGTCCAGCACATAGAGCACGCCTGTGGTCCGGTTGCGCACGGCGCGGGCCAGCTGCATACGCTGTCTTTCTCCAGTAGAAAGCGTGGACGCGGCCCGATCCAGAGACAGATATCCCAGGCCCAGATCCAAAAGGCGTTTCGCCGCAGTCTGAAAGGAAGCGCAGATACTTAGAGCCATAGGCTGCATCGGTTCCGGAAGGGAAGCCGGGACTGCATCCACCCACCGGACAAGGGAGGACAGATCCATCCGGCAAGCCTCGTCCAGCGAGATCCCCTGAAGCTTTGGCGCTCTGGCCGCCTCAGACAGGCGGGTTCCGCCGCAGTCCGGGCAGATCTCTTCTTTCAGGAACTTTTCCACCCGCTTCATGCCTTTTTCGTCCTTGACTTTCGCAAGTGCGTTTTCTACGGTATAAACAGCGTTAAAATATGTAAAATCCAGTTCTCCCGCCTGATTGGAATTTTTTGCTTTATAAAAAATGTGTTTCTTTTCTGCCGGTCCATTGTATACAATATCTTTTTCCTTATCTGACAGTTCCCGGAATGGCACGTCTGTGCGCACTCCCATTTCCCGGCATACATCCACCATCAATGACCACATAAGGGAATTCCAGGGGGCGACCGCTCCCTGTTCGATCGTTAAAGACTCGTCCGGCACCAGCGTCGTCCTATCTACGGTCCTTACCACTCCGGTACCGTCGCAGGTACGGCAGGCGCCCTGGCTGTTGAAGGCCAGTTCCTCCGCCGAAGGCCCGTAAAACCGCGCTCCGCACACTGGACAGACCAGTTCCTGACCAGCGGCCACATTCAGCGTCGGCTCCAGGTAATGCCCATTGGGGCACCTGTGGTCCGCCAGCCTGGAAAACATCAGTCTCAGGCTGTTCAAAAGCTCTGTTCCTGTGCCGAATGTGCTGCGGATCCCAGGGATCCCAGGCCGCTGATGGAGCGCCAGGGCCGCCGGAACATAGAGCACCTCGTCCACATCCGCCCTGGCAGCCTGGGTCATCCGCCGTCTGGTATAAGTAGAAAGAGCTTCCAGATATCTCCTGGACCCTTCTGCATAGAGCACGCCCAGAGCCAGAGAAGATTTTCCGGATCCGGACAGTCCGGCAATGCCTACGATCTTATTTAACGGAATATCCACGTCGATATTTTTCAGATTATGGACTCTCGCGCCGCGGATCTTTATCTTATCGGCCATATCGCCACTCCTCGCCTTTATTATTTATCGCTGTATACAAATTCCTCATAATCTTTTAAGGAAAGCGGTTTGGAAAAGAGATATCCCTGCCCCTCTTCGCAGCCTGCCTCCCGGACGATCTGGGACTGTTCCGGAGTCTCGATCCCTTCGCAGACAACGTGATATCCGAGCCCCCGTATCATGCCAATGACCTTTTTCAGGAAAAATATCCCTCTTTCTCCGGACGAACACGTCCTGACAAAGGCGCGGTCCAGCTTTACTGTGTCCACAGGGATATCGATCACCGAGTTCAAAACCGAGTATCCCGCGCCGAAGTCGTCCATAGCCGTGCGGATCCCTGCTTCACGAAGTTTTCTGAACCACTGCCGCGCGTTTTCATACTCTTCTACCGTCGCCGTCTCCGTCAGCTCGATCTCTGTATACTCCGGCTCTATCTGGTATTTTTTAAGAATGTCCAGATACTTCTGCACAGCTTTGGGGTCTGAAGCATGGAGGATCGAAGCGTTTACCGAAATGGGCACCTGTCTTCTCCCCAGTTTCTGGTTTTTGGCCAGAAAAGCGACGACCCGCTCAAACACATAGTAATCCAGCTCCTCGATCCTTCCGCTGGTCTCGCAGAGAGGGATAAAATCAGCAGGCGTTAACAGGGTGCCTTCCTTTGTCAGCCACCGGACAAGGGCTTCCGCCCCAAGGACCTGGCCGTTTTCCAGCGATATCTTAGGCTGAAGATAGATCTGGAAGCGCTGCTCCTGTATAGCTTCGTCGATCCCGTTTACGATCTCATTTTCCACCGCCTGCTTTCTGCGCAGCTCATCATCATATATCCTGACAGATACCGGCGAATTGCCAGTGATCTGTTTTCTTGCATAGTTTGCCGCATCCATGGCAAAGGACGCGCTGGTGCAGCCTGGCTCGATCACATAGATGCCCGTGCGGATCCGGATCCTGGCTCCCTGGTACCTGTTTGTCTGCATCCGTTCAAATTCTTTATTTATGGCGTCAAATCTCGCTGCGATGTCGCTCCCCTTTTTATAAGGGATCAGCAGCAGGAACTGGTCGGAACTGACCCTGGAAAAGAACGTTTCCCGCTCGCTTCCCAGTTTTTCCATGTAGAAGCTGGCAAATTCTTTTAAAAGCTTGTCTCCGGTGCTGTAACCGTATTTCTGGTTGAAATACTTGAATCCGGCGAAATCGCTGTACAGCATCAGGTGGGAACTGGCGTATTCCCCAACGATCAGGTGCTCTGCTTCAATGTGGAAACGGGAAAAGGACAGCAGCCCTGTCAGGCTGTCATACTCTATCCACAGAGTGTTGGGCTGGCTTCCCTGGTTGACCGCCTGCTTCCTCGCCAGATGGGCGGATATGATCTTTGTCACCTCTCCCAGTTCTTTTCGGTTCTGCTTTGACCAGTACCGTTTTTCCCGGCAGACCACATAAGAAATAGCGCCTGTGTACTGTCCTTCGCAGTACATTGCCGCGTAAAGTACGGTTTTGGCCTCTCCCTGCATAAGAAGGGCCGCTCCGCCAGGGGAATACATCCCCATATTGTCATACTGCAGAACAGTCGTCTGATATTCGTCGTAGCTCTGAAACAGGGTAATAAAATCTTCTTTGGTAAAGCTTCCCGGTTCCTTAAGCACCTCTGGCGCCGAGTCTGAAAGCCACTGGTACTGCCGTCCCGTGCTTTTTTCTTTGATATCCGTGCGGATAACCGTGATCCGGTCCAGCTGGAACCGGTAGCCGATAACCTCCATCAGCAGTTCCATGGCTGCGGAAAAGCTGCTGGTCTTTTCGAAAATTTCAAATGCCGTAGAGATAATATCATTATGAAGATAGCGGGTATCAAGGTTCCGCTTTAAGAGCCTGCCCTTTGAGGCGATCTCGAACCGCTGCAGATTATCACAGAATACATAGCAGTTCCTGCCATTTTCCTTTGCCCGGTAAAGCGCCCAGTCCGCATTTTCAAAAAGCTGGTCATAGGTATAGCCGGAATTATTTTCCGGCAGAAAACATGCTCCTACGCTGCAGGTGACCGAATAATCCTTTCGTGAAAAGTCCAGCTTCCGGATGGCTTTTACCAGCCGCATAGCCTCTTTCACCAGGGATGCATGGCTGATATTTTTTAAAAATACGACAAATTCATCTCCTCCGGGCCGCATGATGACCGCGTCGTCGTCAAACATCGTCTGGAGCAGGCTGGCCACCTGGATCAGGACCCTGTCTCCAAACAGATGACCGTATGTGTCGTTGGCGTATTTAAAATAATCGATATCCATCAGCATCAGGCCGCAGGACGCATAAGGATCCTTATTTTTCAAATATTCGTTGATCAGCTCTCTGCCGAAAAAATGGTTATAGAGCATGGTCAGAGCGTCCTTTGTAGCGCGGTCTTCCAGCAGAGCTTCCCTGTACTCGTCCCTGGTCGTATCCCTAATAATAACAGGAACCCGCACTGACGGATCAATCCCGTCAAAAGACAGCACCTGGAAAAGGCGCTTTAAGGTCTTTTTCCCCTGGACGATACGGACTTCTACGCCGCTGCTGGCCCTTCCCCGCAGGAACTCTCTCATCTTCCACAGATCCTCTGGACAAACGGAAGAATTTTGCTCCAGGCGTTCCAGATAATTGGGGATCGCCCTTTCCACCATCAGGGCTTCATCATAAATAATGAGCTTATCTTCCTTTACCAGATACTCGCATACTCTGATCTCGTTATTTTTTAAAACTGCTTTCAATAAATCCTTCTGCTGTTTCAATTCTTCCTTATGCATTTGCGTACGTCCGCCTCCGCGCGGTATGATTCCCTGCGCCGGCCTTTCCTTTTTTAGATTCCGCCAATATTATAACGCATCCAGCTGGCGTTTGCTATAGAAAAGCTTATAAAGTTTGGTCAGCAAAGCAGCATTTGCAAAAAGAAAAAGGCAAAGAGGCTTTCCACGTGTCCCTCAGCATCTGTAAAGTTACACGTTTTAATACCAGCTTTGCCCTATTCTCAACCTTTGATTTTAAAACTTCAGATCCGGTGCGATCCGTTTTTCAAAACCAAACCGCATAGTCATATATGTATCTACCATCTGGCATACTTCTACATCACCCAGTTCTGCCAGCATAAGCATGAGATGATTTGGAGTATAGCGGTCTGTCCGCTTCAGTATAAATTCCTGGATACACTGGACTGCTGTAAAACCAGCCTCTTCCAATGTCATATCCGATACAATGGCATACCAACGGTCTGCAGTTTCCAGGATCGGCCATGGTTCTGATCGGCCCTTTATCACTTCTAATTTCAGATCTACCTCTCCGGCGACTTCTAAACCACCGACAATTTCTCCATCTCCCTGATAGGCATGGATATCCCCCGTGGCAACCAGTCCGCCTGGTGCAAATACAGGAAGATACAGAACGGTTCCTTTTGTCATGTATTTGCAGTCCATATTTCCGCCATGGCGTCCCTGATCAAGCGTACTCATTCTCTCTGCAGCTGCTACCCCCAAACAGCCCGGAAACGGCTTTATATCTACAATTACTCCAAACATATCCGCCTTTCCATCTTTTATTGGGAATTTTACTACTTCATCATCCGTAATATATTTGCGGAAGGCTTTGCTCACCTGACGGTCGTTACATATCAGCGTCGCATCGGAAGTTACCCTTACATCCTCGATCGTTATCTTCATTGTATCCCCTGGCATAGCTCCATTGACATATACCGGGCCGTTCACTGGATTTATCGGGTAGCCATGCATCGCTCTGGCCTGTATTGTTTTTGTGTCTACCATTACGTCATTCCATGTATCCTGACAGGTGAAGCTGACAGTTTCTCCCGGTTCGACCCGCAAGGCAGGCACATTCCAGGGGCTGTACCAATGTGTTTGTTTTGTTGGATCCACTTTGATCATTTTTTCGTCTCTCCTTTTTGTCTGTTATTCGATCACCATAGCTGTTTCTGTCAATGTGTCGTAAACCTCATTAATATTATCCTTTGTTACCAGCAGAGTCTCCACTTCCTGGATCTGCTCCACCTCTTCCCCGTTCAGATGTGCGATCACTCCATCCAAAGCCTTTGCGCCCATAAGGATCGGCTGTTGAGCGCTGATCCCTGCGATCGTACCTGCCTGGATCTCTTCCAGAAGTTCTTCATTACAGTCAAATCCCATGATCAGGACTTCATCTCTTCCTGCCGCCTGGCACGCGGCTAAAACGCCCAAAGTAGCGTCTCCATTGGTGCAGAAGATCGCTTTCAGCTCCGGATATGCTGTCAGATAATCCTGAGTATATGTTTCTCCCTCGCTTCTGTTTTCCTTCTCCATCTGTCTGAAGTCAACGACTTCCGCTCCAGAGGAGCTTAGGCCTTCTTCAAAGCCAGCCTTTCTGTCCTGCTGATTCTGCCTTGCCTGTGGTCCGACGATCTCCGCGACCTGATCTCCTTCTGACAGCAGAGAAGCCAGGTACTCTCCTTCTTCCCGCGCTCCGTCCAGATTGTTTGTCTGAACGTATGTTACATATTCCCCGGAATCTGTTCCGATATCACTGATCGCTACCGGAATCCCCGCTTCCTCCGCCAGGCTTAAAACGGCTACGCAGGAGGCGGAATCCGTTGGACTGATCACGATCCCGTCCACCTGTTTTACGATCACATCCTGAGCATTAGTATATTGGATATCCGCGCTGTTTTTGCTGTCATAAGTGGTTACTGTCACATTTCCCAGCTTTTCTGCTTCCCTTTCAACTCCTGTCGCCATGTAACGCCAGAACGGATTATCCATAGATGGGCACAAATATGCGATCTGATACTCTTTTTCCTCCGTATCTTCAGTATCTGTCGACGGGGCGCTCTCCCCTGACGGTGCCGTTGTTTCTGCCGCTCCTGCCTGGTTCTCTGTTTCCTGAGTATTCCCTCCGCTGCATCCCATCAGACTCATGCTCAGTAAAATTGCTGCAAATCCCAAAGTTTTTTTCATTCGTTTCTCCTCCTTTAGCCTTTCTTTTTATGTGATAATTGCTCTGCCAAAACGGCCAGAATAATTACAACACCAATTGCTGTTCCCTGCCAGAAAGTATTCACTCCTAAAAGATTTAGAGAGTTTCTTAATACGCCTACGATAAATACTCCTATAGCCGTCCCCCACAGTGTCCCTTTTCCTCCTGACATAAAGGTGCCTCCGATCACTACGGCGGCGATCACATCCATTTCCGCCCCGTTCCCATAAGTTGGATCGCAGGCCATCAGGCGGGAGATCATTACAAGGCCTGCTGTCGCCGCCATAAAAGCTGAAATTACATATGTGATCATAATAACTTTTTTTGTCTTAATTCCAGAAAGTCTGGACGCTTCTTCGTTTGATCCAGTTGCATACAGGAATCTTCCATATTTTACTTTGGTCATAACCAAACTGAAAATGATATACAGGATAATGATCATAACCAGATAAAACGGGATGTCACCTATGAGCTTTCCTTTTCCAATAAATCCGAAGGCTTCTGGAAATTTAGAAGCAGAAGATCCGTCTGTGACTACGTAGTTCATACTCTGGCAGACTTTTTGCGTACCGAGTGTCACTATAAACGCCGGCAATTTCATATACCCGATCAGGTATCCATTGATCAGTCCGATTACCAATGCCAATCCGTATGCGATCAGGATCGCCTTAAAGATATTTCCAGAATTCTGAAGTTCTATCGCCGCAAGCATACCTGAAAATCCCAAGAGCGTCCCCACAGAAAGATCGATTCCTCCCGTTATGATAACCATGGTCATGCCGATCGCCATCAGTGCCGTCGTCGACTGCTGGGAACAGATATTTAATAAATTTCCTTTCGTAAAAAACGTTTGAGAGATCACAGACATCAGTATACAGCCGAATAACAGCACTCCCAGCATCATAAGTTCCGTCCTGTTATTTCTCAGCGTCCATATCCTTCTCATCCGTTTATATTCTGCATTCCAGTTTTCTCTTCCATCCGCTCCTTTCAACTTGCTTCCTCCCCTCTCACATCGCCGATCGTTGAATAATATCCGATCTCTTCTTCCGTCGTTTGATCCGTTTTTAAAGAAGCTGTGATCCGTCCATCACGAACTACAAGCGTTCTGTCTGTTACACCTAAGATCTCATTGATCTCTGACGATATCATAATAATAGATATCCCTTTTTCCGCCAGTTCCCGGAGTATTCCATAAATCTCGCTTTTCGACGCAACGTCGATCCCCCTTGTCGGTTCGTCGATGATCAGAAGCTTTGGCCCGGAAAGAAGCCATTTTCCCAGCAGGATCTTCTGCTGGTTGCCGCCAGACAGGCTGCTTATCTTATTATATGGTTCTCCGATTTTCACTTTTAACATGTCCACTACATTTACACAATTTTCTGCTTCTTTCTTCCAATTTACCATCCATGACCTGGAGACAGCACAGACTACCATATTCAGATTCTGAATAATAGACATTTCCTGATGAAGACCCTCTTCCTTTCTTTTTTCTGAAAGGAACCCCATACCGGCGGAAATGCTGGCTGTGATCGAATCCGGTTTCACTTCTTTTCCCCGAAAGACAACCGTCCCTTTAGAACGTTTGTCTATTCCGAACACACAGCGCATAAGCTCTGTCCTCCCGGCTCCCACTAAACCTGATACACCTAAAATTTCTCCTTTTTTTACCTGAAAAGAGCAGTTCCTAACAAACCCTTTCGTATCGCAGATGTCTTTTACTTCCAGAACAATCTCATCTGGTATTTCTCTCTGTCTCCTTAATGCAGAACCATACAGATCGTCGATCTGTCTCCCAACCATAGCTTTGATCAGATCCATTTCTTTCAATTCCGAGGTTTTTGCACCAGAAAGTACCAGTCTGCCATCCCGGAATACAGTGATCCTATCTGAAATTTCATAAATTTCATTTATCCTGTGAGACACGATGATAAATCCCACACCTTTTGCTTTTAAATCCCGTATCATCTCAAACAGCCTGTCCACTTCCTTTCCAGAAAGCGTTGCCGTCGGCTCGTCTAAGATGATCACCTTTGCTTCTTTAGACATTGCTTTAATGATCTCGATGATCTGCATTTCCGCTACTGACAGGTCTGCCATTCTTCCCATCGGATCAATAAATTCTCTCATATGGAAGTCCTTCAAAAGTTCGTCAGTTTTCTCAACCATTCTTTTATAATCTTCTTTCCAACGACCTTTATAAAAATCCATATCCGTCAGAAAAATATTTTCCGCTACACTTAAATAGGGAATAGTATTAAATTCTTGAAGAACGATGGCGATCCCATCATTCAGCGCTTCTTTTGGGCCAGAGTATTCTACTTTTTTTCCTTTATAAAATACGTCTCCTTCATCTGCCTTATATATACCTGTAATGCATTTCCCCAGGGTGGATTTTCCAGCCCCATTTTCTCCCATAAGCGCATGGACTTCTCCCGGTAAAAGTTCAAAAGACACCTTCTGGAGAGCTTTTGTAGAATAAAATGTTTTTGAAATATCAACGGCTTTTAACACAGGTTCTCTTTTTTTATCTTCTTCCGCCAACTGCACACCTCCTATTTATCTGCTGCCATCTCCCTGATAGCAGCGGAAATATGTTCTTTTGTCAGTCCGTAATATTCCAGGAGTTCCTTATAGTTATGAGCGCTGCAGCCGAATTTATCCTCAATTCCCACAAAATCTACCGGTTTCTTATCTTTTCGGAAGATTTCTGCCACCGCGCTGCCTAGTCCGCCGATAATATTATGTTCTTCTGCCGTTATAACCCCTCCGCATTCGCCTACAAGTCTGCGCAGACACTCTTCATCCAACGGTTTCAATGTAGGCACATTGATCACTTTTACACTGATCTCGCCTTTTAAGAGTTCTGCCGCTTCTTTAGCCGCCGCTACCATATATCCTGTAGCACAGACTGCTATGTCCTTTCCGTCCCGCAGCACATAAGGCTTTCCGATTTCAAACTTTTTTCCTTCCGGCGTTACGTTCGGGTAATCGTTTCGATTTAGCCGAAGGTAACATGGCCCGTCATATTCAACAATCGCTTTAACTGCCTCTACTGTTTCATTGGCATCCGCAGGACAGATCACTGTCATATTTGGAACGGCTCGAAAAAGCGCCAGATCTTCAACACACTGATGAGTCGCTCCATCACCAAAATCAGACATTCCAGACGAAGCCCCGCATATTTTCACGTTCAGTCTGCCAATAGCGATCGTCTGACGGATCTGATCAAAAGCCCTTCCTCCCGCAAAAACCGCAAAGGAATTTGTAAACGGGATCTTTCCTGTCTGAGCCAGTCCCGCTGCCACGCTGGTCATATTTGCTTCCGCAATTCCCATTTCAAAATGCCGTTCCGGAAAAGCCTCTTCAAATATCTTTCCCATGGTCGAACCTCCCAGATCTGCATCCAGTACCACAATGCGCTGATTTGTCTTTCCCAGTTCTTTCAAAGTATTTCCGTATGCAAGTCTCTGATTTGTATAGATCACGATCATCCCTCCCTTCAATCTGCTAGTTCCGTTAATGCCTGCTTATACCTTTCTTCCGTCAGCGTGCCATTGTGGTAACCGACCATATTTTCCGCAAAACTTACACCCTTTCCTTTTACTGTGCTAGCTATGATCGCTGTCGGTGCGCCTTTGATCTTATCTGCTTCATCCAGGGCCTTCAGTATTTCTTTCATGTCATGACCATTGATCTCTATAACATGCCACCCAAAGCTCATGAACTTGGCGCTCAAGCTGCCTTCATCCATCCTGTCCTTGATCCGACCGTTCGCCTGAAGTCCATTTTTATCTACGATCGCTACCAAATTATCTGCCTTAAAAGCGCTGGCTGCCATTGCTGCTTCCCACACCTGACCTTCCTGGCATTCTCCGTCTCCAAGAAGCACGTATGTTTTCCGGTCCAGACCGTCCAGTTTCTGCCCCAGAGCCATTCCCAGACCAATGGACAACCCCTGGCCCAGGGAGCCTGTCCCTGCTTCTATCCCTGGAGTTTTTCTCACATCCGGATGGCCCTGAAGATATGACCCTAATTCCTTTGTATGCTTCAGATCCTCTACTGGAAAATATCCGCTTTCCGCTAAGGCCGCATACTGAAGGATCGCAGCATGGCCTTTACTCAAAAGGAATCGATCTCTGTCTGGTTTTTCAGGATTTTGAGGATCATGACGCATTTTGTAAAAATAAAGAGCTGTTACAATATCTGCCGATGAATTGGAGCCTCCAATATGACCGGCAACGCCTACTCCTATGCTTACGATCACATCACGCCTAAGCCGTTTTGCCTTTTTTTCCAGCGTTTCCAATAAGTCTTCACTATACATAGATTTCCTCCTCCCATATTTTGTTATTTATATATTGTTTCATAAACACTAACGCAGCCGATGCATCTGCCAAAAAATTTCCAGAGTACGCTTCACAGCTGATCCGTCCATCGTAACTGATTTTGTTTAAGGCTTTTGCAAACGCCTTATACCCCTCTTTGTCTTGCTGAAAATCTGATGGAAATCTCCGTCCCTGATACCGCGCAAAATGTACATGCTTCAAAAAACCTCTTCCGTAAATTTCTATATGTTCTGCGGGTTCATTTTCTGACGTCATATGATAATAGTCGATCAACCCTTTCACTGCTGGATGTCCTACTTCTCTAGCTAGCCCATAAGCCTCAGCAAATGTGTTGATCAGATTACATTCTTCCCGTCTTAATGGTTCAATGCAGATAACGATTCCCTTTTTCTGAGCCATAGGGCCTATTTTTTTCAGCAGCTTCCTGATCTGAAGATATCCCTCTTCCAATGGAAAACCTTCCGGTACCGACTTTGCCGGACCGCTTCCAAATACGATATACTGTGCGCCCAGCATTTCCGCTCTGTTTAAAGCCCTCTCGACATAATCCAGATTTCTGTCTATATTGGCTGTTCTCCCAGTCAGCCGCATATAAGATGGGAAAAAATTATTACAGGCCTCGCAATGTATCCTCAATTTTTCCTGACGTTTTAAAATTCCTGTAAACTCTCCTTCATTCAGCTCCATAATTTCCGCCAATGGAAGTTCCGCATAATCATATCCCAGTCTGTCCAATGTCTCTAAATATTCATCTCCAATACCTCTCCCATTTCTGGCAACCATATTCAGACAGCAGCCGTACCTCATAATGTAATAACCCCTTATCTTTCTTCCAAATGTTAATTGCTCGCCTTAACTAACATGTTAGTATGTTATATTCATACTATAGCATCCTTATTTTCATTTGTCAATATAGTTAATATTTATTAAATATACTCTACGTTTTTATACATTTTACACATAAAATTCAAAAATCAATTGATTATCTCTTTCTGATATGATAAACTGTAGTAAAAATCTAGAATGTTAATTAAAGGTAACAGTTCATCCGTGCGCCAGGATATATGATAAAGAGCGTTACAAGCTTACTTGTAAAAGCGATTTGACATATATCCTGGCATAGGGATGACATCCAGGGCTTCTTGTCAGCACAGAATGTGCTGGCAAGAAGATACACGGCTGAACTGTTACACTAAAAGAGGATAAAATGGGAAAGTATCAGACAAAATACGAAAAATTAATTGCCAACGAACCTGTATTAAATAAGCGGGCTTATAATATCATCAAGCACCGCATCATTTTTGACCAGCTTCATCCAGGTCAGCGTCTAAGCGTAGCCAGGCTGGCAGAGGAGCTTTCCATCAGCCGTACCCCTGTGGCAGTAGCTCTCTCTACTCTGGAACGAGACGGTTATGTAGTAGTTTACCCACAGCGGGGAACTTTCGTAAGGGAATTAACCCCTTTTGAACTGGAGATCATCTTCCACGCCCGCTCCGCTCTTGGTAAGCTTGTGATCCAGAGCGCCGGCCATTTGATCGACAGAAGCGAATTGGAAGTGTTTTATGGAGAATTTAAACGTTTCCGTTCTATGAAATATATAAACAATGCTGATCTTATGGAACTTTTTTATATCGATGTGGAATTTCATCGTCTTTTAGACGAATGTATACCAGGAATCATCCATGATGAAACCAAGGTGATCGCAGATCTGACTATGAACAGCCGCTATCTGGCCTATCGAAGCCGTTTTGGCGGCGCTTCCGACGAAACGATCAAAGAATTGTGCTGTGATCATCATATCCAGATTATTGAATGTCTTCTAAAAAATGATGTAGAAAAGGCTGCGGAAGCCTTTGTTACAGATGTTGAATGTGGATGGAAGGGAACAAAATTATAACAGAAAGGAAGAGCAGGATCCTTCGCGATAGGGTCCTGCTCCTTTCTATCAATCTTTAATCTCAGGAAAAATCACACCGTCCTTTCCCATCACTTTCTTTCCAACAACCAGGCTTCCAGTAAGGGAAATAACCAAAATATTCTCTTCTTTCCTTACATCAGTTATTCTGGAACTCTTCCGTCAAAGGCCTCGTTCTGCCATTTCTCCAACACTCCCAGATCTTCCTCTTTCAGGACCCTCTCCTCCAGTTCTTTCGTAAGGAGGCCTTTCTTTTTCAGATAGCGGATCAGACCAGACTGAAGCCCTTCTCTTTTTCCCTCTTCCAAAAGCGTTTTATTGTGCAGCTCTTCGTCAAATTCCGTCAGCGGACTGGTGGCTTCCTGAAGCGGATGTTTCTCCACCCTCTCCTGATCTTCCGGGAATTTTCCATCAAAAGCCTGGACCAGCCATTGTTCCAGTACTTCCAGCTCCTCCTCTTTCAGGATCCTCTCCTCCAGTTCTTTCGTAAGGAGGCCTTTCTTTTTCAGATAGCAGATCAGGGCAGACTGAGTTCCCACCTGCTTTCCCTCTTCTCGTCCCTCTTCCAAAAGCGTTTTATTGTGCAGCTCTTCGTCAAATTCTGTAAGTATCACATCCTTCACCTCCATCCGATGTTTTTCCAGAAAACTTCTCAGGACGTCTTCTCTGATG
>DWZA01000039.1 GCA_019118365.1 Candidatus Lachnoclostridium stercoravium | reverse complement strand
TCATAGGTGATGCCAAGGTCGTAACGGACTTTATTTTTCTCAATATCAGCGGCGTTGATGGCAATAACGATCTCCGCTTTATCCGCCAGCTGCAGGAGCATGCGCAGCTTGCTGTCCGGCGCAAAGCCTGGCAGGACTCTGGAGGCATGATAATCGTCAAAAAGCTTTCCGCCGAATTCTAGGTACAATTTATCTCCAAACTGGCTGATCCGTTCCATGATGTGCTCGGACTGCATTTTCAAATATTTTTCGTTGTCAAATCCAATTTCCATTTCCTGCCTCCATCTTTTTTAATATCTGTTGTAACAGTTCAGCCGTGCGCCAGGATATATGTCAGACATATATCCTGGCATAGGGATAACATCCCACGCTTCCCTCCAGCACATTCTGTGCTGGAGGGAAGATACACGGCTGAACGGTTGCTATCTGTTTCGCATGATTACAATAGCCTATTCTATCACAAATTTCCGGGAAAGGAAAAAAAATTTAGAGAAATTTTGAAAATTATGAAAAATGTGTTATACTGAACCCAAAGTGGGAAATGAATATAGGAAAAATGTCGAAAGTGGGGCGAATGTGGCGGTGAATGTGGAAGAAGAGCTGTGGAAGCTGGCGGACGAGGGATACAGGGAGTTTCACGGGAGCCTGATCCCAGGAAACCAGCTCCCCATCATAGGGGTTCGGACGCCATTATTAAGGAAGATGGCGAAAGAACTGATCAAAGGGGACTGGAGAGATTTCCTGGACAACGGCGCGGAAGACTACTATGAAGAAGTGATCCTGAAGGCTCTGGTGACAGGGACGGCCCCTATGGATAAGGAAGAGCGTTTCCAGAGGATCCGGGAATTTATCCCCAGGATCACCAACTGGGCGGTCTGCGATATTTTCTGCGGCAGCCTGCGGTTTGCGGAAAAATACAGGGACGAGGTCTGGGAATTTATCAAGCCTTATATGGAAAGCGATAAAGAGTATGAGATCCGTTTCGGCGCGGTCATGGCGCTGGATCATTTTGCCGACAAAGATCACGCGAAAGAGGCCTTCCAGTATTTCGACAGGATCCGTCACGACGGCTATTATGTGAAAATGGCAGTGGCCTGGGCCATATCCATCTATTTTATCAAAGTTCCGGATCTGACTATGGAATATCTGAAAGATAACCGTCTGGACGACTGGACGTACAACAAGGCTCTGCAGAAGATCACGGAATCGTTCCGTGTGGAAAAAAGCGTGAAGGAACAAATAAAAAGCATGAAGCGGAAACAGAGGGTATAAAACCATGAACTTAGAAGAAAAATTACAGTATTACAGAAAAAGGAAAAAGATCGTGCCGTCCAGGAACATGATCAAGACGGCAGCTCAGATCGAAGGGATCCGCAAAGCCGGGCAGATCAACGGGCAGGTGCTTGACGCGGTGGATCAGATCATAAAGCCTGGCATTTCTACGGAAGAGATCAACCGGGTCGTCCATGAGACGACGATCCGCCTTGGCGGAACTCCGGCTACCCTGGGATTTGAAGGGTATCCAAAGAGCGTGTGCACTTCTGTCAACGACGTGATCTGCCACGGGATCCCGTCCGAGGATCAGATCCTGATGGAAGGGGACATTATCAATGTGGACGCCACGACCATCGTGGACGGATATTACGGAGACGCCTCCCGGATGTACTGCATCGGCCAGGTATCGGAGCAGGCAGAGAAGCTGGTAAGAGTGACAAAAGAGTGCCTGGACTTAAGCCTTAAAGAAGTAAAGCCGGAAAGCTTTCTGGGAAATATCGGCGCAGTCATCCAGGCGCACGCCAGGGCAAACGGATTTTCTGTTGTGGCGGATATCTGCGGACACGGAGTAGGCGTGGGATTTCATGAAAAACCCTATGTGTGCCATGTGGGAAAGAGAAATACCGGGATGATGCTGTTTCCGGGAATGATCTTTACCATTGAACCGATGATCAACGCAGGGAGACAGGACTGGTTTGTGGACGAGGACGACGGATGGACCATCTATACAGACGACGGGAGCCTCTCCGCACAGTGGGAATACACGATCCTTGTAACAGAGACAGGTTATGAGATCCTGTCGAAATAAGAGGACTGGGGATAGCCGGGAGACAGGCGCCTTGCCGTCTGCCAGTTCCTCATAGCCTTTAAAAGGCGGAAAGGGAAAGACGATGAAAAAATGGCTGTTGGCAGGCTTCTGCTTTCTGGCTCTTGCAGGCTGCGGAAAGGAGAAGCTGGCAAACGATATAACTGCGCCGGCGCCGATCGTGGTCAGTGAAGAAGAGACTTCAGGCAGCAGGGAGACGGGAGGCGTCCGCACAGCGGAAGCGGACCGTCCCGAACAGGCGGAACCGGTACGGAAAGAAGCCGTTAAGGTGAAGGGGATCTATCTTACGGCTCCGGTGGCGGGCTCTCAGGCCAGGATGGACGAGATCATTGAAAAGATCGGCCAGACAGAGCTGAACGCTGTGGTGATCGATTTTAAGGACGACCAGGGCAGGATCACCTGCCGCGTGGATTCTCCTGTGATCAATGAGATCGAGGCCTGCCAGGTATATATTGAAGACATGCCGGCTCTTATGAAACGGTTAAAAGAGCGCGGGATCTATACTATCGCCAGGATCGTCGCTTTCCGTGACCCCTATCTGGCGGAAAAGAAGCCGGAATGGTGTATGGAGCTTGGGGACGGAACGGTATTCCGGGACAGCCAGGGGCTGGCCTGGATCGATCCCTATAAGCAGGAGGTTTGGGAGTATCTGGCGGAAGTAGGGGAAAAGGCTGCGGAATGCGGTTTTGACGAGGTGCAGTTTGATTATATCCGTTTCTGTACGGAACGGGGCGTGGACGCGGTAGTCTTCGATGAAGAAGACAGGCAGGGAAGGAGCAAGACCGATGCCATAACCCAGTTTACCTCTTATATTTACGAAAAACTTTCTTCAAAAGTATACGTAGCGGCGGATGTTTTCGGCGGGGTGATCTCCAGCCGCCAGGATGGAGAGGCTGTGGGACAGCTTTATGCGGAAATGGCAGAATGCCTGGATTACATCTGCCCTATGATCTATCCGTCCCATTATGGGAATGGGTATTTTGGTATCGAATATCCGGATATGGAGCCCTATGCCACAGTCCGGGCGGCGCTTAGAGGCTCTGCGCGGGAGCTTGGGAGACACCGGACGGAGGGAGAACGCCAGGCGGCGGTCCGCCCCTGGCTCCAGGATTTTACCGCGTCTTATCTGGAACACCATATTGAATATGGAAAGGATCAGATACGGGCGCAGATCCAGGCGGTTTACGATGCCGGCTATGACGAGTGGATCCTCTGGAACGCGGCCAGCCAGTATACCTGGGATGGGTTAAAGACTGCTGAAGAAGCAGAGGCGGAGGCGGAAGCGATCGCCCAGTCCAGAGCCGCGCTTTCAGAAGAAGAGAGAGAAACCGCAGGATTTGCGGCAGGAGAGCCGGAAACTTCCGGCCCGCCGCCGGAGCTTCCGGAAATGCCGGAGCTTCCGGAATATGTGGAGCCGGCGGGAGGCCAAGAATCAGAAGAAGAGGAAAGCGTGGGAGTAGTCATCCCGCAGATGCGAATGGAGTGACAGATCAGATGGAAAGAATACCAAAGCCGGGGGAATTTTACCGGCATTTCAAGAATAAGCTGTATCAGGTCCTGGCAGTGGCCAGGCATACGGAAACAGGGGAGAAGCTGGTGATCTACCAGGCCCTGTACGGCGACTTCGCCGTCTATGCCAGGCCTCTGGATATGTTTACCAGCCTGGTAGACAGAGAAAAGTATCCGGACGCAAAGCAGGAATACCGGTTTGAGAGGGTGATTCTGTCCGGGGACCCAAAAGGATCGGAGGAGGGCCGGGAAACAGCGGCGGCCGCCTTAGAGGAGCCAGAGGGACAGGAAGGACCTGGGGAATTTCTCCTGGATTTCCTGGATGCCGCGGCGCCGGAGGAAAAACTGGCTGTTCTGAAGCAGAAGGGAGGGGCGGCGGACAGCCGCCAGCTGGAGATGATCTGCGAGTCTCTGGAGATCTCTTCCGCGGCAAAGGACAGGACTTCTCTGCTGGAAGCGATCCGGGGATATCTGGAGACCAGGATCCGATACGACGGCAGCAGGCTTCGGAGGTAGGAAATTGTTTAATATTGAGGAAGAACTGAAAAAATTGCCTTCCCAGCCTGGCGTTTATCTGATGCACAATGCAAAGGATGAGATCATCTACGTGGGGAAGGCGGTCAATTTAAAGAACCGGGTGCGCCAGTATTTTCAGAGCAGCCGGAATAAAACCGCAAAGATCGAGCGGATGGTCTCCCATATCGCCCGGTTTGAATACATTGTGACGGATTCTGAGCTGGAAGCTCTGGTGCTGGAATGCAACCTGATCAAGGAGCACAGGCCCCGTTACAACACCATGTTAAAGGACGACAAGACCTATCCCTACATAAAAGTAACGGTGCAGGAAGAATTTCCAAGGGTCCTGTTTTCCAGGGACATGAAAAAAGACAAGAGCCGCTATTTCGGCCCATATACCAGCGCCGGAGCGGTGAAAGATACCATTGAGCTGATCCATAAGCTGTACAGGATCCGCACCTGCAGGCGTTCCCTGCCCAAAGACATCGGAAAGGAGCGGCCCTGCCTGAACTATCATATCCACCAGTGCAGCGCCCCCTGCCAGGGATATATCTCAAAAGAAGAATACGGGGAAAATGTAAACGAAGCCCTGGATTTCCTGGGAGGAAAATACGACCTGATCCTAAACCGGCTGCAGGAGAAGATGATGGCTGCGTCGGACGCCATGGATTTTGAAAAAGCTATTGAATACCGGGATCTTTTAGAGAGCGTAAAGAAGGTGGCCCAGAAGCAGAAGATCACAGCCAGCGAGGAAGAAGACAGGGACATCATCGCCATGTCCAGAGATATGGAAGACGTGGTCGTCCAGGTATTCTTTGTGCGGGAAGGCAAGCTGATCGGGCGGGAGCATTTCCACCTGAGGGCGGAGCTGGAGGAAGACAAGTCCCAGATACTCACCAGCTTTGTAAAACAGTTTTATGCCGGAACGCCTTTCGTACCCAGAGAGCTGTGGACCCAGGCGCCTTTAAACGACGAAGAAGTAATCGGTCAGTGGCTTTCCGCCAAAAAAGGCCAGAAAGTCAGGCTCACGGTTCCTAAAAAGGGAGATAAAGAGCGGCTGATCGAGCTGGCGGAGCGCAACGCTACCCTGGTCCTGACCCAGGACAGGGAAAGGATCAAAAGAGACGAGATGAGGACTACGGGAGCGGTAAAAGAGCTGGAAGAGCTTCTTGGGCTTTCCGGGATCAGCCGTATGGAGGCCTTTGATATTTCCAATATCAGCGGTTTTGATTCCGTTGGTTCCATGGTGGTATACGAACAGGGCAGGCCCAAACGGAACGACTACCGGAAATTCCGTATCAAGTGGGTAAAGGGACCGGATGATTACGCTTCCATGAAGGAAGTGCTGCTGCGCCGCTTCAGCCACGGGATGGAAGAAGCAAAGCTTATGAAGGAAAAAGGCGTGGATAAAGAGCTGGGAAGCTTTACCCGTTTTCCGGATCTGATCATGATGGACGGCGGAAGGGGACAGGTGAATATCGCCCTGGAAGTGTTAAAGGAGCTGGACCTCCATATCCCAGTGTGCGGAATGGTAAAAGACGACAATCACAGGACGAGAGGGCTGTATTACCAGAATAAAGAGATCCCTATCGACCGCCGTTCGGAAGGGTTTAAACTGATCACAAGGATCCAGGACGAAGCCCACCGTTTTGCCATTGAATATCACAGGAGCCTGCGGAGCAAAGGGCAGGTAAGATCGGTCCTGGACGATATTGAGGGGATCGGCGATACCAGGCGGAAGGCCCTTTTAAAGCGCTTTAAATCTGTGGAAGGGATCCGGGAGGCCCAGGTGGAAGAGCTGCAGAGCGTGCCTGGGATGAACCGGAAGGCTGCGGAAAGCGTGTATGAATTTTTCCATTAAAGCCGGTTTCACAGGTGACAAGAGATAGAAGATGTGATAAGCTAGACACAAAGTAACAGCTTTATAAAGAGCCATAAGGAGGAAATATATTATGTACGGGGTCACGATAGCAGAACTGATCAAAAAAATGAATCTGAAGAATATGACGCCGGAGATCGATCCGGAAAAGACGGTCCTTACCCATCCGGATGTGAACCGTCCGGCCCTGCAGCTGGCAGGTTTTTTTGATCATTTTGATAATGAGAGGGTACAGATCATCGGATATGTGGAACACGCTTATATCAGCCAGATGGATCCGGAGGTAAAGAAGGGAAGGTACGATCAGCTGCTGGCCAGCAAGGTGCCGTGCATCGTATACAGCCGAGGGATCGTCCCGGACGAGGATATGCTGGACCGCTGCTTCCATTACGGCGTGCCCTGCCTGGTATCGGAGAAGACCACGTCGGACCTGATGGCTGAGGTGATCCGGTGGCTTAAGGTCAAGCTGGCTCCCACGATCAGCATCCACGGCGTGCTGGTAGACGTTTTCGGCGAAGGCGTGCTGATCATGGGCGAGAGCGGTATTGGAAAGAGCGAGGCCGCCCTGGAGCTGATCAAGAGAGGACACCGCCTTGTAAGCGACGACGTTGTGGAGATCCGCAAGGTCAGCGACGAGACACTGGTAGGAGGAGCGCCTGATATCACCCGCCACCTGATCGAGCTGAGAGGCATCGGCATCATTGACGTAAAAGCCCTCTTCGGCGTAGAAAGCGTGAAGGATTCCCAGCAGATCGATATGGTCATCAAGCTGGAAGAATGGGATAAGGATAAAGAATACGACAGGCTGGGCATGGAAGACCAGTATACGGAATTTCTGGGCAATAAGGTAGTATGCCACAATATTCCGATCCGCCCAGGCCGTAACCTGGCCGTTATCGTAGAGTCCGCTTCTGTCAATTACAGGCAGAAAAAGATGGGATACAACGCGGCTCAGGAACTGTACCGCCGCGTACAGGAAAATCTTGCAAAAAATTAGAGGTCGTTCATGGAGATGGAGATATTTCTGGAAAAACTCTGCAGGACAGTAGGAGAGCAGGGGGTAAAACGGGATGAACCCATGAAAAAACATACTACGTTCCGGATCGGAGGCCCTGCTGATATTTTTATCACTCCGGAAGACGAGAGCCAGTTCCTGGCGGCGGTCAGGCTTTGCCGCCAGGAAGGCATGCCATATTATATCCTTGGAAACGGGAGCAATCTCCTGGTAAGCGACAGCGGCTACCGGGGCGCGGTGATCGAGACGGAAAAGGCATTAAGCCGCCTGGAAGCAGACGGCGAGACGTTAAAGGCCGGAGCGGGGATCCTGCTGTCGGCCCTGGCTAAGGAAGCTCTTCGCCTTTCCCTTACAGGATTAGAGTCTGCATCCGGCATTCCAGGGACCTTAGGAGGCGGCGTGGTGATGAACGCCGGAGCCTATGGATTTGAGCTGAAGGATGTGCTGGAATCCGTAAGGCTTTTGGACAGGGAAGGTAATGTGAGGACAGTTCCTGCCGGGGAACTGAAGCTTGGCTATCGTTACAGCACGATCCCGGAGACAGGGAGTATTGTGCTGGAAGCCGCTCTCCGTCTCAAAAAAGGAGATCCGGAAGCGATCCGGGCAAGGATGGAGGAGCTGGCGGCTCAGAGAAAGAGCAAACAGCCTCTGGAATATCCCAGCGCCGGAAGCACGTTTAAGCGGCCGGAAGGATATTTTGCCGGAAAGCTGATCGACGACGCGGGTTTGAGAGGCTTTCAGGTAGGAGGAGCGCAGGTTTCGGAAAAACACTGCGGTTTTGTGATAAACCGGGGAGACGCTACGGCGGAAGACGTGATGGAACTGTGCCGCCAGGTACAGGAAAAAGTTTTTCAAAAGTTCGGCGTAAGGATGGATATGGAGATCCGGAAGCTGGGAATGTGATCGGAGGAAAAGATGAGGCTTGTGATCGTTACCGGGATGTCCGGCGCAGGCAAGACAATTGCACTGAAGATATTGGAAGATCTGGGCTTTTACTGCGTGGATAACCTTCCTGTTTCCCTTGTGGAGAAATTTGCGGAGCTGATCATGGAAAGAGATCCGGATGGCATGGAGGGAGCCGCTATCGGCCTGGACATCAGAAACGGCGAAGGCCTTTCTGAGATGAGCCATATCTTCCAGAACTGGGACGAGAAAAAGATCCCCTATCATGTACTGTTTCTGGACTGTTCCGACGAGATACTGATCAAAAGATATAAAGAGACGAGGAGAGCCCATCCCCTGGCAGGCAGGGGACGGATCGACAAAGGGATAGCCAGGGAAAGGGAGCAGGTGGGATTCCTGAAAAAACGGGCGGATACGATCATCGATACCAGTATGCTCCTGACAAGAGAACTGAGGCAGGAACTGGAAAAGATATTTATCCGGAACCAGAAGTTCGCCAACCTGTATGTGACGGTCCTTTCCTTTGGATTCAAGTACGGGATCCCGGCGGATGCGGATCTTGTCTTCGACGTTAGATTCCTTCCCAATCCCTATTATGTGGAAGAGCTCCGGAGCCATACCGGAGAGGAAAAAGAGGTCCAGGATTATGTGAGGCAGGGAGGAAAAGCCGACATTTTCCTGGAAAAACTTTCTGATATGATGGAATTTCTGATCCCCAACTATATCGCGGAGGGCAAGAACCAGCTGGTCATCGCCGTAGGCTGTACAGGCGGAAAACACAGGTCCGTAGCCATAGCCACGGCGCTGTATTCCAGGCTGAAGGCTCACAGCGAGTGGGGACTGAAGATCGAACACAGAGATATTGATAAAGACAGCAAGAGGGGAAAGTGAGGAAACGATGTCATTTTCTTCCAGAGTGAAGGACGAATTGTCCAGACAGATGAGCAGCGCCAGGCACTGTCAGATCGCGGAAACCGCGGCGATTATCAGCATGTGCGGACGCATACAGATATCGGAAAATAACAGATACTGCATAAAAATTCATACAGAAAACGCGGCAGTTGCAAGAAAGTACTTTACATTATTGAAAAAAACATTTAATATAGGTACGGATGTTGCAATCAGACGCAACCCGTATCTTCACAAAAATATGACCTGTACAGTGGTCGTGCCAAAGCATGAAGATGCCATACGTGTCTTGAAAGCAACAAAGCTTTTAAGAGCAGACGGAGAAATTATGGAAAATCTTTCTGTGGTGAAGAATGTTGTCACACAGCAGATGTGCTGCAGAAGGGCATTCATACGGGGAGCGTTTTTAGCCAGCGGCTCAGTGAGCGACCCGGAAAAATTTTACCATCTGGAGATCGTGTGCGCTACGGAAGAGAAAGCAAAGCAGCTGCAGCATATGATCGCAACCTTTCAAGTGGATGCCAAGATCATCATACGGAAGAAATATTATGTTGTTTATATCAAAGAGGGCAGTCAGATCGTAGATATGCTGAATATCATGGGCGCGCCGGTCGCCCTGATGGAACTGGAGAACATCCGGATCCTCAAAGAGATGAGGAACAGCGTAAACCGCCAGGTGAACTGCGAAACTGCCAACATCAATAAAACGGTGTCAGCTGCTGTAAAGCAGATAGAGGATATTACATATATCCGTGATACAGCCGGACTGGAAAGCCTCCCTGAAAATCTTCAGGAAATAGCCAGGGTAAGGCTTGCACTGCCGGAAGCAACATTAAAAGAGCTTGGGGAAGCTCTGGATCCGCCTGTCGGGAAGTCAGGTGTCAACCACAGACTTCGGAAGCTTGGCGAACTTGCAGACAAGATGAGGAATGGAAGCAGATGATGGAAAGCTTGGACAGGCTGTCGAAGCAATGAGGAGGATGATTATGGTAAAAAAGACGATCACAATTGAACTTGCGTCAGGATTGGAGGCCAGGCCGGTGGCCATGCTCGTACAGATTGCCAGCCAGTATGAAAGTAAGATCTATCTGGAAAATGGCAACTGCCGCGTAAATGCGAAAAGTATTATGGGCATGATGACCCTGGGACTGAACAAGGGGGAAGAGGTCACTGTCACCGTGGAAGGTGCGGACGAGGAAGCTGCAATCGTGGATATCCAGAAATATCTGGGCAGCAATTAATGTTTTGCGCAAACAGCGTTTATAGGAAGATCATGAAGGAGGCAGTTCCCGGAGGGAAAGCCTCTTTCTTAATAATTAAAAATCGTCTTATACTTTTTATAGATGACTATTTATACAGGATCCATTAATAACAGGAAAGGAGGATGAGAGAATGGCGTTTACCCATCTGCATGTCCATACGGAGTACAGCCTTCTGGACGGCTCCTGCAAGATCGGGGAGCTGGTGGCCAGGGCGAAAGAGCTGGGGATGGACAGTATGGCTGTGACGGATCACGGCGTCATGTACGGCGTGATCGATTTCTATAAAGCGGCGAAGGAAGCCGGGATCAAGCCGATCCTTGGCAGCGAGGTATACGTAGCGCCCGGATCCCGCTTTGACAGGGAGCCAGGCGGGGAGGGCGAAGACCGGTATTACCACCTTGTCCTGCTGGCGGAAAATGACACAGGCTACCACAATCTGATGAAGATCGTTTCAAAGGGATTTGTGGAAGGCTTTTACTATAAACCCAGGGTGGACTATGAAGTCCTGGAAACCTACCATGAAGGGATCATCGCTCTGAGCGCCTGCCTGGCAGGAGAAGTGCAGAGATTTCTGGCGAGAGGAATGTACGAGGAGGGCAAACAGGCGGCCCTGCGCTATGAAAAGATCTTCGGCAAGGGAAACTTTTTCCTGGAGCTTCAGGATCACGGCATTCCGGCTCAGAAAACGGTGAATCAGGGGCTTATGCGCATGAGCCGCGAGCTGGGGATCGACCTGGTGGCGACCAACGACATCCACTATACTTATGCGGAAGATATGAAGGCCCATGACATCCTCCTGTGCATCCAGACAGGAAAAAAAGTAACGGATGAAAACCGCATGCGCTATGAGGGCGGACAGTATTACTGTAAATCTGAAGAAGAGATGAAAAAACTGTTCCCTTACGCCCTGGAGGCCATTGAAAATACCCATAAGATCGCGGACCGGTGCAACGTGGAGATCGAGTTCGGCGTGACAAAGCTGCCCAGGTACGAGGTGCCGGAAGGCTACGATTCCTGGAGCTATCTGAACCATCTGTGCAGCGAGGGAATGAAAAAAAGGTATCCGGACGACGACGGGACCTTAAAAAAACGGCTGGATTACGAGCTGGACGTGATCCACACCATGGGATATGTAGATTATTTCCTGATCGTGTGGGACTTCATCCATTTTGCCAAATCCCACGATATCATCGTAGGGCCGGGACGTGGATCGGCGGCAGGAAGCATCGTTTCCTATTGCCTGGAGATCACGGACATCGATCCCATCCGCTACAATCTGCTGTTTGAACGTTTCCTGAACCCGGAGCGGGTATCCATGCCGGATATCGACGTGGATTTCTGCTTTGAACGGCGCCAGGAGGTGATCGACTATGTGGTGGAGAAGTACGGCAAGGACCAGGTGGTGCAGATTGTCACCTTTGGTACCCTGGCGGCAAAGGGCGTTGTCAGGGATGTGGGACGGGTCCTGGATATGCCTTATGCAAAATGCGATGCCATCGCCAAGATGATCCCCAACGACCTGGGGATGACTCTGGATAAGGCTTTAAAGAACAGCCCGGATCTGAAGAAGGCTTATGAAAACGACGACGAAGTCAGATATCTGATCGATATGTCAAAACGTCTGGAGGGCCTGCCCCGCCACACTTCCATGCACGCGGCGGGAGTGGTGATCAGCCGGACCAATGTGGACGAGTATGTTCCGCTGTCCAGGGCGGCGGACGGGACCATCACCACCCAGTTTACTATGACTACGCTGGAAGAACTGGGACTTTTGAAAATGGATTTCCTTGGCCTTAGGACCCTGACGGTCATCCAGAACGCAGTGAAGCAGGTGGAGCATAACGAACACATCCATCTGGACATGATGAAGATCGACTATAATGACAAAGACGTGCTGGATATGATCGGAAGCGGGAAAGATGAAGGCGTGTTCCAGCTGGAAAGCGGCGGCATGAAAGGGTTCATGAAAGAACTGAAGCCGAGAAACCTGGAGGATATCATCGCCGGGATCTCCCTGTACCGTCCGGGCCCTATGGATTTTATCCCCAGATACCTGAAGGGAAAGAACGATCCGTCGTCCATTACCTATGACTGCCCCCAGATGGAGCCGATCCTGGAACCTACCTACGGCTGTATCGTCTACCAGGAGCAGGTCATGCAGATCGTAAGGGATCTGGCCGGATATACTATGGGCCGGAGCGACCTGGTCCGCAGGGCTATGTCCAAGAAAAAGGCCGCTGTAATGGCAAAGGAACGGCAGAACTTTGTCTATGGAAACGAAGAAGAGGGAGTAAAAGGCTGTATCGCAAACGGGATCCCGGAAGCGACGGCGAACCACATCTTCGACGAGATGACGGATTTCGCGAAATATGCGTTCAACAAGTCCCACGCGGCCTGCTACGCCGTAGTTTCCTATCAGACGGCCTGGCTGAAATATTATTATCCAAAGGAGTATATGGCGGCTCTTTTGACATCGGTCATGGACAATATCACGAAAGTTTCAGAATATATCCTTACCTGCCGCCAGATGGGAATCGAGATCATGCCTCCGGATATCAACGCGGGCTACAGCGGATTTTCTGTTTCCGGCGGAGCGATCCGGTACGGCCTTTCCGCCATCAAGAGCATCGGAAAGAGCGTGGTGGACGCCATTATTAAGGAGCGGGAGACTAACGGGCCCTTTGTTTCCATGGAAAATTTTGTGGAACGGATGAGCAACAAGGAAGTGAACCGGCGGACGCTGGAGAGCTTTATCAAATCAGGGGCCTTAGACAGCCTGCCAGGGACGAGAAAGCAGAAGACCATGGTGGCTCCGGAGGTGCTGGACCAGAAGAACCGGGATAAGAAAAATACCATCGAAGGCCAGATGTCCCTGTTTGACCTTGTGGCGGAAGAAGATAAAAAGGATTTTCAGATCACATTTCCTGACGTAGGGGAGTTTTCAAAAGAAGAGATGCTTGCCTTTGAAAAGGAGATGCTGGGGATCTATGTCAGCGGCCATCCTTTGGACGATTATGAGGAATGCTGGAGAAAACATATTACCGCCAGGGCCACGGACTTTATCGTAGATGAAGAGACGGACAAGGCTGCGGTGGAAGACGGGCAGAGAGTTGTGATCGGAGGAATGGTTTCCGGAAAAACGGTGAAGACTACCAAGCATAACCAGATGATGGCGTTTGTGAACCTGGAAGATCTGGCCGGTTCGGTGGAAGTGATCGTATTTCCAAATAATTATGAAAAGAACAGGGAGCTGCTGGCGGACGAATCCAAGATCTTTGTAGAAGGAAGAGTTTCCATCGGGGACGATCCGGTGGGCAAGCTGGTATGCGAGAGGATCATTTCTTTTGACGACGTGCCCAGGGAACTGTGGCTGCAGTTTGAGGACAAGGCCTCTTATATGGCCGGGGAAAAGGAGCTTTTGGAGCTTTTGAAAGAGAAAGACGGCCATGACAGCGTTGTGATCTATCTGAGAAAAGAAAAGGCGAAAAAGGTATTTCCCCCCAGCTGGAACGTCCGTGCGGACAAGGCTCTGATCGCAAAGCTTAACGCCTTATATGGTGAAAAAAATGTCAAGCTTGTTGAAAAAGTATTGAAAAGATAGTGAAAATGAATTAGAATAACACATGAAGAAGAACACTGTCATATGGAGGGAAAGTCTATGGCGAAAGAAGTAAAGACGATTGGCGTATTAACAAGCGGCGGTGACGCACCAGGTATGAATGCCGCCATCCGTGCAGTAGTTAGGACAGCAATTAATAAAGGACTGAAAGTTAAAGGTATTATGAGAGGCTATGCAGGCCTTCTTCAGGAAGAGATCGTTGACATGGAGAGCACAAGCGTTGCGGATATCATCCACAGAGGCGGAACGATCCTCTATACAGCCAGATGCCAGGAGTTTGTTACAGCAGAAGGACAGAAGAAAGGCGCTGAGATCTGCCGCAAGCATGGTATCGACGGCATTGTGGTGATCGGCGGCGACGGTTCTTTCCGGGGCGCAGGAAAGCTGTCTGCACTGGGGATTAATACCATCGGACTTCCCGGAACCATTGACCTGGATATCGCATGTACTGATTATACCATCGGCTTTGATACGGCTGTCAATACAGCGATGGAAGCTATTGATAAGGTGCGCGATACCTCTACTTCCCACGAGCGCTGCAGCGTTATCGAAGTTATGGGACGCAACGCCGGCTACATCGCCCTCTGGTGCGGTATTGCCAACGGCGCGGAAGATATCCTCCTTCCAGAACGTTATGACGGAAATGAACAGGCCCTGATCAACCGTATCATCGAGAACCGGAAGCGGGGCAAGAGACATCACATCATCATCAATGCAGAAGGGATCGGACATTCCGCTTCCATGGCCAAGAGGATCGAGGCCGCTACCGGCATTGAGACGAGAGCTACGATCCTGGGACATATGCAGAGAGGCGGCACGCCTACATGCAAAGACAGGGTTTACGCTTCGATCATGGGAGCAAAGGCAGTGGAGCTTTTGGCAGAAGGAAAGAGCAACCGCGTCGTAGCTTATAAACATGGCGAATACGTAGACTTTGACATCCAGGAAGCGTTGAATATGAAGAAAGATATTGACGAATCCCAGTATATGATCAGCAAGATGCTGGTTCGTTAAAAGTTCGCAAGAGATTGAGGGCTGCTGCAAAGGAGAGTTGTTTTGCAGCGGCCTTTTTACGTAGATAAGATTTTGCCGGCGGAAGATGGCAGCTTTTTGCTCCTGTCATTCTTTTTGCAGGTTTCGAAGCCGGAAAATTTATAAAAAAAGGCTGTGAGGGACGCGGCTGGAAGGGCGTATAGGCGGGGGCGGTATTTCAGCCGGAGGCTGCTTTGGGATTTTTCATCTTTTGCAGGCAGGATAAGATCTGCGGAAGCGCTTATGGCCCAGGGAGCCAGCAGAGGGCTGCCTTTGCAGGGGGCCTGGAAGTTCTTAGTTTTCCCCATCCGGCATTGCTGGCAAAAATCCACCTGTCTGAGCCCCGAAGGGGCGAGTTTGGATTTTTGTCCAGCGCTTTTTGCCGGATGAGGAAAGCTTAGAACTTCCGCTCCCGAAACCGGCAGTCCGCGCTGGCTCTTTCTGGGCTATAGAACCGACGGTCTGCGGATATTTTATTGCATTGAAAGAAAAACGAAAACACAGGAGGCATTTTATGGAAGAGAAACCGATCGTGCTCTGCGGAGCGAACGCATACACGGAAAAATATTATTTTAATGAAGATTTTGACAGTCTTCCGGAGGGGATCAAGAAGGAGCTTCAGATCATGTGCGTCTGGTTCGTGCAGGAAGTTGGCGGCATCTTTATGCTGGTGTTTGAACCGGACGGCACGCTGGAATTTAAAACAGAGGCCAACGAGTACGACGGCAGCATCGACGAGATCGGCAGCTATCTGAAGATCAAACAGATGAGGGAAGAAAGAAAGGAACTTCTGGAATCTCTGGAAATGTATTTTAAGGTATTTTTCCTGGGAGAAAAGGCAGATATTCTGGAAGACGGTGAGTGATAAGATGGAGCGGGAAAGAGGATTTTCCATAGGAAATGTAAAGATCAAAAACCGGCTGGCCTTAGGGCCGATGGCAGGGGTGACGGATCAGCCCTTCCGGCTTTTGTGCAGGGAACAGGGCTGCGGGCTTTTATACACGGAGATGGTCAGCGCAAAAGCTATTTTTTATAACAATAAAAATACAAAAGAGCTTCTGGACGTTAAAGAAGAGGAGCGGCCGGTAGCCGTGCAGCTTTTCGGATCGGATCCGGAGATCATAAGCGACATGGCGGCGAAGATCGAGGACGGGCCTTACGACCTGATCGATTTTAATATGGGCTGTCCGGTGCCGAAGGTGGTGAACAACGGGGAAGGTTCCGCCCTTATGAAAGATCCGAAGCTGGTGGAAAAGATCTTTACTGCTCTGGTAAAAAAGGTAAAGAAGCCGGTAACGGTAAAAATACGAAAGGGCTTTAACGATGGATCGGTCAATGCGGCGGAGATCGCGAAGATCGTGGAAAGCTGCGGCGTATCGGCAGTCGCCGTCCATGGAAGGACGAGAGAGCAGTATTATTCCGGAAAAGCGGATTGGGACATTATCCGCCAGGTGAAGGAAAGCGTTAAGATCCCGGTGATCGGAAACGGGGATATCTTTAAGCCGGAAGACGCGAAGCGGATGTTTGAGGAAACTGGCTGCGACGCTGTGATGGTGGCACGGGGAGCTCAGGGAAATCCCTGGATCTTCCGGGAGATCAGCCATTATCTGGAAACCGGGGAACGGCTGCCAAGGCCCTCTATAGAAGAAATACGCCAGATGATCCTGCGCCATACCCAGATGCAGATCGCGTTTCGGGGAGAAACGGCGGGAATGCGGGAGATGCGCAAGCATATCGCCTGGTATACCACAGGGCTTCCCCATTCGGCCGCTCTGCGCAATGAGGTAAATCAGATCGAAGATTTCCAGACGCTGAAACGATTTTTAGACGAGCGCCTTGGGCGATAAAAGATAGAACACAACGGTTCAGGAGGGAAAAGGGGAATGAAAAGCAAAAGAGGAATACGCGGCGTTTTGGCTCTGGCTGCGTCGATCCTGATCCTGAGTACGGCAGGCTGCGGGATGACGGACCGTATCCAGGATATGGCAGGCCGGCTGTTTGGCGGGGAAGAAGGGCAGGAAACAGAAGGAGAGACGGCAGCGGCAAAAGAAAGCGGCCAGGAAGGAACGGAAGAAAATAAAGATGGGGGATTCTCTGCAGACGGGGAAACGATAGATGGAGACAGTCCCCTCACCAGGGAAGAATTTATCCAGCTTCTGGCAGATGGATTCGGATACGACACGTCCAAGGCCGGCAGGCCGGTGATCCTCGATCTGCCGGAAAACAGCGAGTCCTATCCTGCGGCCGCGGCTGCGCTGGATCACGGCGTATGGGATATGGAAAGCGGCTGTTTTTTTCCGGACATCCTGATCGACAGGGGGACGGCTGTCCTCTGGGTCATGAACGGCCTGGGACTTTCCGCCGAGGCGGAAAATCCATTTACAGATATGGCGGATGAAGAACAGGCGCGGGCAGTTTCCATAGCGGTGAAAAAAGGATTTATTTCTGGATATGAGGATAATACCTTCCGGCCGGAAGAAGAAATGACGGGAAGCGAGGCCCAGGATCTGATCGGGAAAGCGATACAATACCGCATAGACCGGCAGCAGCTGCGGGAAAACGCTTCCAATACCATAGAGCTTCAGGAAGGCGTCGTATATGCCCTCTCCGACGGACAGGTCAACGTGCCGACAGAGATCGATCCTGATGCGATGGAGATCGTTTTTGGAAATGCCGACGATACGCTCCGCGCCATGGTTCCAGGAAACATTCTGTTTATGGGAAACTGTCAGGGATTTCCCGATGGGTTCCTGGCAAAGGCAGAGTCGGTTTCTCTGGAAGGGACCTCAGTTCGGATGAAGGTTTCTCAGCCTGGGCTGGCGGAAGTGATCAAAAAGGCGGATATTTCCGCAGTTTTCTATGCAGATGAAAACAGCTATCTTCGCGGCGGCGACCTGGCGCCTATAGAAGGAGCCGCCCAGGAGAGCGCAGGAGGTCAGGAGAGTGAGGCTTCCCAGGAGAGTAAAGCGGATCAGGAAAGCTCAGCCGGACCGGTATTTGAGCATGACTTTGATGCGGAAGGCCATTATGAGGACGACGCTTACTGGGACTGGGATGGAGTTCACTGGAACATCTATACAGGAGCGACAGAAAAAGGGACGATCCGGTTTGCTACTGCAGGAGCGGAAAAGAAAGAGGGGTTTTACGCCACTCTGGATATGGGCCTGGAAGCGGCTATAGACTTACAGATCGAGGCGGAAAACCTGGAGTTTACCACTTTTTCCCTTTACACGTCTGTGGATACCGACGTAACGGGAGTTGCCGGATATAAGGATAACGGCCAGGCGGAGGCCAGATTCGACATGCCGGACTGCGTGATCCCGGTCAGCGGACCGGTGAGCATCACGATCAAGCCCTGGCTGGTCATGGAGGCTCAGGGGCAGTTCCAGGTAGAGGCAAGCGTACAGCTGACCAATAATCTCGCCTTTGCTTTTGAAAACGGAGAGACGGAAACGATAAATACAACTTCCGTGACTCCGGCGTTTACTGCTTCCGCCCAGGGAAGCATCGAGGCCGGCCCCCTGGTAGAAGTAGAAGTGGGATTGGCAGGAACGCCGTTTTTTGATGGTCTTGCAGTGGTAGAAGGCGAAGCAGAGATGGGCTTTGGAGTAAACGGCCAGACGCAGGTGGAGCAGCGGCTGGAGGTTACGGATACCTCGGTGACTTACAGTGGAAATCAGAACACGCCGGATGAAAACGGCAATCTCCACGTGTGCTATCTGTGCATACAGGGGCAGTTTTACGCGTACAGCGATGCAAAGATCGGCATAGGAGAAGAGATCCAGGAGCAGATCCGGAAAGTATTTAAAGATGCAAACATGACCTTTGACCCGGAACAGGAGAAAAAGACGCTTGGGTACTGGCATTATTCTGCCGGCGATGGCTACGGGCCGGAGTTCGCTCTGGAAATGTGTCCCCATATCGCTTATCCGATCACTATGACTGCTCTGGAAAAAGGCACAGGCCGGCTTTTGGCAGGGGTAGATACGGATGTGGCGGGCCGTGGAGATAAGGCGCAGAAAAAGGAGAACCTTACCACAGGCGGGGATGGAAAGGCGCTGTTTTACCTGGAAAATGGGGTTTATGATCTGTTTGCCTCAAAAAAGGATCATAAGCCGGATCCATACCAGGCCCAGCTGGTAATAAATGGCAAAAAGGTGGATTTTCAGATAGAACTGGAGCGGAATACAGACGAGCCGCTGATCATAAGAAGCTCCGGCATGGCAGAGTATAAAGGCCAGGTCTACATTACCAGGATAAACGACAATATTGAAGCGTATCAGTACGTTTCCGGGACTTCCGGCGAGACAAAGAACCTTACATATGTGGATGCAGGTGAAATGGAATTTCCAGAGGACGGCTACGTCTGCGGCATGGCATTTTACAGGGACAAGCTCTACCTGGCCTGTAAGAGTCCGGGAACTTCGTCCTACGATTCGGCGATCTATGTCTGTGAACCGGACGGAAGCGGCCTTACAATGCTGGCCGAAGGCCCATGGTCAGAATCCGGCCATACGGTCGTCTGCACAGGTTTTATCATCGTGGACGGCTGCCTGTACTACGATATGGGGCGGCTTATGATCGACCTGGAGACAGGAGAGCGCCGGGAGGCGGACGGATCGATGGAAGAGATCTATTCCAGGGGATACAACGGATACGGCAATAAGAGTATCTATGTAGGCTCGGATTATTACTACATTGACGAGAATGGGATCTATGTCAACCTGGGCGGAAAGACCCAGACAGTGGCCAGCCTGTCCCTGAAATTTGAAGAGATCATCGCGGTGACGGAGGATTCTGTATTCTTCGAATCATGTACAAGCGACGGCAGAGCCTATTACCTCTATCGCCTGGATCTGGCGGCGGGAACCGTGGATGAAATAGACGGACATATGGCCGCGGGCGGCGGAGGCTATTTTAACTGGTAGTTGCATTTTTTTGGAAAATAATGTATACTTATAAGAAATTGGGAGGCGAGAAAGCTGAAGATTCTCGCCTCTTTTCTGTTATTGCGCGAAGATTTCTGAAGAAATCCTGGCGCAATGGCAAAACTAATATATGCAGGAGGGATTTGTTATGAATGAGAAGAAAAAAGGCAGCGGCGCATTGTTGGGAGCAGCGTTCCTGATGGCTACCTCAGCGATCGGACCAGGATTCCTGACCCAGACGTCCACATTTACAGGTCAGTACCAGGCAAGCTTTGGATTTGTTATCCTGGTTTCCATTATCCTGTCCGCAGTTGCCCAGATCAACATCTGGAGGGTTCTGTGCACCACAGGCTTAAGAGGCCAGGACGTGGCCAATAAAGTGCTTCCAGGTTTAGGCTATCTGGTTGCGTTTATGATCGTTCTCGGCGGCCTTGTTTTTAATATCGGCAACGTAGGAGGCTGCGCGCTGGGATTTAATACGCTGCTCGGCATTCCGGAAACTATCGGTTATGTGCTTTCCGGAGCAGTGGCGATCGCTGTATTCCTTTCAAAAAATGCAAACGCGGCTATGGACCGGATCACAAAGGCCCTGGGCGCTATCATGATCATCGTTATCTTTGTAGTGATCGTTATCGTTAAACCGCCGGTAGGAGACGCGCTGAAAAATACGGTGGCTCCTTCCACCGGTATCCCGGTACTTTTCCCGGCTATCCTTACATTGATGGGCGGAACCGTAGGCGGATATATCACCTTTGCAGGCGCTCACAGACTGATCGACGCGGGTATCACCGGAAAAGAAAATCTGGGACAGATCACCAAGAGTTCGGTTATGGGTATCGGTATCGCGACCATCGTCCGCGTATTCCTGTTCCTGGCTGTTTTAGGCGTAGTAGTCCACGGAGCTACTTTGGACAGCGCAAACCCGGCGGCCAGCGCGTTCCTTCAGGGAGCCGGAGAGCTGGGCTACCGTTTCGCAGGCCTTGTGCTTTTATGCGCGGCGGTTACTTCCATCATCGGAGCGGCTTATACATCCGTTTCTTTCTTAAAGACATTCAGCAAGAGCATTGAGAAAAATGAAAATATCGTGATCATCATATTTATCGTAATATCTACGGCGATCATGCTGGTGCTGGGCAACCCGGCGACCCTTCTTGTAGTAGCCGGCGCGTTCAACGGCCTGATCCTTCCGATCACTCTGGGGATCTGTCTGATCGCTTCCCAGATGCCGTCTGTTATGGGACCGGATTATAAGCATCCGGTGATCCTTCTGATCCTTGGCATCCTGGTAGTTATCCTGGCTGCATACATGGGTATCCCGACCTTTGTTACGAATATGGGCGGACTGATCCAGTAAGCAAAGGAGGTTAGCGAGCCGTCCGGCCGGCGTATGGCTGGACGGCTGCAAGTCATCACATGTAAGGAGAATCGATATGCAGAAAATCAGTATATTAACGGCAGGGGACAGTTCTCTGCTGGTCCAGTTCGGCAATGAGATCCGTCCGGAGATCAACCGAAAGATCACATCTACGGTGCAGCTTATGAAGGAGCAGCATATAGAAGGCGTTCTGGATGTGATCCCTGCATTCTGCTCCCTGCTGATCAATTACGACCCAAGAGTAGTATCTTATGAAGATCTGAAGGAAAGGATCAGCGGCCTGCTGAAATTGGAGACGAAAGCAGGCGCGGAGAGAAAACGGATCTTTGAGATCCCGGTCTGCTACGGCGGAAAGTACGGGCCGGATATGGAGTTTATCGCAAAGAATGCGGGGCTGACAGAAGAAGAGGTCATCCAGATCCACAGCTCCAGAGATTACCTGATCTATATGCTGGGCTTTCTTCCGGGCTTTTGTTATCTTGGAGGGCTTGACGAGAGGATCCACACTCCCAGGCTTGCGACTCCAAGGATCAAGATCGAAGCGGGAAGTGTGGGGATCGGAGGCTCCCAGACAGGGATCTACCCTATGGACTCTCCGGGAGGCTGGCAGCTGATGGGCAAGACTCCGGTAAAGACCTATGATCCGGACCGGAAAGTGCCGATCCTGGTGGAGGCGGGAGATTACATCCGCTTTGTACCGATCAATGAAGAAGAATATATGAGGATCAGAGAATTAGAGGAACGCGGGGAATACCGCTGCGTTGTTCACGACGAAGGAGAGGTGTAATATGGGAATCCGCATACTTAAAGGAGGACTGCTCACGACCGTACAGGATCTGGGGCGCAGCGGCTACCAGAGCCAGGGCTTTGGAGTAGCCGGGGTAATGGATGTGCGTTCCTTTAAGATCGCCAATCTTCTGCTGGACAACCCGGAAAATGAAGCGGTTCTGGAATTTACCCTGATCGGTCCGACCCTGCAGTTCACCTCAGCGACTATCGTCGCTATCACAGGCGGAGACTTCCAGCCTACGATCAATGGAGAACCGGCTCCGATGTATACGGCTCTTTATATGAATAAAGGAGATATCCTGAAATTCGGCAGCGCCAGGACAGGAAGCAGGGGCTATATCGCGTTTTCCAGCTACCTGGATATCCCGGTAGTCATGGGAAGCCGCTGTACGAACTTAAAGAGCAGGATCGGCGGCTTTAAGGGAAGAAAGCTGATGGCGGACGATTATATCGGTTTTCGCATTAAGCGCAGATATCTGCCGTTCTTCCTTTCAAGGATGCTGGATATCAATGAATTTGACCAGGAATCCGCTACTCTGAGGGTAGTCATGGGACCTCAGGACGATATGTTCAGCCCCCAGGGAATTGAAACATTTTTAAACAGCGAATATACAGTTACCAGTGATTTTGACCGGATGGGCTGCCGTCTGGACGGCCCCTTTATCGCGCCGAAGACCACTTCCGACATCATCTCAGAAGGGATCGCTCTTGGTTCCATCCAGGTGCCTTCCCATGGAAAACCGATCATCCTCTTAGCAGACAGGCAGACCACAGGCGGTTATGCCAAGATCGCGACAGTGGCAACGGTGGACATCCCCAAACTGGTGCAGAGAAAGACAGACCATAAGATCCGTTTCCGGGCGATCTCCGTCCAGGAGGCTCAGGAGCTGTACCGGGAAGAGGAAAAAGAGTACGCGGCTATGAGAAATATCATCCATCAGCCATGTAAAGAGGTGCTGGAGTGCCGCCTGGTGGCAAAACGTTTAAGAACCCTGTTCGAGGACCAGTAGCGGTTGCAGGAGTATGAGAGAAAAGGAGTATACGGTATGGATTTAGAGAAGATTGAAGGTTTAGTAAAGATAATTGAGAATTCCTCTCTTACAGAGTTTACGATTAAAGACGGTGATGTGAAGATCACGATGAGCAAGCTGACCCACCCGCCGGTGATCACTGCCGGCGTGCCGATGGCTTCCGCTCCGGCCCAGACGCCGGAACCGGCGGCCGCCCAGGAGAAAGCGGAAGAAAAGGACGACATCCAGCTGATCCTTTCCCCGATCGTAGGCACATTTTATTCCGCCCCTGCCCCGGACGCTCCGGCGTTCGTCAAGGTAGGCGACAGGATCAAAAACGGACAGACCGTCTGCATTCTGGAGGCGATGAAGCTGATGAATGAGATCCAGGCCGAATTTGACTGCGAGATCGAAGCAGTTTTAGTGAGCAACGAGCAGAAGGTTGAATATGGTCAGCCGCTGTTTAGGGTAAAGAAGCTGTGAGCCAGAAGGAGGCCAGACTGTGTTTGAAAAGATATTGATTGCCAACCGCGGCGAGATTGCAGTCCGGATCATCCGAGCCTGCAGAAATATGGGGATCCGCAGCGTTGCGGTTTATTCCAAAGAAGATGCGAAAAGCCTTCACGTCCAGTTAGCGGATCAGAGGATCTGTATTGGGGAAGGGCCGGCGAAAAACAGCTACCTGAACATGGATCAGATCATTACCGCAGCCAGAAATATGGGAGCGGATGCGATCCATCCAGGCTTTGGTTTTTTGTCGGAGAACAGCGAATTTGTGCGCAGATGCAAGGAAAACGGGATTACCTTTATCGGCCCGGACGCGGATGTCATTGACAAGATGGGCAATAAGTCCCATGCGAGAAAGACCATGATGGAAGCAGGAGTTCCTGTAGTTCCGGGAACGAAAGAGCCGGTATACGATGCGGACGTGGGGAAAGCCCTGGCTGCTGAGATCGGCTATCCGGTGATGATCAAGGCGTCCTCCGGCGGCGGCGGAAAAGGTATGAGAGTCGCCAGATCAGAAGAAGACTTTGAATTTCAGTTTAATATGGCTCAGAGAGAATCGGCCAACGCCTTTGGAGACGATACCATGTATATTGAAAGGTATGTGGAGAATCCCCGCCATGTGGAGATCCAGATCATGGCGGATAATTACGGCAGCGTGGTCGCTCTCGGAGAGAGAGACTGTTCCGTACAGAGAAACCATCAGAAGCTGATCGAGGAATCTCCGTCTCCAGCCATCAATGAAGAAACGAGAAAAGAGATGAACCGCTATGCGATCCTGGCGGCGAAGACCGTTGGCTATACCAACGCCGGCACCATTGAATTTATCGTGGATCCTCAGGGGAGATTCTACTTTATGGAAATGAACACCCGTATCCAGGTAGAACACGGGGTGACGGAGATGGTAACGGGCACGGACCTGATCATCGAGCAGATCCGGGTGGCTATGGGAGAGCATTTAAGCTTTTCCCAGGACGACGTAGCGATCCGCGGCCATGCGATCGAGTGCAGGATCAACGCGGAGATCCCGGAAAAGAACTTTATGCCGAGCCCAGGAGTAGTAAAACATCTCCACATTCCGGCCGGAAACGGGGTGCGGGTGGATACCGGGCTTTATACCGGATACCGGATCCCTTCCGAATACGATTCTATGATCGCGAAGGTGATCGTACACGCTCCTGACAGAGAAGCGGCTCTTCAGAAGATGCGCTCCGCCCTGGATGAGATGGTGATCATGGGAGTGGAGACAAACCTGGATTTCCAGTATCAGATCATGAGAAATCCTGTTTTCGTAGAAGGAAAAGCGGATACAGGCTTTATTGAAAATGTTATGCACATCAAGTAGGAGGAACGAAATGTACCGCATAGATTTAAACAGTGATTTAGGAGAAAGCTTTGGACGGTATACCATTGGAATGGACGATAAGATCATCCCGCTGATCACTTCCGCCAATGTTGCCTGCGGCTTTCATGCTTCTGATCCGGTGGTGATGGAAAAGACTATCGCCATGGCAAAGGAAGCGGGGATCCGCGTGGGAGCCCATCCGGGCTATCCGGATCTTATGGGATTCGGAAGACGGAACATGAACGTGACCCCGGCGGAGGCGAAGGCCTACACCCTTTACCAGATCGGCGCGCTGGATGCATTCTGCAAAGCAAAAGGCCTTATCATGCAGCATGTGAAGCCTCACGGCGCCCTGTACAATATGGCGGCAAAGGATTATAACCTGGCGAAGGGGATCTGCGAAGCAGTGGCGGAATACAATAAAGATCTGATCATAATGGCTCTTTCCGGCGGACAGCTGGTGCAGGCGGCGAAGGACATGGGACTTCGCACGGCTCTGGAAGTGTTTGCGGACCGGGCTTATGAAGAAGACGGTTCCCTTGTGGACAGGAGAAAAGAGGGGGCTATGGTCACAGATGAGGACGAGGCTATCGCCCGCGTGATCCGCATGGTAAAAGAAAAGAAAGTAACAGCGATCACAGGAAAAGACATCCCGATCACAGCGGATTCTGTCTGCGTTCACGGAGACGGCGTCAAGGCGCTTGCTTTTGTGGAGAAGATCCGTAGGGCGCTGACGGAAGAAGGGATCGAGATCTGTTCTCTGGATCAGATCGTTCGATAAGGTTTTATATAGTTTTTATCAGGCATCAGGAGCCGGCCGGAAGGCCGGCCTGATGCCTGTTTTGCGCGGTAAAATCGGAAAACGCGAACTGTCTTGACAAGAAAAGGTCTTTAAGATATAATACTTTGAATGCAAGACGGTTAAGGAAGTCCGGTGTATAAAATTCCTTGATTTTGTATATGTTTATACAGGCTGAGAAGGGGAAAACAGCCGTGAAGTAATAAAAAAGGAAGGAAGTATACGATAATGGCGGAAAAGAAGAATATTCTCACATATGCAGGACTGAAACAGTATGAAGACGAGCTTCAGAATCTGAAGGTATTTAAAAGAAAAGAAGTAGCCCAGAAGATCAAGGAAGCAAGAGAGCAGGGCGACCTGTCAGAGAATGCAGAGTACGATGCAGCCAAAGATGAGCAGAGAGAGATCGAGCTGCGCATCGAAGAGCTGGAGAAACTTCTGAAGAACGCGGAAGTTGTTGTAGAGGAAGAGATCGATCTGGACAAGATTAACGTAGGCTGCAAGGTAAAGGTATACGATGTGGATGAAGACGAGGAGATGGAATTTTATATCGTCGGTTCCACCGAGGCCAACAGCCTTCAGAATAAGATTTCCAATGAATCTCCGGTAGGAAAAGCTCTTATGGGCAAAAAGACCGGCGACGTAGTGGATGTAGAGACTCAGATGGGAGTTATCCAGTACAAGGTGCTGGAGATCCAGAGAGTATAAGGAAATGAGCCCGGCAGCCTGAAACAGCTGCCGGAAAATAGTAACGGTTCAGCCGTGTATCTTCCCTCCAGCACAGAATGTGCTGGAGGGAAGCCTGGGATGTCATCCCTATGCCAGGATATATGTCAGATCGCTTTTGCAAGCAGGCTTGTAACGCTCTTTATCATATATCCTGGCGCACGGCTGAACGGTTACAAAAAATAGTCAATCAGATAAAGGAGTGTAAAAAGTGGCAGGAGAGCAGAAGCAGGGACAGGATCTGAACCAGCTGTTAAAGGTGCGCCGTGAAAAGCTGGCAGAGCTTCAGGCGGCGGGGAAGGACCCGTTCCAGATCACAAAGTACGATGTTACCGTGCACAGCACAGATATAAAGGAAAATTACAGCCAGTGGGAAGGAAAGGAAGTATCCATCGCAGGGCGTATGATGTCCAAACGTGTGATGGGAAAGGCTTCCTTCTGTAATGTACAGGACTTAAAAGGCAATATCCAGTGCTACATTGCAAGAGACAGCCTTGGAGAAGAGTCTTACAAAGATTTTAAGAAGATGGATATCGGCGATATCGTAGGGATCAAAGGCTTCGTGTTCACCACGCAGGCCGGAGAGATCTCCGTGCATGCGGAGTCTATGGTCCTGCTTTCCAAGAGCCTTCAGATCCTTCCGGAGAAGTTCCACGGCCTGACCAATACGGATCTTCGCTACCGCCAGAGATATGTGGACCTGATCATGAACAGCGATGTAAAAGATACGTTCATCAAGCGTTCAAAGATCATCGCTGCGATTCGTAAGTATCTGAGCCAGGAAGATTTTATGGAAGTAGAGACGCCTATGCTGGTAGCCAATGCAGGCGGAGCGGCAGCAAGGCCGTTTGAAACTCATTTTAACGCCCTGGATGAAGACCTAAAGCTCCGTATTTCCCTGGAGCTGTACTTAAAGAGACTGATCGTAGGCGGCCTTGAGAGGGTATATGAGATCGGCCGCGTATTCCGCAACGAGGGACTGGACACCAGGCATAATCCGGAATTTACCCTGATGGAGCTGTACCAGGCCTACACGGACTATAACGGCATGATGGATCTGACGGAAAATCTTTACCGCTTCGTAGCCCAGGAAGTTCTGGGAACGACAAAGATCGTATACAACGGCATTGAGATGGACCTGGGCAAGCCTTTTGAGAGGATCACCATGGTGGACGCTGTAAAGAAATACGCAGGCGTTGATTTCAATGAGATCCATACTCTGGAAGAAGCCAGAGCTATTGCAAAAGAGAAGAATGTAGAATTTGAAGAGAGACATAAAAAGGGCGACATCCTCAGCCTGTTCTTCGAAGAGTTTGCCGAGGAGCATCTGATCCAGCCTACATTTGTTATGGATCATCCGATCGAGATCTCCCCTCTTACAAAGAAGAAACCGGAAAATCCGGAATACGTAGAGCGTTTCGAGTTCTTTATGAACGGCTGGGAGATGGCCAACGCTTATTCCGAGCTGAACGACCCCATCGATCAGAGAGAACGTTTTGCAGCCCAGGAAGAGCAGTTTGCGCTGGGCGATGAAGAGGCGAACCACACGGACGAGGACTTCCTGAACGCTCTGGAGATCGGCATGCCGCCGACCGGAGGCATTGGATTCGGTATTGACCGTATGGTCATGCTGTTGACAGATTCTGCAGCGATCCGCGACGTACTGCTCTTCCCGACGATGAAGTCCCTGGGAGGAAGCGAAGGGTCTAAGAAAACTGCTCCGGCAGTTCAGAACGCGGCAGAAACAGCCGTTTCCAGCCAGGCAGAAGCGGCCGGCGCGCCTGTTCCAGGCGTACAGCTGGACCTTTCCAAGGTGAAGGTAGAGCCGCTGTTTGAAGATCTGGTGGATTTTGAGACCTTCTCCAAGTCCGATTTCCGCGTAGTGAAGGTGGAAGCCTGCGAGGCAGTTCCGAAGTCCAAGAAGCTTTTAAAGTTTACGTTGAACGACGGCACGGACAGAAAACGCACGATCTTAAGCGGAATCCACGAGTATTACGAGCCGGAACAGCTGGTTGGAAAGACCTGCGTGGCTATCGTAAACCTGCCGCCGAGAAAGATGATGGGCATCGACTCAGAAGGAATGCTGATCTCCGCTGTGTACGAGTATGACGGACACGAGGGACTGAATCTGCTGATGCTGGATGATGGGATTCCGGCGGGGGCGAAGCTGTATTAAAGCAGGCGAAAATCGAACTTTTTATACTACAAAAGGAAGGCGTACGACAAGAGGACGACAAATTTAAGTTGCTTAGTGGGTAACAATAAGCGATTTTAAATTAAATTCAGAACAAAATCAAACTGTATTCAGGAT
>DWZA01000038.1 GCA_019118365.1 Candidatus Lachnoclostridium stercoravium | reverse complement strand
AAGCAAGCTTAACGCCTGCTTTTGCCCCTGTTTTCACATCGGACAGCGTGCCCCCTAGGGTATGAACATACCCTAGGGGCACGCTGTCCGATGCTTCTTGCCAGGCCAAGGTCTGGCAAGAAGATGTGCCGTCCTGAACTGTTAAATTAATTTTTCTTATTTCTATCCTGAAGGAAGGATGGGATCACAATGCCTTCCCTGTTGATCTGTCTGTTGTAGCCGCCAGCCGGTCTCTGTGTCTGCTGGGACGGCTGAGGAGCCTGTCCTGCTTCCCCGTGCTGCTGAGGGGTGTTAAAGGACGGCTTGGTATATCCTGGCTGCGCTCCTGCCGGACGCTGATATGCGTGAGGAGCTGTTGCCGCTGCTTCTGCTGCGGAAGAAGCCTTTGGAGTGAGCTTCTTGTATGGATTCTGGTTCTTGAAATCCTTCATGGCATTGGAAACAGGAGTGTTGGTATTCAGCAGGGTCTTGTCCGTAAGTCCGGTTGCGATAACGGTGATCGTAGCCTCATCCTGGGCGTTCTCGTCATACATCGCGCCAAAGATGATATTGGCATCGTCGCCCGCCAGCTCCTGTACGTAGCTTGCCGCTTCGTTTGCCTCGATCAGGCTGATATCGCCGGAAATATTGATGATCACATGGCTTGCGCCTTCGATAGTCGTCTCAAGAAGCGGGCTGGATACTGCCTGCTCTACTGCTTCTTTCGCCTTCTCGTCGCCCTTTGCATGGCCAATGCCGATGTGGGCGATGCCCTTGTCTGTCATAACAGTCTGTACGTCCGCAAAGTCAAGGTTGATCAGGCCCGGAACATTGATCAGGTCCGTGATTCCCTGAACTGCCTGCTGAAGCACTTCATCCGCTTTCTTAAGAGCTTCCGGCATAGTGGTCCTTCTGTCGACGATCTCCAGCAGCTTGTCGTTAGGGATAACGATCAGGGTATCTACGCTTTCCTTAAGGTTCTCGATCCCCTGAAGAGCATTTGCCATACGTGTCTTTGCTTCAAAACGGAAAGGCTTTGTAACAACGCCTACTGTAAGGATGCCCATATCTTTCGCGATCTTCGCAACTACAGGCGCGGCTCCTGTGCCTGTGCCGCCGCCCATGCCGCAGGTAACGAATACCATATCCGCTCCCTTCATAGCCTGAGCCAGTTCTTCAGAGCTCTCTTCCGCCGCTTTCTCGCCGATCTCCGGCTTTGCGCCGGCGCCCAGTCCCTTGGTCAGCTTCTCGCCGATCTGCATAGCCGTAGGAGCTTTGCAGAACTGAAGGGCCTGCTTGTCTGTATTGATGCCGATAAATTCCACCCCGGCAATATTCTCATCGATCATTCTGTTTACCGCGTTATTTCCTGCACCGCCTACGCCTATGACAATAATCCTGGCGGCATTCTCCGCTTCATTTATCTTAATCTCCAACAAGAATGTTTCCTCCTTTAACTCTTCCCAATCTATATCCCATGGAACAAGCGATCGCCTATGCCCAACAGGGTATTTTCTCTCTTATTTTTAATCAATCTTACCTTATACTATATTTGATTTTCAAAAAAATATCAACCACTAATTCCGTAATTTTTCAACAAATTACGAAAATTTTCACTTTTTCTTAAAAGTATACATCATACTGGTATTGGTTTCGTCAAAAGTGTCCAGATACAGGATTCCAGACATTCCCTCTAAGGATGGGAGCATATCGTTTAAGGCCGAAATCTTCCCGTTTAAGTCGGCATTGTCCCCCAGTACCACCTGAATATCCCCGATATAAAGATCTGCGTTTCCGCGGCTGTCGTACTGGATCCGGTCCACGCTGATCGCGTAATTGGACAGCGCCTGGGTAAGGGTGAGGATATGGTCGAAGATCTCCTCATTTTCAACCGGAAGGGGCTGGTACAGCAGGATATGGCCGAATTTCAGGCCAGTCACCAGAGGGATCCCTTCCAGTTTCCGGTTGGTGCTCTCCACGATGATGCCGTCCTTGTCAAAATACATGTTGCTGCTCATATAGGTAAGATAGCCTACTACCTTTTTTTCATACACGATCACTTCGATCTTGTTCAGACCCTGAAATACGATCCTGTAGTCTTCTACAAAAGGGATCTTTTCATGTTCACCGAACCGGTACTTCAGATAGCAGTACACCATATTCCTGTCCTTTTTCTCCGGAAACAGCCGCTCCGCCAGTTCTTCGGCAGTGTATTTCTCGCTGCCTGATACGGTGATCTCTTTGATATTTAAAGACATGAGCCCAATGGCCAGCAGGAGGAGCAGACAGACTGCTACTCCTGCCGCAGTCTTTCCTTTCTTCTTTTGGGAATCCATGGATCTCCTCCTTTAATCGTCAGTCCAGCGGATATCCGCCCCGGCTTCTCTTAGATCCCGGCAGATATCCTCATATCCTCGCTCAATATGGCGGCATTTCCGTATCACGGTCACTCCGTCCGCCGCCAAAGCCGCTGCCGCCAGGGCGGCCCCGCCCCGCAGGTCGGTGGCTTCCACCTCTGTTCCATAAAGCTTTTCCCTGCCGTTGATGATGGCTGTCTTTCCCTCGACGGAAATATCAGCTCCCATCTTTTTCAGCTGGGCAGCCGTCTCGTATCTTCCCTCGAAAATATTTTCCACGATCCGGCTTTTTCCGTCTGCTCCTGCCATCAGGGCCAGAAGCGGCGACTGCAGATCTGTAGGAAAACCGGGATACGGGCCTGTGTCTACGGTCACCGGTTTCGGCCGTCCTGACATTCTCACAAAAATACTGTTTTCAGCCTCTCCCACTTCTCCTCCCGCAGCCTTCAGCACCTGTTCTACCGCCGACAGTTCTTTTGGATCCACGCCGTCGGCCCACAGCTCCCCTCCCGCAGCCATAGCGGCCATCAGATAGGTCCCTGCCACGATCCGGTCCCCGGAAGCTGAAAAAACGCTGTCATGGAAGCGCCCGGTACCTTCGATCATAAGGCATCCGGTCCCGGTGCCCCGGATATTCGCCCCCATTCCGGACAGGAAACGGCAGAACGCCGCGATCTCCGGCTCCTTTGCCGCTCCGTTTATCACAGTAGTCCCTTTTGCCCTGACCGCGCCTAAAAGAGCGTTTTCCGTAGCTCCGACGCTGGGAAAGGCCAGATCGATCTTTCCGCCGCAAAGCCCCCTGCTAAATGCTTCGATCCGCTTTCCGTCTTCACAGATCACCGCCCCCAGCTGTTTTAAAGCGGCCAGGTGGAGGTCGATGGGCCGTTTTCCAATGGAACAGCCGCCCGGATAGGAGATAGATGCTCTTCCGGTCCTTCCCAGAAGCGCTCCCAGAAGGATGACGGAAGAGCGCATCTGGCAGACAAAGGTCTCCGGCACATAGCTTTTCAGCTTTCCTTCCGCCTGTACCGTAAGGGTGTTCCCATCCATCCGGCAGTCGCAGCCTATATATTCTAATATCCCCATCATGCAGGACACGTCCTGTATTCTGGGGACATTTTCGATCACTGTCGTTCCTTCGTGAAGTATGGAAGCCGCCATCATCGGCAGCACTGCGTTTTTGGATCCCTGTATGCGGATCCTACCTTTCAGGGGCCTTCCCCCACAGATCTGTATGGCTGACAATCCCACTGCCTCCTGCTGCTTCTATGTAATATTATCTTATGCAGGAAGCTTTTCCCCCGGAACGAAAAGTAACCGTTCAGCCGTTCGCCAGGATATGCCATAAAAGCGGCTGAACTCTTACAAAAGTATCGCGCTGGTTCAGCGGTCAAGCTTGATCTGATTGGATACGCTTAAAACAATTCCTATCTCCATCATCAGGAACAAAACGGACGTGCCGCCGTAGCTGATGAACGGAAGAGTAATACCCGTATTGGGTATGGTATTGGTAACTACCGCGATATTTAAGATAACCTGGATCGCGATATGGCCCATAACGCCTACTACCATCATAGCCCCGAACAGGTCCGGAGCGTTGTCTGCGATCAGCATGAAACGGTAGATCATGAAAAGAAAGATCAGGATCACCGACACTGCGCCGAAAAGCCCCAGTTCTTCGCAGATAATGGAAAAGATCATATCGTTCTGGGCCTCCGGCACGAAGCCCATCTTCTGTATGCTCTCTCCCAGCCCTTTTCCCATCAGTCCTCCGGAACCGATGGCATACAGGCCCTGGAGCACCTGAAATCCGCCTTCCTGAGCGTACTGCTCCGGATTCAGCCATACGTTGATCCGGTTCAGCTGATAGTCGTGGAGCAGGCCAATAGAAGTAAGGGCCGCGCCGATCTGCCCCGCAAAGGCAAGGACAAGCCCTGCTAAAGCCACGCAGCCGGCAAAGATCAGCTTTTTATTGGAAGCCACAAAAAGCATCACAAATACGATCCCTACGATGATAATGCCGGAACTTAAGTTATTTAAAGTTACTAAAAAGGCCAGAGGCATAGCCAGCCCGGCCACAAAAGCCATGGTCTTAAACTGATTGATCCGCTTCCCGTAATGGGTGATCGCCACCGACAGGCAGACGATCAACGCGATCTTTACAAATTCCGTAGGCTGAAAGCTTAAGGGGCCTACGCCCAGCCACCGTTTCTTTCCGTTTACTTCCCTGCCGACGATACTTACGGCGATCATCAGCACATAGGAGAGAACGTATGCCAGGATCGCAAACCTGGCGAAAAAATGATAATCCATCTTGGATATCACGATCATCAGGAAGAAGCCTCCCATGGCGATGAGGGCCTGACGTTTCATAAAATAAGCTCCGTCTCCGTCATAAAGCAGATCCGCCTTATAAGAGCTTGCGCTGTAGATCATGATCAGGCCGAACACCGTAAGAAAGATGACCGTAAAGAGCAGGCTGTAATCATAAAACCTGCGCGCTTTTTTCTGCTTTGGCCGCGCCGCTTCCTCATAGGCTTCCCGGCTCTGCCCCCCGTAGGAAGCCTGCCTGGGCGCCGCGGCTTCTGAAGCGCGGACCTGCTGCATCCGGATCTGTTCCCGGCGTCTTGCTGCCGCCTGCCCCTGGCGCCTTGCCGCAGCTGCATCCTGCTGCCTTACTGCGGCCATTTCACGGCTTCTTGCCGCCGTCCGTCTTCTTGCCACTTTCGTCCATCAACCCTTTCTGATCTCAAGAGCCTAAAGGCTTCTAACATAGTCTTTGAACTTCTGTCCCCGCTCCTCATAATTCTTAAACATGCCCCAGCTCGCGCATGCCGGAGAAAGCAGGACATTATCTCCCATATCCGCATAAGAAGCGCATACGTGCACCGCCTCTTCCAGATCTTCCGCGTACATGATCTCTGTAAATCCATGGGCTTTTGCGCACTCCGCGATCTTATCCCTGGTCTGTCCGATCAGTACCAGATACTTCACCTTTCCGTCAAAGCTTTCGATCCACTGGTCGTACTGAGCGTTCTTGTCATATCCGCCGGCGATCAGGAGGGTCGGTCCCGGCATAGCCTTGATCGCCTGGATCGCCGCATCCGGATTGGTTCCCTTGGAATCATTGTAATACTTTACGCCCGCCCGCTCCAGGACGAACTCGATCCTGTGCTCCACAGCCTGGAACGCCTTGACCGCTTCCTGGATATTTTTCATCGGCACGCCCATAGCCAGGGAAATGCCTACGGCTGCCATGACATTTTCATAATTATGGCGTCCCAGAAGGTTCAGCTCGTGAACGCCCACCACGTCGGTTTCTTTCCCCTTGCTGCGGTAAACGATCCTGTCCCCGTCCAGGAAAATGCCTTCGTCCAGCTTTTCTCTGCTGCTGAAGAACACCACTTTCGGCTTCAGGTCCTTATTCTGCCCGAACTCCCTTAAGATCGGATCGTCGTAGTTTAATACGCAGGTATCCTCTTCTGTCTGGTTCATGGTAATGCTCTCTTTTACCTCTACGTAGCATTCCATGGTTTTATGTCTGTCCAGGTGATCCGGAGTGATATTTAAGATCGCGCTCACGTCCGGCCTGAAATCCATGATCGTTTCCAGCTGGAAGCTGCTCACTTCCGCTACCGTCACAGAGTCGTCTTCCGTAGCCAGGGCTTCCTGGGTATACGGAACGCCGATATTGCCTACCACATGGACGTCCTTGTAAAATGTCTTCATGATCTCGCCTACAAGGGCTGTGGTAGTAGTCTTTCCGTTGGTTCCCGTAATAGCAGCCAGTTTGCCTCTGGCGCACTGGAAAGCCAGCTGGATCTCGCTCCAGATAGGGATCTTCACTTCATCCAGCACAGCTACAAATGGAGCGTCTAAGGGGATCCCCGGACTGATGACGCACAGTTCCACGCCAAGGAGGTCGCTGCGCTTTAATTCTCCCAGGACAACGTCTATCTTTGCTGTTTTATCAAAATTTTCTCTGATCTTCTCTTCGTCCAGATCCGCGTTGCTGTCGTAGAGGACGACCTCTCCTCCCATCTCCAGAAGCAGTTTTGCCGCGGATATCCCGCTCTTTCCCACTCCTGCAACGATCACTTTCTGACTCATATTTCTCTTCCTCCTAACCTTTTCCCCAATGGATCTGGGGCCTTTGTCACCTTATCCGGCGTCTCCGGACCGTCTTTTGCCTACAAGCCAAGATACGCGATCAGGCAGAGTATTGCCGTAATGATGGAAAATACGGCCACCACCCTCGTCTCCGACCACCCGCAAAGCTCAAAATGATGATGGATCGGCGCCATTTTAAAAATGCGCTTTCCTCCGGTGTGTTTAAAATAAGTTACCTGTATGATCACGGACAGCACTTCGATCATGTAGATAAAGCCTACGATCGGCAGGAACACCGGCATCTGCATCATAAAGGCGCTGGCCGCCACAAAACCTCCCAATGCCAGGGAGCCTGTGTCTCCCATAAAGACCCGCGCAGGGTAGACGTTAAACAGGAGAAAACCTAAAAGGCTTCCCGTCACCGCTCCGGTGATCGGGCTTATCCCTGTATTTTCCCCGATGGATACGATCGTCATAAACGTGGCCACCAGGATGGTAACGCTGGTACAGAGCCCATCCAGGCCGTCCGTAAAATTCACTCCATTGTCCGTGCCCAGCATAACGAAAAATACAAAGGGCACGAACAGCCATCCCAAAGACAGCATGATGCCTCCGTCAAAGCCTCCGGTAAAAGGTATGAGCATGGACGTGCCCACTTCTTTGGAGCTTAAGAGATAATAAACGAAGATCCCGGTTATAATAAACTGGCCCAGCAGCTTCTGTAACGGCTTTAATCCTTCGGAACGCTTCATGACGATCTTGATATAATCGTCCAGGAAGCCGATGATGCCAAAGCCTGCGGTAACGAAAAGCACCGGGATGATCTTCGGGTAATCCCTGATATAAAGCACGGACGTAATGATGATGCTGGCCAGGATGACCAGGCCGCCCATGGTAGGCGTTCCCTGCTTTTTCAGATGGGCCTGGGGCCCGTCGTCGCGCACCTGCTGGCCGAACTTGAGTTTATGGAGAAACGGGATCACTACGGGGCACAGGGCCGCGCTGATCGCAAAAGAAATAATAATCGCCAATATGGTTTCATTGATCATGTCACACCTCAGTTATCTATGTACTCTCCCGCACAAAGACCTATTTTAGTTCCGTGCAGGTCCGCTGTGAGATCCGGCTGGTCCGGTCGCAACGATGCCAGCCAGACCAGCCGCACTGTCAATAGTATACGTCTTTTTGTCTGAATAATCAACCATAGATTCGAAAGGAGGAAGCAGTTTCTTCCTCTGCTGCCCGGATTCCCATATAAGGCAGGATATTCCTGAAAATATCCGCGATCACAGGAGCGGCGATGGTCCCTCCGTAATAGATCCCCTCCGGTTCGTCAATAGTGATCAGCGCCATCACCTGCGGATCGTCTGCCGGGGCAAAACCTAAAAATGAAGAAATATATTTTTTTCTGCTCCTTGGCAGTTTCTCTGAAGTAGCGGTCTTCCCGCCGATCCGGTAGCCTTCCAGAGCCGCTTTTTTTCCGCTCCCCTCCGCTACCACCTGCTCCAGGATATACCGCATCGTCGCGCTGGTCTCTTCAGAAAGGATCCGTTTTCCCTGAGGATATTCAAATTTTTTAACCACCGTCCCGTCCCTGCCCGCCGCTTCTATGGCGAAGTGGGGCGTGACCCGTTCTCCCCCGTTGACGATGGAAGCGGCTGTAGCGATCAGCTGGATAGGCGTGATCTGGAAAGACTGGCCAAAAGAAACCGTCGCCAGCTCCACCGGCCCCATGTCTTCTTTCTTATGCATGATAGTCCCCGCCTCTCCCGGAAGGTCGATCCCTGTCTTTTCCTTCAGCCCGAACTGGATAAAGTATTCATAATACCGGTCGACCCCAAGCCTCTGGCCCACGTCGATGAGCACTGGATTGCAGGAATTCATCATCCCGTGGAGAAAATCCTCCGCGCCATGGCCGCTTATCTTGTGGCAGCGGATCTTCCGGTCCTCTACGATCCGGTATCCTGGGCAGGAAAAACGGTCGTCCAGATGGACTGCTCCGGCTTCCAGCCCCGCCGCCGCTGTTATGATCTTAAAAGTGGAACCCGGCTCATAGGTGTCGTTGATGCAGTAATTGCGCCACATCTGATTCAAGAGGTCCTGCTTTTCTTCTCCTTCCGCCAGGGTTCCTTCCGGAAGGGTAAAGGGATCGTTCAGGTCAAACTCCGGCGCATTGACCATAGCCTTTATCTCTCCGTTCCTTGGATCCATGATAATAATGGAAACTCGCTTCGCCCCTTTCTTTTCCATGACCTGATACGCCGCCTGCTCCGCGTATTTCTGGATGTTCACATCCAGGCTGGTTCGCAGATCCATCCCCGGAACCGGTTCGATCCGGTCTTCTCCCGCATTTTCCAGCTCGATCCCCGCCGCATCCGCTAAGGTGAGGATCTTTCCGTTTTCCCCTTTCAGATATTTTTCATATTTTACTTCCAGGCCGATGATCCCCTGGTTGTCTCCGCCGGTAAAGCCAAGCACCTTGGAAGCCAGGGAGCCGAAAGGATAATAGCGCTTATAATCCTCGTCCACCTTTACCCCGTCCAGCCGGCAGTTCCGGATCTCGTCTCCTGTGGATTTGTCCACGTTTGTGCGGATGATCTCTCTGGAACTGTATTTTTCCACTTTTTTTCTGATCTCTTCCTGGGACATCTTAAGCTTCTCGGAAAGGACCTGTACCACCTGATCCGGATCGCGGATCTGATTGTGGATCACCGAGATCGTACAGACTGTGCGGTTGTCGGCGATGACTGTTCCGTTTACGTCCAGGATCCTGCCTCTCGCCGCTTTTATAGTCCTCTCCCTTTCATGGAGATCCTGGGCTTTTTCGCTGTAATATTCCGCCCTGTATATCATAAGGAAGGACAGTCTTCCCATAAGCGCCGCCATAGCCAGGCAAAGCGCCATGCACAGGAAAACTGTCCTTCCTCTGTAATGCGTCCGGTTTTCATTCATCCCATTCTCCTGGTTCCCATATCGTTATAATATATGTGGCCAGGTATATATTATGAAACTTCTTCAGAGGTCGCTGTTTCTGCCTCTGTAAGGCTTTCCTGCGGGGCGCTTTCGCTTTCCGGCTGCCCCGGCAGGTTAGCCGGTATGCCGCTGTCCCCTTCTTCATACATGGGGACGTATTCTTCATCCGGGTAAGTCTGAGGCTCTGTGGCTTCCGTACTCTCGGAAGTCTCCGCCTCCGCTCCTTCCGAAGACTCTTCTGTATTGCTTATGATCCCTTCCTCTACCGGAAGATCCGCCGCTTCTTCGTTTTCCACTTCCGTAACCGGGAATACGTTCAGGTAAGGCAGGATCTCTTTCATGATATTGCAGAATACCTGACTGGCGTAAGTGCTGTGAGGCTGATCTTCCACATGCGGCTGGTCGATGGCCACGTATACCAGCACCTCCGGCTTCTCCAGTCCGGCGAAGCCGATAAAGGAAACCACGTAGTTGCGGTTGCCGCGAGGCAGCTTTTCTGCAGTACCGGTCTTGCCGCCGATCTCATATCCTTCGATCTTGGCCGCCTTACCGGTTCCCTTTTCCGCGTTTACTGTATCGTACAGGGCCTGTTTGATAAAATTACTTGTATTCTGGGAAACTGTTTCCCGCACAAGCACTGGTTCGACCTTTTTTACTACGGAACCGTTTTCGTTCAGGATCTGTTTCACCACATGAGGCTCATAATAGGAGCCGCCGTTTAAGACGGAGCAGTAAGCCGCCGCCATCTGCACCATGGTGCAGTTATAGTTCTGGCCGAAAGCGTTGGTTGCAAGGTCTGCCGGGCCGGCGGATTCTGCCGTAAATCCTAAGGAGCTGGTGTCCGCTTCTCCCGGAAGGTCGATGCCAGTCTTCTGGCCAAAGCCGAACATGTCATAATATTTGTAAAAAACGTTTTTTCCCTCCTGCGCCGCGATCTGCATGAGCACGTCGTTGCAGGAGACCATAAGGGATTCCGCCACAGTCAGAGGGCCGTGACCGTAACGGTTCACGCAGTGGATGTCGTGGCCCCCTACAGCCTGAACGCCGTCGCAGACATAGGATTCCCGGCCGGAGATCACGCCTTCCTCCATAGCCGCCGCAATTGTAAAGATCTTGGACGGAGAGCCTGGTTCAAAAGTATCGCTGACGCAGAAATTCCTCCACAATCCGTACCACGCTTCCGTCTGCTCTTCCTCTGTCATAGCCGCGATCTCTTCTTCTGTATAGCGCACGCTTAAGTCGCGGGGATTGTTCAGATCGTAAGTCCTGTCTGAAGCCATAGCCAGGATCTCGCCGTTATCCGGGTCCATCACCACTACGCCGATATTGTTGCTCCCTGTCTCTGTCATCCACTGGTCGATGTATTTTTCCACGATCCCCTGGATGTTCACGTCAATGGTGGAAACGATAGTATTGCCGTTTACCGCCGGCTTGATCACGCTTTCTAAGTTGGATTCGTCGTTCAGATAACCGTATTCCCGGCCGTTAGTCCCTGTAAGGATACTGTTGTAGGACTGCTCGATCCCTCCGGTCCCCGTAGTGCCGTCGGCAGAGGAAAAGCCGATCACGCTGCAGGCCAGGTCGTTGTAGGGATAATATCTCTTATATTCTTCCTCAAACCAGATCCCCTTGACCCGGTCCGGGATCTTGTTGTCTTCGTTCGCTTTATTTGTGTCGGATACCAGCTTCTCGAACGCTTCTTTCTGGTCGTTGGTGATCTCCCTGGCATAGCGGATATAAGGGCTGTCCGGGTTGCTTCGGATCAGCTCCCGCAGTTCCGACTGGTCGTATCCAAAAGCCGTGGCCAGAGCCGTGACCGTAGCGTTCAGATATTTATTAGTACCTGTCTCCTCATCCTGCCCGGTCATGATCATCCGCGCATCGATGATCAGGTTGTAGACCTTGGTGCTGGTGGCCAGATAGGTGCCGTTTCGGTCCACGATATTGCCCCTCTGATAGGGCAGGGTCCGGCTGTCGTAAGAGGAGTGCTGGCTTAAAACGATCTTATTATAATCTTCACTGTTATTTTTTACGATATCATAGAGGACCATGACTAATGCAAACAAAGCCAGCGTAATTACCAGGACGGTAACCGCCAGCTTTTCCTGCATATGCTGTGTAAACAGCTTCTTGTCCCCCTTTTTCCGTCTCGGATCACTGTTTCGGGATGTCTTCATTCTGTCTTATATACTCGCTTTCTGTATTGTCATATAAAACCACCTGGTCTTTTCCTGCATAGACCATTCCCAGTTCCTCTGTGGCGACTTTATAGACATAATCCAGATCTACCGATGTGTTGATCCTCGTCTCCAGGGCGTCATTTTCCGCCTTCAGGGTTTCCACTTTCTGCTCCAGAGTCTCAATGCCATCCATCTGTTTTGTCATGGCTGACTGCATATGGAGATAATTCACGCAGATGCCAAGAGCGCAGATCGCCGCGATCGTCAGGACTACCACATAGGGCAGATCCATGTACAGCGCTCTCTCCTGGCGGCGTCTCAGCTGCATACGGCGTCTGGGATCCTGTCTTCTTTCCTGCCTTCCGGCCGGTTGTTCCCAGGCTTCTTTGCGTACTGTATTTCCATCTACTACGTAGCGTTCCCTCATGTTTGCCTTTCTTCCTGCAGCCATCCTTTACCTCCCTGAACCTGCAGGGTCACGACCGCTCAAACACCCTTAGTTTTGAGCTTTTTGCCCTGCTGTTTTCCTCGATCTCCTCTTCTGTGGGGACGATCGGTTTTCTCGTGACCACCCTGCCCCTGCTCGTTCTCCCGCATACGCATACCGGGAAGTCCGGCGGACAGATACATGGATTTTCGTTATTCCGGAATTTTGTCTTTACGATCCTGTCTTCCAGGGAATGGAACGTGATAATACAGAGCCTTCCTCCTGGTTTTAACAGTTCGATCATGGTGTCAATGGACTGGTTTAAGACTTCCAGCTCCCGGTTCAGCTCAATGCGGATCGCCTGGAAGGTCTGTTTGGCCGGATGGCCTCCAGTCACTCTCATCTTCATAGGGATCGCAGCTTTGATGATCTCCGTCAGTTCTCCTGTCGTCTCGATCGGCTTTGCTTCCCTTGCCCGTACAATGTGTTTTGCGATATTCTTCGCGAATTTATCTTCTCCGTAGTCGCGGATCATGCGGTACAGCTCCGACTCGCTGTAGGTATTGACAATGTCGGCCGCCGTCTTTTCCTGCCTCTGATCCATCCTCATATCTAACGGTACGTCTTCTCTGTAGGTAAATCCCCGCTCCGGCGTGTCCAGCTGATAGGAGGAAACTCCCAGATCCAGGCAGATACCATCTACCTTTTCGATCCCCAGCCCTTCAAGGACGCTCCGGATATTCTCGTAATTGCTCCTTACGATCGTCACTTTATCTTTAAATGGGGAAAGACGTTTTCCGGCGGCTTCGATCGCCGCTTCGTCCTGATCGATGCCGATCAGCCTTCCGTTCTCTCCCAGTCTCTCGCATACATGGAATGCGTGGCCGCCGCCTCCCAGAGTGCCGTCTACATAGATCCCGTCCGGCTTTATGTTCAGGCTTTCGATTGTCTCCTCCAGAAGTACTGACTTGTGCTCAAACATTTATATTCCCAAACCTTCCATATTTTCTGCGATCTCTTCCATATCGTCATAAGTATTCATCTTGCTCCAGGAATCCCTGCTCCAGATCTCGATTCTGCTGCCTACGCCTACTAAGACAGCTTCTTTTTCGATCCCTGCAAACTCCCTGAGGACAGCGGGCAGGAGGATCCTTCCCTGCTTGTCCACCTCACAGGCAGTAGCGCCTGCCAGGAAGAACCTGGAGAACTTTCTCGCGTTGGCATTGGTGAGCGGGAGTGCGTGAAGCTTTTCTTCAAGGGCTTTCCATTCGGAATTATCATACACAAATAAACAGCCGTCCAGTCCTTTGGTCACAACGAACTCTTCTCCTAGCTGTTCTCTGAATTTCGAAGGGACTATGAGACGTCCCTTTGCGTCTACCGTATGATTGTACTCACCCATGAACATGATCTGTCACCTGCTGTGATGAGCGCGCCACTTTGCACCCATTTTATCCCACTTCACTCCACTTTCCACCACTTGTATATTAATAGTAGTACATTTATGGGGAAATATCAAGTTTTTTTTAAGGTTTTTGTAAGAAGTGCAAAAATCTGTTTGACATTTTGCTTATACTTTGATACATTAAACTTCAGCAGTTTTAATTGATAAAGCGACTATTCAGGAGGTTCTTATGTTTGTCAAATTACTTATGCTTGTGATCTTTTTCGCCGTCATGATCGGTGTGGGCATTTCCGCCCGCCGCCATGCTACTACGGTCAACGATTTCGTCCTTGGAGGACGGGGCGTGGGACCCTGGCTCACGGCTTTTGCCTACGGCACTTCTTATTTTTCCGCAGTCGTGTTCATCGGGTATGCCGGTCAGTTCGGCTGGAAATACGGCCTGGCCTCTACCTGGATCGGCCTTGGCAACGCCCTGATCGGAAGCCTTTTAGCCTGGGTGATCCTGGGACGGCGTACCAGGGTCATGACCAAGCACCTTGGCTCCGCTACTATGCCGGAATTTTTTGGAAGCCGCTTTGGCAGCGGTTCTCTCAAGATCGCCGCGTCCATCATCATCTTTATATTTCTGATCCCTTACACGGCCTCCGTATACAACGGCCTTTCCAGGCTGTTTGAAATGGCTTTCCACGTGCCTTATCAGGTCTGCGTGATCGCCATGGCCCTGCTTACGGCGGTCTATGTGATCCTGGGCGGATATATGGCTACGGCTATCAATGATTTTATCCAAGGCATCGTTATGCTCATCGGGATCGTGGCCGTTATCTTAAGCGTACTCCACCAGCAGGGGGGATTTGTGGAGGCCGTAGGAACGCTGGCCCAGATACCCAGCGAGGTTCCTCTGACTGCGGGACAGCCTGGCGCCTATGCTTCCTTCTTCGGACCTGATCCCATGAACCTTCTGGGCGTGGTCATCCTCACCTCCCTTGGTACCTGGGGCCTTCCTCAGATGATCCACAAATTCTACACCATACGGAGTGAGAAGGCCATCGCTACCGGTACGGTGATCTCTACGATATTTGCCATTGTTATCTCCGGGGGAAGCTATTTTCTGGGCGGCTTTGGCCGGCTGTACGACAGCCCGAAGATCTATACGGCCCAGGGCGCGGTAGCTTATGACTCCATCGTGCCTACTATGCTGTCCGGGCTTCCCGATATCCTGATCGGCGTCGTTGTCATGCTGGTGCTTTCCGCCTCCATGTCTACCCTCTCTTCCCTGGTATTGACTTCCAGCTCTACGCTGACTCTGGATTTCATCAAGGGAACCCTGATCCGTGATATGAAGGACAAGACTCAGCTGCTGCTCATGCAGGTCCTGATCGTCTTTTTCATTGTCATCAGCGTGATATTGGCCCTGGATCCTCCAGATTTTATCGCTCAGCTCATGGGGATCTCCTGGGGCGCTCTTGCCGGCGCTTTCCTGGCTCCGTTCCTTTACGGGCTGTACTGGAAACGTGTTACAAGAGCCGCTGTATGGGCCAGTTTTGCCTCAGGCATCGGTATCACAGTGTCCAATATGTTCCTGAATTTTATACAGTCCTCTATAAACGCCGGAGCCCTGGCTATGGCGGTGGGCCTTGTGCTGGTTCCTCTGGTATCCCTGATCACTCCAAAGCCGGAGCCAGACGAAGTTGCCTCCATCTTCTCCTGCTATGAGGATGCGGTTCCTGCCACCACCAAACGGGTGCTGCCGGAGGATACGTCCATGCGGCCGGATGCGTTCCGGAAGAGGAAAAGGAGGTAATATAAACTCCCCTTGAGGACCGTTGAACGGGCTTTCGTGCCCTGGTTCTCAAGGGGAGTTTATTATTTGTCCTTATTATATTCTTCGCATGCTTGTTTTACGATAGCTTCTACATCGCTGTTTTCATCTGTAATGATCTGCTGAACCGCCAGCGAAAGGATCTCACTGAGATTACTGAAATCCACAGGCGCCACTCCAATGGTTCCATTTTCTGAAACATAGTCTACAAACCATTTGATCCTTTGCCCATTTTCGTCTGTTTCAAAAAATTCATCTTCCATAGCCGATTTCCGAATCGGTACCTCTCCCGATATTTTTGCATAGATCGCCTGATTTTCCGCTTCTACAAAATTTTTTATATATTCCCATGCAATCTCTGGGTTCTTGCTGTTCTTAGGTATCCCAAGAGCCCAATATCCGATGTAAGAAGGCCCTGGAACTT
>DWZA01000037.1 GCA_019118365.1 Candidatus Lachnoclostridium stercoravium | reverse complement strand
AACCGTCTCCGCCTCCTTTAAATTCAGCTGGAACTTATTCTTTATGCCCCAAAGCATATCCCCCTCTGTGATCGTCCCTATGTATCGTCCGTAACGGTTGATCACCGGTACGGATGAGTATTTGTGATATTCCATCTTGTCTAACGCCTGCCTGAGCGATTCATCTTCATAGATGAACGCTACCTCACTTTTGGGAGTAAGAAAAAATAAGATATTCATTGAAACCCTCCTGTAAATCGTACACGAACAATCTGTCATATGTTGATTGTTATTATACTAGATAGTTATGAAAGTCTTATGAATGAATTCTTATATTTTTATAACTTTTTCCTAATTGTTTCGGAAGGCATAGGAGCAGCAGGCAAAGCAGGCCGTAAGCCGGTTTAAAAGCATGTTTTTGCCGCTGTCCTCCCATGGGGCGCCAGGCTTTGCGGCCGCAGGTCTACTCCAGATAATCCAGCGGATCCAGGGGCTTGCTTTCCTTTGAAAGCTGGAAATATACGTTAGTCCCTTCGATGGAATAGTATTTTGTCGGTTCCGCCACGTATCCCAGAAGCTGTCCCTGTTCCAGATACTCGTTTTCCACCACCGGGATCTCTTTCAGCTGGCCGCATGTGGCCAGATATTCGTTTCCCAGATCCAGGACCACATAATTGCCGATCTCCTCATTGGAGCCGATCTCCACGACCCTGCTGTCCGCCGGGGTGCAGACCGGAGCGCTCACTTCGCTCTGGATCACCATTCCAGGATTGCATTTATACTGGTCCAGCGTGGGGAAGTAGATGGTAGAATCCATACTGTAGCCTAAAAGCACATTTCCCTGTACCGGCCAGCCCAGCCTGGAAGCGTCTGTAAAATTAAGGACAAGAGCCTCTGCCGCGTCGTTTCCCGCTCCTGCGGGCCTGACTGCCTCCTCTGCGCCATCTTCCCCTTTTTCTTCATGTACCTGTTTCCCCATCTCTTTCTGGGAAATCTCATTTTCCGCGGTTTTCGGGGCGTTCTCTTTTGCGTCTGCTTCCGAGCTTCCGGCTATAGGAAGCTCAGGCTTCTGATCTTCTGCGATCAGCTGTCCGTTATCTTCCGCCTGGTAGTAAGGATTCCCATCCTGCAGCCCATTCCCTCTTCGGATAGTAACAGCTCCTGCTGCGGCAACAATAGTCAGCAGGCCCAATACGAGCATGACGAGGAATAATTTGTCCTTCATCAGCTGGTTCATTTTCTCTTTCACGTTTATCACCTCGGTTATATTCTGTCCGAAACCGCGTGACTTATACATGACCGGAAATTTTTTACTGTGGCAAGTAGGGCAAAGCCCGGATCGCGAATACCTTCGGCGGTCCTTACTCCTCTCCGTCCGCGACCTCTGCTCCCGGATAGAAATACTCTATGATCTCCTCTGCCGTCCATCCTTCCTCCGCCCGTTTTCTGGCTCCGTACTGGCTCAGTCCGCAGCCGTGCCCGATCCCCTTTACCACAGCCCTTACGTTTCCTCCGTAATCCTCCAGGGTAAAAGCAGGGGAAGCCAGTCCCAGAGCGTATTCCACCTCTTCCCCGGAATAGCTTGCTGTTCCGATCTGGATCTCTTCCACATACCCCTGCCCGTCCACGGAAACTGTCTGGATCTGGGCAAACAGATTTTCTTCTCCTATCTCTCCTCCGTCCGGGATCTCGCGTATCCTTGCGGCAAATTCCGCCGGCGAAAAGACGACCATCTGGAGAAATCCGTCCGCTTCTACATCCTGAGGGCTTTCTACGCTTTTTATGTAGGGAAGTTCCCCGCTTTTGTCCCTTGTTCTTCCTGTGCTGGCCCGGTGGAAAAGAGGCGTGATCAGCTTTCCGTCGTATACGATCACCTGGCCTTCCGTTTCCTCTACCGCAGTTTTTATATTTTGAAAATATTCTGCCGCGTTCTCCTTTCCCCACTGTTCTTCCAGACTTTTTTCACTGGGATAGTCCAGATCCAGGGACGACTCCGGGATCTCGTCCGCACCGTCCATGATCCCGTAAATATAGGTCCTGGCGACCATGGCCTGTGCTTTCAGAGCCTCTTTTCCATAATCCGCCGGGATCTGTTCTGCAACGATCCCCCACAGATATTCTTCCACGCTGACGGAGGATAACTGTGTTCCTCCGTCCAGTACGATCCTTTTTGTTTCTCCGCTGCTTTCCTGTCTTTCTTTTCCTCCTACGCTGCCTGTCCAGGCCAATGTGGCCACTGTGGGAAATAAGAGCGCCAAAAACAGGCTCATCACGATCTTTTTTATCATCCTTTTCTTGCCGGATACGCCGTAAACAGCAAGATCCCCTCCCTTCACAAACAGTAACTGCTGTTACCATTATATGAAACGGAGGGGATCTTCATCCCATTTATTCAGACATTCCTTATGCTTTTGGAAGTTCTACTTTTACTTTTTCCAGATGCCAGATATCTTTTACATATTCTTCGATCGTTCTGTCGGATGTAAACTTGCCTGCGTGAGAAGTATTCAGGATCGCAGCCTTTGCCCACCAGGACTCGTTGCGGTAAGCCTTGTCGATCTTCTCGTGAGCTTCCGCATAGGAGCGGAAATCCTTCAGGATAAAGTATGTATCGGCCCTGTCGCTGTTCTTCGTGTTCAGAAGGGAATTGTAGATATCGCGGAACAGCTCGGAATCTTCCGGTGAATAGTAACCGTTGATCAGCTGCATGAGCACGCGGCGGATATCCTGGTCTGTATTGAAGATGACCATAGGATCATAATCTCTCTTCTGCTCGTGGGAGATAACTTCGTCGGAAGACATACCGAAGATGAAGGCGTTCTCCTTGCCCACTTCTTCTACGATCTCTACGTTTGCGCCGTCCATAGTGCCTAAGGTCAGAGCGCCGTTCAGCATGAACTTCATGTTGCTGGTGCCGGAAGCCTCCTTGCTGGCTGTGGAGATCTGCTCGCTCACATCAGCTGCAGCGAAGATGATCTCTGCGTTGGATACGCGGTAATCCTCGATAAATACAACCTTGATCTTGTTGTTGATGCTCTTATCGTTGTTGATCACATCTGCAACGGAGTTGATCAGCTTGATGGTCTTCTTGGCGATGCGGTAGCCTGCGGCTGCCTTTGCGCCGAAGATAAAGGTCCTCGGAACAATATCCATGTTTGGATTGTCCTTCAGCTGATTGTACAGGTACATTACGTGAAGAATGTTCAGAAGCTGACGCTTATACTCGTGGAGCCTCTTTACCTGTACGTCGAAGATGGAACGGGGATCTACGTCGATGCCGTTGTGTTCCTTGATGTATTTTGCCAGACGCACCTTGTTCTGGTATTTGATGTTCATAAATTCCTGCTGAGCCTTAGGATCGTCCGCATAGATCGCCAGTTTCTCAATATGAGGCAGGTTGGTGATCCAGTCGTCGCCGATCTTGTCGGTTACCCAGTCTGCAAGGAGCGGGTTGCCGTGGAGCAGGAAACGCCTCTGGGTAATGCCGTTTGTCTTGTTGTTGAACTTCTCCGGCATCATCTCGTAGAAATCTTTTAATTCCTGATGCTTTAAGATCTCCGTATGGAGCCTTGCAACGCCGTTTACAGAGAAGCTGGCTACGATAGCCATATGAGCCATCTTTACCTGGCCGTCGTAGATGATAGCCATCTTCTTGATCTTTTCCATGTTGCCCGGATATTTGGCCTGTACTTCGTTTAAGAAGCGGCGGTTGATCTCCTCAACGATCTGATAGATCCTTGGAAGGAGCCTTGAAAACAGCTCGATCGGCCATTTTTCCAGAGCTTCCGCCATGATCGTATGATTTGTATAAGCGCAGGTCTTTGTGGTTACTTCCCACGCCTCGTCCCAGGTAAGTCCCTGCTCGTCCAGAAGGATCCTCATAAGCTCGGCGATCGCTACTGTCGGATGGGTATCGTTTAACTGGAATACGACTTTTTCATAGAATTTATGGATATCGTCGTGTTTTTCCAGATATTTTTTCACTGCCCTCTGCACGCTGGCGGAAATGAAGAAATACTGCTGTTTTAAACGGAGTTCCTTGCCTGCATAGTGGTTGTCGTTAGGATAAAGGACTTCTACCAGGTTCTTTGCCAGGTTCTCCTGCTCCACCGCTTTCTGGTAATCTCCCTTGTCAAAGGCCTCCAGGCTGAAGGTGTTGATCGGCTGAGCATCCCAGATACGCAGCGTGTTTACTACGTTATTGGCATAGCCGACGATCGGCATATCGTAAGGAACCGCCAGAACGGACTGATATCCCTTCTGTACGAAATGGGTCCTCTGTCCGTCCCATTCGCTCTCTACGTAACCGCCGAATTTTACCTCTGTGGCGTATTCCGCGCGGCGTACCTCAAACGGGTTCCCGTCCTTTAACCAGTTGTCCGGAACCTCGATCTGATAGCCGTTCTCGATCTTCTGCTTAAACATACCGTAACGGTAACGGATGCCGCAGCCATACGCCGGATATCCTAAAGTAGACAGAGAATCCAGGAAACATGCGGCTAATCGTCCAAGACCTCCGTTTCCAAGAGCCGGATCCGGCTCCTGGTCTTCGATCACGTTTAAATCAAATCCCAGCTCATCCAGGACTTCCTTGACTTCCTTGCGCGCGCAAAGGCTGATGATATCGTTGCCCAGCGCCCTTCCCATTAAAAACTCCATAGAAAGGTAGTAAACGGTCTTTACGTCCTCTTTCTCGTACTCCTTGTGAGTGGCGATCCACTCGTCAATGATAACGTCCTTTACGGCAAACGCCACTGCCTGGAATACCTGCGCGGGCGTCGCCTCGTCTATGGTCTTGCGGAATAAGTTTTTCGTGTTGTCGATCACGCTCTTTTTAAATGTTTCCTTGTCAAATCCCTGATTATTCATCTTTTCCTCCTATTTGCCGGCTGTTTTTTCAACGCCCAGAGTTACATCTTCGCCGTTGATATTCCATTCTTTTGTAAATCCGCCCATCTGGCCCAGGATGATCTGGTCGGCCAGGACTTCTTCTTTGATGTCGTCCTCATGGGCTTTCAGGATCTCTGCGATCTTGTCGTTCTTATCCTGGTATACGCTAATATGGTCTGTCACTTCAAAGTCTGCTTCCTTGCGCATAGTCTGGATCTTGCTGATGATCTCACGGACAAAGCCTTCCTCGATCAGTTCCGGGGTAAGATTTGTATCCAGAACAACGGTCACCGTATTGTCGCCTTCCGATACATACCCTTCGGTCTGGGCCATGTCGATGAGCAGGTCATCTTTCGTCAGCTCTACCTTTGTACCGTCAAAATCAAAGGTAAGCGCGCCTTTCTCGTTCAGAGTATCCATGGCCTCGTTGCCGTCTACCTCTGAAAGGGCTTTCTTGATATTGCCAAGCTGTCTGCCGTACTTCGGACCTACCGTCTTTAACTGCGGTTTAAAGGTGTAGGTGGTAAACGCTCTCACATCGTCTGTAAATTCTACAGATTTTACGTTCAGTTCGTCCTCGATGATCTCCTGATAGAATTCCGGAAGGGCGGACGGAGCCTTTACAAACATCTTTCCGATGGGCTGGCGGTTCTTGATGTTCGCCGCGTTTCTGGCCGCGCGGCCCATTACTACGATCTTCAGGACTTCGTCCATCTTATCTTCCAGCTCCTGATCGATCATCTCCTCGTGTACAGCCGGGAAATCGCACAGGTGAATGCTCTCCGGAGCCGTCTTGTCGATATTTCTCACCAGATTCTGGTAGATATCCTCAGTCATGAACGGGATCATAGGAGCCGCCGCCTTGCAGATAGTCACCAGAGCGGTATAAAGGGTCATGTAAGCGTTGATCTTATCCTGCTCCATGCCTTTTGCCCAGAAACGCTCGCGGCTTCTTCTTACGTACCAGTTGCTCATGTCGTCCACAAAATCCTGGAGCGCTCTTGCCGCTTCCGGGATCCTGTAATTTTCCAGGTTCGTGTCTACTGCTTTTACGGTAGAATTCAGCTTGGACAGCAGCCATTTGTCCATAACCGGAAGCTTATCGTATTCCAGGGTATACTTTGTGGCATCAAAATTATCGATATTCGCATACAGCACGAAAAATGCATAGGTATTCCACAGGGTTCCCATGAACTTTCTCTGGCCCTCGATCACGGCCTTTCCATGGAAACGGTTTGGCAGCCACGGCGCGCTGTTGGTATAGAAATACCAGCGGATCGCGTCCGCGCCGTACGTCTCCAGAGCCTCAAACGGATCTACCGCGTTGCCCTTGGACTTGCTCATCTTCTGTCCGTTCTCATCCTGTACATGGCCCAGAACAATAACGTTCTTATATGGCGCTTTGTTGAAAATCAGAGTAGAGATAGCCAGCAGAGAATAGAACCATCCTCTCGTCTGGTCTACCGCCTCAGAAATAAAGTCAGCCGGGAACTGCTCTTCAAACAGCTTCTGATTTTCAAACGGATAATGATGCTGGGCAAAAGGCATGGCTCCTGAGTCGAACCAGCAGTCGATCACTTCCGGCACGCGGTGCATCTGCTTTCCGCACTTCGGGCAGGTGATAGTCACCGCGTCGATATACGGCCGGTGGAGCTCGATGTCATCCGGGCAGTTGGGAGACATCTCTTTTAATTCCTGGATACTTCCAATGGAATGCTGGTGTCCGCACTCGCACTGCCAGATATTTAACGGAGTTCCCCAGTAGCGGTTACGGCTGATACCCCAGTCCTGAACGTTCTCCAGCCAGTCGCCGAAACGTCCCTTGCCAATGCTTTCCGGGATCCAGTTGATAGTATTGTTGTTGCGGATCAGGTCGTCCTTTACTGCGGTCATCTTGATGAACCAGGACTCCCGCGCATAGTAGATCAGCGGAGTATCGCATCTCCAGCAGTGGGGGTAGCTGTGCTCAAATACCGGAGCAGAGAACAGAAGTCCCTTTTCCTCCAGGGCTTTTAATACCATCGGATCTGCTTTTTTGCAGAACACCCCTGCCCACGGAGTCTCTTTTGTCATCTGACCCTTGGCGTCCACCAGCTGTACGAACGGAAGTCCGTAGTTCTTTCCTACTTTCGAGTCGTCTTCACCAAACGCAGGGGCGATGTGTACGACGCCGGTACCGTCTGTCAGGGTAACGTAAGTGTCGCAGGTTACATAAAACGCTTTCTTGTGCTGTTTTTCGCATACTTCTACGGCGCAGTCAAAAAGCGGTTCATATTCTTTATATTCCAGTTCTTTTCCTTTATAGCGTTCCAGAACGTCGTAGGTCCCCTCTCCCAGCACAGTGTCAAGAAGAGCTTCCGCCATGTAATAGACCATATCGCCTTCTTTCATGGCGACCTTTGCGTAAGTCTCGTCCGGATGCACGCAGAGAGCCACGTTGGACGGCAGGGTCCACGGCGTGGTGGTCCATGCCAGGATATAGGCGTCTTCGCCCTTGCATTTGAATCTGGCAATGGCGGAACGTTCTTTTACGTCCTTATATCCCTGGGCAACCTCGTGGGAAGACAGAGGCGTCCCGCATCTTGGACAGTAAGGCACGATCTTGAACCCTTCGTACAAAAGGCCCTTCTTCCAGATCTCTTTTAACGCCCACCACTCGGATTCGATATAGTCGTTGTGGTATGTGACATATGGGTTGTCCATATCCGCCCAGAAACCTACGGTCGCGGAGAAATCCTCCCACATTCCCTTATATTTCCAGACGCTTTCCTTGCAGTGCTCGATAAAAGGCTCCAGACCGTATTCCTCGATCTGCTCCTTTCCATCCAGGCCAAGTTTCTTCTCCACTTCCAGCTCTACCGGAAGGCCATGGGTATCCCATCCTGCCTTTCTCGGCACCTTGTACCCCTTCATCGTACGGTATCTTGGGATCATATCCTTGATCACGCGCGTGAGCACGTGGCCGATGTGAGGTTTTCCATTGGCTGTAGGCGGACCGTCGTAAAACATATATGTCTCGCCTTTTGCCCGGTGGTCGATGCTCTTTTTGAAAATATCCTCATCTTTCCAGAACTTTTCAATCTTCTTTTCCCTGTCTACAAAGTTAAGATTTGTAGAGACTTTGTCGTACATGTCTTTCCTCCTTACTTGACTGCAGCGTCAGTGTGCCTCTGGAATTTCCTGCAACAGGCCTGAACTGTTACAATTTCCTATAAAAAAGGAAGCCCGCCCCGTAAAAGGACGAAGCTCCCTGATAAAACTCCGTTTTCACCACCCGTTACTGCATACGATCATATGAGTTCCCTGTAACGTGGGACATCCGGCAAAGCTTACTTCGGTCTTTCGTTTCATGAAGCCGTTTTCAGCCTGCAACTCCAGAGTGATCTTCAGTACTGCCCTACTCGCGCCAGGCTCACACCGCCCCCGGCTCGCTGCGGCTTTCCATGCAGCCCTACTCTCTCCTTCAATGTCTTTTTCTTATCTAGCCCTTCTAGTATAAATTTACCATCTGTAAATGTCAAGGAATTCTTGCCTTTCCGGCGGTTTTTTCGCATCAGTCCAGCTGTGTATCTTCTTGCCGGCACAAAATATGCTGACAAGAAGCCTGGGATGTTATCTTACTTATTTTTAACATATTTATCATTATTCTAACATTTTCCATTTTTTCTTGATATATATTTAACAATCTTATTGTTATTTTTCAAATTGATGCTATAATAGCAACTATTATATCCGCGCCCCGCCGGCGCGGCGAAAAAAGGAGAAATTACCATGAGCCAACGTAATCTGACCTTACTTACTGATTTTTATGAACTGACCATGATGCAGGGCTATTTTAGAGAGCAGCAGGCCAATGAAACTGTTATTTTCGACGCATTTTACCGCGTAAATCCCTGCGGCAACGGCTACGCTATCTGCGCCGGCTTAGAGCAGGTGATCGAATACATAGAAAATCTCCATTTTGATAAAGAAGATATCGATTATCTCCGTTCTACAGGAATGTTCGACGAGGACTTTCTGGATTACCTGTCCAGTTTCAGATTTTCCGGAGATATCTACGCGATCCCGGAAGGAAGCGTCGTTTTCCCCAGAGAGCCTCTTATAAAGGTAGTGGCTCCTATCATGGAAGCGCAGCTTGTGGAGACGGCGATCTTAAATATCATCAACCATCAGAGCCTGATCGCTACTAAGACTGCCAGGGTCGTTTACGCGGCTCAGGGAGACGGTATCATGGAATTTGGACTCCGCCGGGCCCAGGGGCCTGACGCCGGGATCTACGGCGCAAGGGCCGCTATGATCGCAGGCTGCATCGGTACCTCCAATGTGCTGGCCGGCCAGATGTTTGACGTTCCGGTCAAGGGCACCCACGCTCACAGCTGGATCATGAGCTTTCCTGACGAGCTGACGGCGTTCCGCGCTTATGCAAAGCTCTATCCGTCCGCCTGCGTCCTCCTGGTGGATACCTACGACACCTTAAAATCCGGCGTTCCAAACGCCATAAAAGTTTTCACGGAGATGAGAGAAGCCGGCATTCCTCTGACCTTCTACGGCATCCGCTTAGACAGCGGCGATCTGGCTTATCTGTCGAAAGAAGCGAAGAAGATGCTGGATGCCGCCGGTTTTTCCGACGCGGTCATCTCCGCTTCCAACGACCTGGACGAATATCTGATCGACAGCCTGAAGATGCAGGGAGCGGCCATCAATTCCTGGGGCGTAGGTACGAATATGATCACCTCTAAAGACTGTCCGTCCTTTGGCGGCGTATACAAGCTGGCTGCTGTAAAGGACAAAGACAGCGGCGAGTTCATCCCGAAGATCAAGCTTTCGGAAAATGCGGAAAAGATCACCAATCCTGGAAATAAAACGATCTACCGTATTTATCAGAAGGATACTGGAAAGATCATCGCCGATCTGATCTGCCTTACGGAAGAGCGTTATGATGCCAAAAATTCTCTTCTGCTTTTCGATCCTGTGGAAACGTGGAAAAAGACCCATCTGGCTCCCAACAGCTATACGCTCCGCGAGATGATGGTCCCGGTTTTCAAAGAAGGAAAATGTATCTATCATTCTCCGAAGGTCATGGACATCCAGGCTTACTGCAAGGACGAGCTGAACACCTTATGGGACGAGTCCCGCCGTCTGATCAACCCTCACGAGGTCCATGTAGATCTGTCCCACAAGCTGTGGCATATGAAAAACCAGCTGCTTGACTCCTACCATTACGGAGAGTAAACAGCCGTCTGGAAAACGGAGCCCGATCTTTAAAAGAAGGTCTGGCTCCGTTCATTTTTTATTCACATTTATCTTTTTATATTTACAATCTTTTTACATCTGTACTGTAATTTATTCACATTTATTTCCTATACTTTAATCAGCAGCAAGGCAAATACCAATGCTAGCCAAACACACTATCAGATTAAATTTTTTTCATAATTGCCGGCTTTCTTACAGAGGAAGCCGGCTCCTCCCTTTTTACAGGATCTTTTTTCGATCCTTTCTTTTTTGTCATAAAATCAATATGAATTTCCCATAATAACTGCCAAGGAGAAACAGATAGAACAGAAAAAACGGCATTGAAATTTTACCGTCAAAGACGTATACTTCTTTTTGCGTGGAGGTATGTGATCTATGGAACGATTTTTCTTTTTTACAGCGTGGCCCATGGTGCCGCCCGCGCCATATTCCTGCTTTCATCTTATACTTGCTCTTTCCGGCGCGGCTGCTGCTTTTTTAGCCGCCCTTTTTTTCTCTTCCCGCAGCGCCTCTTTTCGCCCCTGGCGGATACTTTTTGCCTGCGGTCTTTTTCTCGCCCTGACAGAAGCTTATAAACAGGGCTTCCTGTATTTTGTGGTAAACGGCCGCTCTTATGACTGGTGGTATTTTCCCTTCCAGCTATGCAGCGTGCCCATGTATCTGTGCCTGGCCTATCCGTTTGTTTCACCGAAACTTCAGACGGTCCTGGGAACATTTATCCAGGATTTCGGCCTTTTAGGCGGGATCATGGCTCTGGCAGCGCCGGCAGGGCTTATGCACCCTTACTGGACTCTTACGCTCCACGGATTTTTATGGCATTTTATCCTGATCTTTCTTGGGATCTACTGCTGGCGTTCCAGGCTCAGCCAGGCGGGTTTTTCCGGATTCGCCCGGACTCTCCCCCTATTTTTTGTCTGTATCCTGATCGCCACTGCCGTCAACGTATGGACCGGCCCGGAAGAAAACGCGGATATGTTCTATATTTCCCCATACTATCCGTCTCTTCAGGTGGTTTTCCACAGTATTGCCCTATATATCGGTATAATTCCGGGAAATATCGTGTATCTTTTCTGCGTATGCCTTGGCGCCGCCTTAATACACGTAATTCTTCAGGAAAAAGTTCCTGAAGCAGTTGACAAACCAGGGGTTTCGTGATAATATATCCAAGGCTTGTGTAGCGCAGGCAAAACAAGTTGCTGGTATGGCTCAGTCGGTAGAGCGTCGCATTGGTAGTGCGGAGGTCACGGGTCCGATTCCCGTTACCAGCTTTTCTATCACATGAAAAGAGCAGCGGATGTCCGCTGCTTTTTTGTTATACACTGATCCAGCCAAACGCACCGGCGGCCCGCCGCGCGGATCCAAATATTTTTCCAGATCCCGGCAGGCATGAAACTTTTTCTTTCTCCCATCATAAAGTACAATAAAAGGCAACTGAGGTTTCTTATGTCTGACACTCCTTCTGCTGCAGCCGTTCCTGACTCTTCAGGCTGCAGGATCGCTGAATATGTTTCTGCCTGCGGGTCTGCTCTTCCAGATATGAAACAGGATACCGCTCCTCTCCCTCAGGCTCCGGAAGAATCCGGGATCATTTTAGAAGAGGAAAAACTTCCGTCGGCTTCTGATCCAATGGATATTTCTTTTGGGGAAGTCCGCTTTCTCATGGCCGCATCTGCACCGCATCCGCTCACTGTTTCCATCGATGGGATGATCTATGGAAACAACGCTTCCTTTGGGACCATAGGAGAATATTTTCCCATCTCAGACGGCTTCCATCAGATCTCCATCTACTATACGTCCGGCCCCAGGATCCTTCTCCTGGAAAAAGTATTGCCTTTCAGGGGCGGAGAACAGGCTACTGTAGTCATCGCAGATTCGGAAGCTTCCGGTATCGACCTGATCCCTGTTTCTGATACCGCCTGCCGGAACCCTTCTTCCGGATACGGCTGTCTCAGGACTGCAAATATGTCTTTTTCCGGGTCTGTATTCGACCTGCTTTTAAAAACAGGAGAACCTGTATTCCGTGATATCCCTTATACTGCGGTCACCCCTTATAAGCAGGCGGAGGAAGGAGACTGGTCTTTTCAGGTATCTTCTCTCACCTGCTCTGATACTTACAGGGAGATCCCTGCGATCTCTTTAAAAAGCAGTTTCTCTTCCTGTCTGTGGATCGCTCCTGTCCTGGACTTTCAGGTTTCCATAAAAGCCGGGAAAAGCTATACGGCCTATCTTATCGGCGATCCCTGGGCCGGCCGGCCGCTTCAGGCTCTGATAACTGAAGACGGCAGCCGTTCGCTGCTTCAGGAATTGTCGTCCAGGATCCCTTTGTAGTTTTCCCGCAAAAGCTGGCAGGATTCTGCAAATCTTTTCTGCTCTTCTTCAGAAAGGGAAAGGGTCAGCACCCGCTGCACTCCGTCCTGATTGATGATGCTGGGCACGCCGGCAAATACGTCCCTCTGGCCGTATTCTCCTCTCAGGCCGGCTGATACAGTCAGGACGCTGTGCTCATCTCCAAGAATGGCCTTGGTGATCCTTGTCATTGCCATACCGATCCCGTAGTACGTAGCGTTTTTTGCCTCCACGATCTTGTAAGCCGCTCCCCGCACCTCTTCGGCGATCTCGTCCAGCTTCTGGCTGCATATTTCCCCGTCTCCCTGTTCGCAGAGTTCCAGGATCGGGCTGGTCGCGAACATCGCCTGGCTCCAGGGTACAAATTCGCTGTCTCCATGCTCTCCCATCACGTAGGCGTGAACATTTCTCGGATCCGCCTGAAGATATTCGCCCAGCAGATACCTGAGGCGCGCTGTGTCCAGAGTCGTTCCTGTGCCGATCACCCTCCTGGAATTAAATCCTGACAGGTCGCAGGTGATCCTGGCCATAATGTCCACCGGATTGGTAGCTACCAGGAAGATCCCGTTAAAGCCGGATTCCGTCACTGGCTGTATGATCGACCGAAATACGGCTGCGTTCCGTTTCAGAAGATCCATCCTTGTTTCTCCCGGTTTTTGAGCCACTCCCGCGCAGATCGCCACGATATCCGCATCCCGGCAGTCCTCGTATTCGCCGGAATAGATATTCATGTTGGAGCCGGAAAAGGCCAGCCCATGATTTAAGTCCATGGCTTCCCCTTCCGCTCTCTTTTTATTCAGATCGATCAGGACCATCTCATCGCATACATTCTGGTTCAGCATGGCGTAGGCATAGCTCATCCCAACCATTCCAGTACCTACAAGCGCAACTTTTCTCTTTCCTATTCTCATAAACGACCCTCTTTTCTGCATCTTTTTGCACTGTGCCGATATGATATTCTGTGCGCTTTTTTCGGTCTTATACAGAGGAATCCCCATGTCTGCGGGGAAACACGGCGATCCGTGCAGCTTTTGCTGCGCCGCCTATCACAGGCCGGAGCTCTTAAACTCGTCCTCTGGACTCGAACAGAAGAGCTTCGGCCTGCGCTATGCTCGCAAAACTGCACAGATCCTGCCGAATCATTTCCCCGCAGACATGGGGATTCATTTTCGTCGCGATCTTTATATTTTATAAACATTGAGAAAAAGCTGCTCCGATCGCCGTGTTTGCTGCAAAGAGCAACTCCGCAGACAGCGCCTAAATATTTACTGCCGGGCCAGCTTCTTCTCCATCAGCTCGCTGTTTGCGCTGTAAGCGACAGCATTTTCCCGGCTGATGATCCCTTTTCGATACAGATCGATCAGGCTATTGTCCATGGAGATCATCCCCTCTGCCTGGGAAGCCGCGATCACCCCGTCGATCTGATGGATCTTGGACTCACGGATCATATTGCGCAGGGCATTGTTTAAAAACATGATCTCAAATGCCGGGTAGAGGCTGCCGTCCACAGTGGGGATCAGCTGCTGGGAGATCACCGCCTGAAGCACCATGGCGATCTGCGTACGGATCTGCTGCTGCTGATTTGGCGGGAATGCATCAATGATCCTGTCTACCGTATTGGCCGCCCCCACGGTATGCAGGGTGGAAATGACAAGATGGCCCGTCTCCGCCGCAGTCATCGCTGTCCGGATCGTTTCGAAATCTCTCATCTCTCCTAGAAGGATCACGTCCGGAGCCTGGCGCAGCGCGGCTCTCAGGCCAGAAACATAGCTTTCCGTATCCGTTACGATCTCTCTCTGGGTCACAACGCTCATCTTGTGGCGGTGGAGATATTCGATCGGGTCTTCCAGGGTGATCACATGGTCGTTTTTCGTATTATTGATCTCGTCGATGATACAGGCCAGGGTAGTGCTTTTTCCGCTTCCTGCTGGCCCGGTCACCAGTACGAGCCCTTTTGTCATCTTTGCGATATCGATCACTGCGTCCGGCAGATGGAGGGCTTTAAAATCCGGCAGATCAAACTGAACGACGCGGATCACCGCCCCAAGGGAACCTCTCTGTTTCAATATACTGGCGCGGAATCTGGAAACACCGCGGATCGCAAAAGAAAAATCGTCGTCTCCTGTTTCCATGACCCGCTTCATATCCCGGTTTCCCGCCAGCTGGTAGATCTGCTTTATGATCTCATCCATCTCGTCCGGAAATATCTTATTCTCGTCGCGGCAGATGATCCTGCCTTCGATCTTGCAGGAAAACGGACGTCCTGGGATCAGAAAGATATCCGACGCATTCTGGCGCACCGCTGTTGTCAGTAATTCTTCCGCTGTATATTCCATGTCTTTTCCTCCCTACTGGCCGGTCCATACCGGCATAGACTGGTCGATCTCATAGTCTTCCTGATTATATACATAAAAAGAAAGGATCCGGCACCAGGCTCCTTTTTCTCCCTCTGTCCCCGGATCCAGCTCCACCCTGAGGGCCTGTCCCCGCTCCATGGGGATGTCTGTATGGATCACCTGCTGCTCTTCGTCATAAAAATCTCCCAGCTCTTTAAGCGCCTGCTCCATGCTGCTTTCCGGGATATCCTGAGGTCCCTGGGCGTCCGGGTCCGCCGCGCTTTTCAGCTTCCCATCGATCATCGCGATGAACCGTTCTCCCTCGCCGTCCGCCCGGTAATATTCCTTTACAGAATCTCCGTTTCTCTCCGCCATGGTCAGGTCGTTCCTGGCGCTGCTCATGGAAAGAAGGCCAAAGGTGACCAGGCACAGGACAATAAAGATCAGGATCAGAGAAGAGATCCCCACATTCATTCTTGTTTTCATTACATACCTTCCTTACATACCATGGTAAGAAGACACCGACAGTTCATAAAGCGTCTTCCCATCCTGGCTCCTGGTTATAGTGATGACCGCTGTTTCCATAAATCCTCCAGGCTCGTCGGCCCTTAAGATCACCATTTCCCCGTAATAAGGGCAGCCGGCGCCATCCCCGTCCGCCGCCTGCGGCTCCCATGCCTCATTCCATGCAAACTGGTAGCTTCCTGTGTCAAAAGCCAGGCCGCCGGCTGTTTCCGGATAGTCCTGGTAGTGGTCCATACCGCCTGATTTAAAGATCTCCGCAAGATTTTCTGCTTTCAGCACCGCCTGATTGGTGTCCGCAGCCAGACGGCTCATGCTGTCCGCCCTGGCAAACAGCAGGCTGGAAACAGCGGCGCACAGGCAGAAGAAAAAGACCACCATGATCATTTCCATCATAAAGACCGATGACCCCATGCCGCTTTTTCTGATTATCCGGTTCCCCTGTTCCTTTCCCTGGCTTGTCATTGCTGCTCCCTACTCCCTTCGCTCCTTACAGACAGCATGATACTGCTCTGTCCGCTTCCTTCTGTGGAAATGGTTATGATCCTGCCGTCCGTTTCGATATCCAGCACGCTGCATTCTGTGATCGGAAGGCCGTCGGCCAGTCCCAGACCGCTTCCCTCAAAAGTGAACAGCTCTCTGATCCACCCTTCGTGGCAGTAGATCCAGGTAACATATGTCTCGCCGTTTGCCTCCTGCCGGATCTCCAGTACCGGGGTCCCGTCTATCTCCATCACGTCCACCATCCCCATGCGGTCGCTCTGGCGCACCTTGTTGGCCACATAGTGAAGGGCTGTGGAACCGTCAAAATTCTCTTCTGCCCGGCGGTTGATATTCTCATAGACCTTTCCTCCGATCAAAACCGTAAAAAGGGCGCACAGCACGAACACGAGAAAAAGGAGCATGGTAAACAGCAGGCTGACCGCCTGCCCTCTTTTTGCGCTGCTCTTATTCACCGCCATCCCTCCTTACTGTTCCTGAACCAGTTCTACAACCGTAATATCCGGCATGACATTGGAAGCGAAGCCGCTGTAAAATACGCTGTATCTCTCTCTGTCTACCTGGATCCCGTAATTTTCCTCCAGATATTCCACGCTTGGCGGGTATCTGCCCTCGATAGCATAGCACTGGACCGAAGCCCTCTGTATGCCTGCCCGGAGCGTATCCGCTCCGTTTTCCTGGGCTTTCTTTGAAAAAGCCAGCGTGCCTGCCGCGAAAGCGGCCAGGATCAGGGCGAAAAAGACCAGGGACAGAATATAATTGCCAATGGTTTTTACATTTTTTCTCATCTGATCCTGTCCTTTCATCCAACTGTCGCCAGGATGCCTACTAACGGCAGCATGACCGAAAGCAGGATAAAGCCTACTGCTACAGCCAGGACAGCCACCAGCGTAGGTTCGAAACGGGCAAGGATACCGTCTATGGCCTCGTCCGCCTGGTTTCCGTAACTGTCAGAGATCTCCTCCATCACCTGGTCCAGATGGCCGCTCCGCTGTCCCACCTGTACCATCTGGATATGGAAACCGCTGAACAGATCTTTTTCTTTCATCGCCTGATAACAGTCTTTTCCGTCTTCCATAAGCTCCCTGCAGGAAAGGATCTGTTCTCTGATCCTGTCGTTTTCCACCAGCTCCGCCGCCATATCCATTCCCTTTTCCATATCCATGCCGCAGCGGATAGCAAGAGCCATAGCGGAGGCCAGACGCCGCTTTGCCACGGCTTCTGCGATCCGGCTCCTGTCTTTTACAAATGCGGCCGCCTTTTCCCAAAGAGGCACTTTTTTCCCAAAGGAAGTCAGGATGTAAGCTCCCGCAATGATGACCGCAAGGATCAGGCCGATGACAAGAGCCGCTCCGCTGAAGATGCCGCCCATGCGGATCGCGGACCTTGCCGCCGGGGATATCTGCGCCCCCAGCTGCTCATAAACGCTTTCAAAGATCGGCATTACCTTTACAAAAAGGACAAACAAAATAACAAACAGCATAAAAAGCATGATGACCGGATAAGTGACCGCATTTTTTATATTCCGCAGAAGATAATGCTCTTTTTCATAATAGGCGGACAGCGATCCCATCATCTCGTCCAGGGTCCCCGTTTCCTGCCCAAGCTTTGCCATCTGGATCACATACCGGGGAAACGCCTCCGTCTCTTCCATCGCCTGAAAAAGCGGAAGCCCGATCTCTACTCCCTCCGCCATGGATAAAAGCAGCTTCTTTTCCGCTTCATCCTTTGCGTCCTGGGCCATGATAGAAAGGCCTTCGTCCAGCGGGACTGCTGCGTTCAAAAGCATGGAGATCTCCAGGCAGAAGGCCGCCAGCTCCTGATAGGTATACTTTCTGTTTTTTATTTCCGACATAGTTTTCTCCACTGATCAATAAGAATATTTCGCCTGGTAGTTTGCCGCGTTGTTGATATAATCCATGATCTCCTGGCTCTTGTTCCCGGAAGATGCGAATGTTGGATCCATCAGCTTCCAGTCGTGACCGTCAAAATAGATCACGTTGTCCACCCAGCCGATATTTTCCAGGTAAACGCTGACCCAGGCGTGGTAAATGCTGCCCGTATAGCCTACCACCAGTTTGGTGGGGATATTCTGGGAACGGAGCATCGCCGTCATCAGCGCCGCATAGTCAAAACAGATACCGGTCTTCGTTGCAAGGGTCTGGTCGATATCCGGCAGATATCCGGACTGGACGCTTGCCGCTTTTGCGTAGTCGTAAGTGACGTTGTCCGTCACGTAATCATAAACATTTTTCACGATCCCAAGCTGATCCGGAGCCGAGGCTGCCAGAGTATTTGCCAGGGAGACCGCCTGGCTGGAATCGTTGAAATTCACATACTGGTTAGGATAGAGGAACGGCAGGAACTGATCCGACAGGCTTACATTGACAGTCGCGCTGGCTGCCTGCATATACTGGTTGCCGGAAACGTGTTCAAATACCTTGACCGTATAGCCGCCGTTTCCCTCGGAAAACGGGAAAACTTCATAAGCGTCCCTGGCGTTCAGATCATAGGTATAAGTCTCTCCGCCGGATTTGACCACCTGGACCTTGATCTTTCCTCCTCCGCCGTTATATTTTACCATCACATATCCCTGGCTGGCGTTGGATGCGTCGATCACCGCCTTTTCATTGCCGTATGTAACGGTTCCCGGCGCGGAAGGCGTAAGTCCTCTCATCACCGGCGCTCCGGCCCCGAAAGCCGTCCCTGCCGGCAGGACGCCTCCCCCGAAAGAAACTGCCGCCGCACATAAACACAATACTACTGCTTTTTTTAGCTTTCTCATGTCTGATCTCCTTTGCTGAAACGCCTTCTGGCAGAGGGGATCCGTTTTCAGCGGACGCCTCCTCCAAGACGTTGTCTTACGATCTCATAGGCCAGCACTCCGGCCGCTACAGAAGCGTTCAGGGAATCGATATCTCCCTTCATAGGTATGGCCGCCGTCATATCGCATTTTTCTTTTACAAGACGGCTGACCCCTTCTCCTTCGCTGCCGATCACCAGGCCGATGGGACCTGTCAGGTTTAAACGGTACATTGTTTCTCCGCCCATGTCTGCACATACAAACCACAGGCCTTTTTTCTTCAGTTCATCGATCGTGGCGCCCAGGTTCGTCACCTTGGCCACCGGTGTATAATTTAACGCTCCCGCGGAAGTCCTGGCTACCACTGCCGTCAGGCCGGCCGCCCGGTTCTTCGGGATGATCACTCCGTGGGCTCCGGCCAGATTAGCCGTACGGATGATCGCGCCCAGATTGTGAGGATCTTCAATGCCGTCCAGCAGGAAGATAAATGGAGGCTCTCCTTTCTCTTCTGCCGCTTTCAGGATATCGTCCACCTGCGCGTACTCATATGCCGCCGCATAAGCGATCACTCCCTGGTGATGGCCGGTGGCGGACATCTGGTCCAGCCGTTCTTTGGAAACGAAGCGTACGATGGAAGACTGCTTCTTTGCTTCCCGGAGTATGGTCTGGACCGGGCCGTCCTTGCAGCCGTCCAGGACAAAGAGCTTATCAATGGTCTTGCCGGAGCGGTAAGCCTCCAGCACGGCGTTTCTCCCTTCGATCGTCAGTTCTTCATATCTCATATTCCTGTTTTTCCCTCCGTTTCCTTCTCTCCGCCGTCTAAGCAGCCGGCCTTTGAAAGCCCTGAAGCTACAAGCTCCACCAGCCGGTCCATACTGCCCTTCAGATAAAGCCAGCCCATCAGCGCTTCAAAGCCAGTAGCCATGCGGTAGTCTTTCATCGTCGCGTTTTTCGCCATGGTCGTTGTTTTGGAATTTCTTCCCCTGCGGTACACAGCCTTTTCTTCCTCGGTCAGCTCATCCTCCAAAAGCATATAAAGCCGGGCCTGAGCTTCTGCCTTTACCAGGGCGGCCGTACGCTTATGAAGCTTATTTACCTGCGTATTGCCATGATTTACCACTTTGGTACGGATGACAAGCTCATAAATGGCATCCCCGATATAAGCCAGCACCAGCGGGGAATAGATGTCCGCGTCCATATCTTTCAGCTTCAGCGCCTCTTTATAACGGCTGATCAGGCTCTCTTCCATTTTACTCCCTCTCTCGTATCTTCCAGGATGATCCCTTTCTCCAGAAGCTTTCCTCTGATCTCGTCGGCAAGGGCGAAATTCTTTTCTTTTCTCGCCTGCTGCCTGGCCGCGATCATCTCCTCGATCTCGCTGTCTAAGATCTCTTCCTTCTTTTCCGTAATGATCCCAAGGACGTCGCACAGAGAAACGATCATCTCCTTTAATAAGGAAACATATGCTTTCGTGCTATTCTCATCCGCTGTGGAATTGGCCAGCTTGACCAGCTCAAATACTGCGGATATGGCGTCCGCCGTATTAAAGTCGTCGTCCATGGCCGCCTCATATTTCTCCTTCAGAGCAGCCGCCTGCTTTTCATTCTCTCTCTCTTCTTCTGTCATCTCACCTTCCGGCGCGAGATCAAGAAGTCCGTTCAGCTTATCCACGGAGTTTAAGATACGCACAAGGCCGTTCTTTGAAGCCTCCATCAAATCCGCGCTGAAATTCAGCGGGCTCCTGTAATGGGCGCTCAGCATAAAGAAGCGGAGCACCTGCAGGTCGTACTTCTCGCCGATCTCCCTTACGGTAAAGAAATTACCCAGGGATTTCGACATCTTTTTATTGTCGATATTTAAAAATGCGTTGTGCATCCAGTATTTCGCAAACTCTTTGCCGTTTGCCGCTTCGCTCTGGGCGATCTCATTTTCATGGTGCGGGAAGATCAGGTCCTCGCCGCCTGCATGGATGTCGATCTGGTCGCCCAGGTACTTCTTAGCCATTACGGAGCACTCGATATGCCAGCCCGGACGGCCTTCGCACCATGGAGACTCCCAGAAAGGCTCTCCCTCTTTTTTCGGTTTCCAGAGAACGAAGTCCGACGGGTCTTCTTTCCCCTCTTCGCCTGTAACCTTGATCTCCCGGAATCCGGACTGAAGCTCATCTAAGTTCTTATGGGAAAGTTTTCCATAATCTTTAAAGGATTTTGTACGGAAATAAACGGTTCCGTCATCTGCTGCGTAAGCGTGGCCGCTTTCGATCAGAGTGCTGATCATATCCAGCATGCCGCAGATCTCCTCTGTAGCCAGCGGATTTTTCGTGGCAGGCTTGATATTCATGCCTTCCATATCCTTTTTGCACTCTTCAATATATCTTTTTGAAATAGTGTCCGCGTCTACGCCTTCCTCGATCGCTTCTTTGATGATCTTATCGTCTACGTCCGTAAAGTTGGATACGTAATTTACCTCGTATCCTTTGTACTCAAAATACCTTCTGACCGTATCAAATACGATCATCGGCCTTGCGTTTCCAATGTGGATGAAATTGTACACCGTCGGACCGCATACATACATCTTTACTTTTCCCGGTTCCAGCGGAACAAACTCATCTTTTCTCCTGGTGAGCGTATTATAAATCTTCATAATCGATATCCTCTTTTCTAAAATCTCCCGCATGGCTTCAGACGTCCCGATCCTGGCTGCACCCCTGGCAGCCCGGACAGCCAGTCTCATATGCCTGCATTCTATCATAATAACAGTTATCCCCTGCCGTCGTCAACAGGGTAATGGCAGAAGACGAGATTCCCTCTCCGGAACCGGTAAATCCCAGTCCTTCTTCCGTCGTAGCCTTCACGCTCACCTGGGAAATGTCAATGCAAAGCGCCCTGGCGATATTCTCCCGCATCGTTTCCCGGTAAGGCGCCAGCTTCGGCCTCTGGGCGATCACTGTAGCGTCGATATTTTCAATCACAAATCCCTCTTCATCCAGGCGTTTTCCCACTTCTGCCAGAAGCAGCATGCTGGAGATGCCTTCATACGCCGGATCTGTATCCGGAAAAAGCTTGCCGATGTCCCCCAGAGCGGCCGCCCCTAATAGGGCGTCCATAACTGCATGGATCAGCACATCCGCATCCGAATGGCCTGCCAGACCCTTTTCATAGGGTATATCCACCCCGCCCAGGATCAGTTTTCTTCCTTCTGTCAGCCTGTGAACATCATATCCCTGTCCAATTCTCATCTCAATACTCCTTTTTTATATAATCCTGTCTTTTCGCAGCGAAAGGGCCGTCCCCCATCATCAAAACAGCCCTTTCCCAACGCGCGGTCATCCAATGACCCTCAGTTTTTTCTGGATGCATCGCAGCTGGATATCCTTCTGCATACAGCAGCTTTCTCCATCTGCATGGACTGCCAGCGGCCTGTCTAAGTGGATCATGATCTCGCGGCATTCCAAATGGCGCACACCCTTGTATTTTTTCAGTTTTCTCGTCATTGCGCCCACCAGGAAGCCTAACAGCTGTCCCTTTCCTTTTGAATGGGCCACGCAGACCGCGAGCCTTCCGTCAGAATAATTCGCCTGAGGCGCGAAGCAGAATCTTCCTTCATAAGGATGTATATGAACGGATATAAAATAAATATGGTTAAATTCGATCTTCTGCACCCCGTCCAGGATCACGTAGCCTTTTACCGGCCGCGCCATCAGAAACTGCTTGATCCCCGCCAGGATCCTGGCCGCCGTTCCCTGCTGGAATCTTCTCGCCCCTTCCTGGTGCAGATCGTGACAGACCGCTCCGTCCAGGCCGATGCCGGCGCTGACCGCGAATCTGCGGTGGTAGACTTCCTCCTCCCCATAAGAGATCACCCCGTAGTCCAGCATCTTATGATATTTGGGATAAAGGACCCGTTTTAAGCATCTGGTGCTGGAGGCCGGAAGCTTCAGGCTCCTGGCCAGGTCGTTCTTCTTCTGTATTGGAATAAAGCCAACCGTCACCGTACCGTTCAGGCAGATCCCGTCCAGGACTTCATTGACCGTGCTGTCTCCTCCGATCACCACGATCACCCTGGGATCCCTGCAGCCCTCCGTAAGTTTTTTTGCAATTTCTCTCGCTTCCCCCGTCTCCCTGACAAGAAACAATTCATATTCCGCACAGGCGTTTCCCAAATGTCTTTCGACTTGTCTGCATATTTTATATCCCTGTCCATTCCCCGCATGTGGATTTGCAATAAAATAATACATAGAAAACCTCCGTCTCTCTGACATTCTCTTTCCGGCGGACGCCCCGGATCTCTGCGGCGGACGCAGAAACCGGTATCGCATTTATAGTAACAGTTCAGCCGTGCGCCAGGATATATGATAAATCGCGTTACAAGCTTGCTTATAAAAGCGATTTATCATATATCCTGGTATAGGGATGACATCCAGGGCTTCGTGTCAGCACATTCTGTGCTGGCACGAAGATACGCGGCCGAACTGTTATCGATATTATACCATGTCCGCTAAACTCGTGAAAGACCTCGTTAAGTGGACAGGTATGACTCGCACTAGGCTCGAAAACACCTCGCCAAGTGCTCCTAGTATACCATGTCCTCCGGACATGATCCCTCCGGGGGATGCGCACGGCCCGGTATTGTGTTTTAACGCCTGACGGCGTTTCCGGGCCGGCGCAAGTATAATATCTGTCGATATTATACCATAAAACAGAGGATTCAAAAAGTGAAGGAATGGAAAAAAGAAGAAAATTTCTATAAAATATTGTCAAAAAAGTATTGACAATTTCGACAACAACGATTATACTAACAAAGCAGTCGCGATTGAGGCTGTGAGCAGTACAGAATATGGGGTCTTAGCTCAGCTGGGAGAGCATCTGCCTTACAAGCAGAGGGTCATAGGTTCGAGCCCTATAGGCCCCATATCTTAAAAAATTAATATGGCGGAATAGCTCAGTTGGCTAGAGCACACGGT
>DWZA01000036.1 GCA_019118365.1 Candidatus Lachnoclostridium stercoravium | reverse complement strand
TCCAGCGACCGTTTAATCTCAATATAATCCTCCGCCAGATCTCCCAGCATTGCCGCTTTCATAAGCTGCATGGAACTTTCTCTGTCAGCGCCCCGCCAATTGACCGGAAATTCTTCCTTCATCAACTGTTCGGACGCCCTCCGGAACATCTCTCCATATTCTCTTATACGCTGCTGCTGGGCATCTTCCAATGAATCTTCGTCCGTTAAGACTTCATCTATCGAGTCTTCGGCTGCCAAATCCTCGTCTACTAAGTCCTCGTCTGCCAAGTCCTCGGCCATTGAATCTTCATCCAGCGAATCCTCGCTTATCAAGTCTTCATCCATTGAATCCTCATCCATCGAGTCCTCGTCTGTGTCTGTCCTGTCTGATACAGGATCTTCAAGGAACTCTTTTGCCTCACTCCAGTACTCTGCGCATTCTCCGTCCAATTCGGACCTTATGATATCCATCAGAGATCTTCCCTGGGCCATCTGATACAGTCTCACGAAGTCTGCAAAAGAGCGCCTTCCGTGCGGCATACTGAGATCTTCAAGCTCATCCATTATTGCCTCAAAATATGCGTCGTCATAACGGTCAAAGTAGCTATAGCCATTGAGCCGTTCACTTAACCCCACATCTCTCCCCTTATCGTTTTGTTCTGGCACAGTATTTCCCTCCTTCTGTAGTTTGCTGCGTCCACCTTTTCTTTGGCTCGGAATACAGTTTTCCGTTCTTTCCACAGGTTTTGGCTGCAGTGGTTGCTGCCGCTGCTCTTTCACGAATTGCTCTGCGGCGTTCCTTCGGATCTTATATTAATTATATAGAAAAACCTTGTGCTAGTCCAGAAAAATAGAAGCCGCGCGGGACTGTTTTTATGCAGCGGAAACATACGAGGACAGACTGGTGATTTTGCCTGAAACGAGAGGAAGCGCCGTATGATCATCCATCATTAATGATCATACGGCACTCCAAAAACGCTTCATCTGCACGCTTTGATACGTTAAAATTGTTTTACTGGTCTTCTCTGCTGCAGATAGCCAGACGATGCTGGTATTTCTCCCTGGTAGCCAGTCCGCCACGGATGTGACGCTCCGACTTGTTGATGTCCAGGACTACTCTGGCCCTGGCTGCAAGAGAAGGGTTGATGTGCTCCAGGCGATCCGTAACGTCCTTGTGCACCGTGGACTTTGAGATTCCAAACCGTTTCGCCGTCTGCCTTACGGTCGCATTATGGTCTATGATGTAATTGGCTATGGCAACTGCCCGTTCTTCAATATATTCTTTCATGGGTCTTCCCCTGAGAACGTTTTTTACATCATATTCCAAGGTGGAAGAATATATTCTTACCCTGCCTTAATATATCTTTTCAAATGCCTTTCCCCTGCCCGCTTATCCCATATGTATCACAAGTACTTTCATCTCATCTGTCCCCCTGCTTTTTCCGTTTAGAGGCCGTAACCGCGTAGCTTTCATCGATCCACTGGCAGATCTCTTCAAAGGGAACCGTTCCATCCAGCAGAATAGAGATCCAGCTGCTGCGGCTGATATGATAACCATAAAAATAGCCCGGCTGCCGGACGAGCATATCCACAAACATTGGATCTCCCAATTTTACGTTGAGGATATCCACCCGTTCTGTCCCTTTTAATCCCAGTTTATTTCTTGGAATATCCATGATCAGCGCGAACCATTTCCTGTTATCCTTATGGCGCAGGACTGGATATCCAGGGGCTATAGAAAACGGATAATCCGGTTCTGTCTTATATTTTTTCCGCACATACTTAAAAATTTCTTCTCTCATCACTGTATCGATCTCCCTGCAGCTTCCCGCACTTCATATTATCTATTATTCAATAATATCTTCCATTTAGCAAGTTTTCTTTTTGCGTTTTCCCTTTCCTGGCCGACCGTGCTGTGTTAGTATCATTATATCAGGAAGGACCCATTTATCCAGGAGTTGGAGCAGGCCGTGATGGATGCCAGGCGGAATCGGGAATGGAGGCATGAGTATATGACGCTGCAGATGAGAGATCAGGAAAATATCGAAAAGGGCCGGGAAGAAGGGACAGATTCAGTTCTCTAAAACAGGGAGGGACCCACAGCGCAAAACGCCAAGTGGATCCCTCCCTGTTTCGTTTCATTTCCCGTCCCGTTTAATCGGGAAACTCCGCATGTATCACTTGTTTTAAGGTTTCTGCTGAACTTCTTAAGTGAACTATTTCCTCTTCGTTCAGCTTGATCGGCACGATCGTCTCTACTCCGTTTTTCCCTACCACAGCCGGAAGGCTGAGGGCTACTCCGTCGACGCCATAGCTGCCGTGCTGCATGGACGATACCGGAAGAATGGATTTCTCATCCCGGACGATCGCCTCGCATACGCGCCTTACAGACATAGCGATCCCGTAATACGTCGCTTTCTTTTTTTCGATGATCTCGTACGCGCTGTTCTTTACTCCTTCAGCCAGCCGTTCCATAGCTTCTTCATGGTTGAAATGGCCGCGCATCTCGCAGAAATCATGAAGAGGCACGCCGGAGACATTGGCGCTGCTCCACGCCACAAATTCGCTGTCGCCATGCTCGCCAAGGATAAAGGCGTGCACTGCCCTGCTGTCTACCTGCAGATGCTCTCCCAAAAGATATTTCAATCTGGCTGTATCCAGGACTGTCCCTGTGCCAAAGACACGTCCTTCCGGGAAACCGCTCAGCTTTGCCGCCGTATAGGTAAGGATATCCACTGGGTTTGCCACGATCAGCAGGATCGCGTCCTTGTTGTACTTTGTGATCTCCGGGATGATCGACCGGAAGATCGATACGTTCTTTTTCACAAGGTCCAGCCGCGTTTCTCCTGGCTTCTGCCCCGCCCCTGCCGTGATCACGATCAGGTATGCGTCTGAGAGATCCTTATAATCCCCTGCATAGATCTTCATAGGCTTTCCAAATGGCAGCCCGTGGCTGATATCCAGGGCTTCTCCTTCTGCTCTCGCCTTGTCCGCATCGATCAGGACCATTTCCGAAAACAGCCCGCTCTGCATGATGGCAAAAGCAGAAGCCGCGCCTACAAAGCCGCATCCGATCACTGCAATTTTTCTCGTATTTAAATCAGCCATAAAATTTCCTCCTGTCTGCAACATATTTCCTGTAACGGCCCCTACGCCGTTTTTACTTTATAATTCATACTTTTCATATATGAATACTATCATATGGAAACTTGGAAATATGTTGTTTCGACAACATTCAGGAAATTTTTTCCATTATCCTGCGCAGAAGATCCTATATGCGGACGCTTTCCCCTGCAAATACGGCGATCAGACCGCAGACCACGCTAAGGCCCGCATAAAGAAGGCCGATATACCCATTTCCGTCTTTAATAAGTCCTCCTGTCTCCAGGGCAAAGGATGAAAACGTGGTGAACCCGCCGCAGATCCCCACCTTTAAAAACAGGATCAGCCTGGGATTCAACGCCGGATTCTTCGCCGCTGCGGCCGCGATCACTCCAATAATAAAAGAGCCTATAATGTTGATCACAAATGTCTTTATAGGAAAGACAAACCCTTCTTTTACAGGGATCAGGCCGATCAGGTAACGGCATACCGCCCCGATAAAGCCGCCTGCCCCCACAACTATACAATCCATCATTTCTTTCTCCCTCCATCATCCCGTCCAGTATATCATACAGAAGAAGAAAGAGAAACCCTGCCTGTTTTAATCCGCCTGCTCAAATTTTCTGTCATACAAAAGGGCGGCGACCAGCACCACGAAGCAGGAGCCTGCGTTATGGACCAGCGCGCCTGTTGTTGGATTTAATATTTCCATAAGAGAAAGGGCGATCGCTATAAAATTGATCGTCATGGACATGGCAATGCTGACCTTTATAGTCGTTACCGTAGCGTTTGACAGGCGTTTTAAATACGGGATCTTTGAAATATCGTCGCTCATCAGGGCGATATCCGCCGCTTCGATGGCGATATCGCTGCCCATGGCTCCCATTGCCACGCTTACGTCCGCTGTTTTCAAAGCAGGCGCATCGTTTACGCCGTCTCCGATCATGCACACCTTCCGGCCTGCTTTCTGGAACTCTTCAATATTTTTCACCTTTTCTTCCGGCAATAGCTCGCCGTAGACTTCCGTGATGCCAGCTTTTTTTGCAAAATACGCTGCTGCTTTTTTATTATCTCCTGTAAGCAGCGCCGTAGAAACACCCATACATTTCAGCCTGTCCGTCACTTTTCCTGCTTCTGGGCGGAGGACGTCAGAAAGAGCGATCACACCAATACATTCTCCGTTCTCCGCAACAAGGACAGAAGCTTTTCCCTCCGATCGTAAACGCTCCAAAACTTCTTTTCCCTGCTTCCCGACAGTTATACCGTTTTGCGCCAGATATTTTTCATTTCCGCAAAAAAGTTTTCTGCCGGATATTTCCCCATAGACTCCTTTTCCCGCTTCCATCTTAAAATCGTCCGCTTCTGTAATCTGCAGTCCTCTTTCCCGTCCGAAGGCTGCGATGGCTTTCCCCAGAGGATGCTCGCTCTTTGCTTCTGCCGATGCCGCCAGCCTCAAAAGCTCTGTCTCTGTTAATTCCTGTTTAAAGGAGACGATATCGCAGACTTCCAGGTTTCCGCAGGTCAGGGTTCCCGTCTTATCAAAGGCAATGGTATCCACCTTTCCCATTTTCTCCAAAGCCTCTCCAGATTTGATGATCACGCCATGTTTCGTCGCCTGGCCAATGGCGGCCATGATAGCGGTGGGTGTTGCCAGCACCAGGGCGCAGGGACAGAAAACAACCAGGACCGTTACTGCGGTCACGATATTTCCTGTGCCGATGTAAGCTCCGATAGCGATCATCAAAGCGACCGGGACCAGCCAGCTGGCGCATTTATCCGCGATACGCTGCATCGGGGCCTGTTTATTCTCCGCCTCTTTTACCATGCGGATCAGTTTCTGCAGGGAGCTGTCTTCCCCCACTTTTACAGCCTCAATATCCACTGCTCCAAACCGGTTGATCGTTCCGCAAAAAACTTCATCTTCCTCGCCTTTATCCACTGGCAGCGACTCTCCTGTCATGATCGACTGATCTACGGACGTCTCTCCCTTTATGATCTTCCCGTCCACAGGGATCGCCTCTCCCGGCAGCACCCTTAAGATATCGCCTTTTCGGATCTCCTCAGCCGAAATCATTTCTTCCTTTTCATCCCGGATCCGCCGTCCCTTTACCGGCGCGAGGCTAATCAGCTGCTGTAAGCCTTTTTTAGCCCTGTTAGTAGTGGCGTCTTCCAAAAGGGCGCCGACAGCCATGATAAACGCTACTTCTCCTGCTGCGAACAGATCGCCGATCGCCATTGCCGCAAACATGGCGATAGTGATCAGAAGCGCGGATGAGATCTTGCTGATCCCAGGATTATGGATGATCCGCCAGATTGACAGATATAAAAGCGGCAAGCCGCTTATGATGACCGCCGCCCACGCCGGATCCACAGGCATTTCCACTCCCAGCCGCGGAAGTAAAAGGCTGCATGCCAGGCAGATCCCGCTGACGATCGTCATCGGTACGCCCGCTAATAAGTCGTTGATCCTCTTTACCATAATGTTCTGTAACCGTTCAGCCATGTACCAGGAGCTGAGCAGTTACGCGATTCCCCCTTTCGTCCGTCTATTTCTTGACAGGTGATTTTCATTACCGTACAATAAATATGATAACGAACATTTTGTTTGTTATTATTGTACTGACCACACAGCATGTTTTCAATGGATAGATTCAAAGGAATATTCGTTACTGAACATTATCTGAAGATTGTACGGAACGGTTCAGAACAGCCGTAATGTACAGAAAGGAGTTCTCATGGACAGAAGACAGAAAAAAACAAGGGCCGCCATTTTTTCTGCGTTCGGCGCCCTCTTAGAAGAAAAAAGCTACAGCCATATCACCGTCCAGGATATCATCGACAGGGCCGATGTAGGGCGGACCACCTTTTACGCCCATTTTGAGACAAAAGACGATCTGCTGAAGGAACTGTGTGAAGAACTTTTCGGGCACATCATAAGCTCGGCCATGGACTGCACCCACACCCACGGCCTGTATTCCGACGGAACTGCTCCGGAATCCGTTTTCTGCCATCTTCTGCAGCATCTTCAGGAAAACGACTGCAACATCCTGGGGCTTCTTTCCTGTGAAAGCAGCGAGATCTTCCTGCGCTATTTTAAGGACAGCTTAAACGAACTGATCCGGACCCAGTTTATTGAAAAACGTATGGCCGCTAACCCGGAGGTTCCTCTCGATTTCCTGATCAATCATATTTCCGGAAGCTTCGTGGAAATGGTGCTTTGGTGGATCCGGGGAAAGATGAAACAACGCCCGGAAGAACTGGATCAGTACTTCCGGGCTGTGATCGAGCCGGTATTATAGTTTATCATATATCCTGGCATAGGGGCCAAAAGGTCTTTTGGCCCTAACAACATTATATGTCAAATCCTGCTTTTCTTAATTCCTCGATCAGGGCGCGCCGGCGGTTATACTTCCGGCGCCACTCTGCGGCGATCTGCTCCGCAATTTCTTCTCCATCTGGATAGCTGCGGATCTTTTTCAAATATCGTGCAAGAGAACTGTAGGTGGATCGGTCAGAGGCTTTGTCCACAGAATCTTCGACATATTTTATGTACATATCCCGAACCTGTTCCGGAAATTTTCCCTTCAGTTGTGTTTCATATTGATCCAGCGTCCAGATAGACCCATCCTCTTTTATCTGTGTCAGCATCCGCTCATAAAGGCCGTCCATTTCCAACAGCTGATAGCTGAGGCTGGTCGTCCTGTTTTCCCTGATCAGACGTTCCCTGTATTCTTCCCACTCTTTTTCTGTGCAGGCAGCTTTCAGCTTTTTTACATATTCCAATCAGGCTGAGATCTATCTGGCCAGCCCTGCGGCGGTAGCAGCAAGCTTATTGAATGGACGTATCACCGATCCGAGACAGTATCTGTAAGAGGAGGGACGCAGAATGGAAACAAAGATTACAGGCAAAATACTTGTATTAGATAATAATATCGACACCGATCAGATCTATCCAGGAAGATATCTGGCCATTACAGACCCGAAAGAAATCGGAAGCCACTGCTTAAGCGGCATTGACGAGAGCCTGGCCGGAAAATTCCCCCAGGGCGGCATCGTAGTAGCCGGAAGGAACTTCGGCTGCGGCTCCAGCCGGGAACACGCCCCATCGCGCTGATCAATATGGGAGCGTCCGCAGTGATCGCCGATTCATTCGCCCGCATTTTCTTCCGCAATTCCATTAACCTCGGACTTCCTCTCGTCGTATGCAAAGGCCTGAGCCAGGAGGTGGCAGACGGGCAGACGCTGACGCTGGATCTGGAAAATGGAACGGTAAAGGTTGAGGAAACAGGTAAAACGTATACCTGTGAACGACTTGGAGATCAGGCAATGAAGATTCTGGAAGCAGGCGGGATCAAACCGCTTATGCGGGCCAGATTAGGAAAATAAGGGGGGACTACATATGCCAATCGAGCTTGTATTTGTTATAGGAATTGTCATTTTATTGTTCTTATGCCTGAAGGTAAAGGCCAACGCCTTTATTTCTCTTCTGGCCACTGCTATGGTCATGGGCGTTTTATCCGGCATGAGCGGTTCAGAGACGGTGTCTTCTATCACCAGCGGATTCGCGGGGACAGTCCAGAGCATCGGCATTGTCATTATTTTCGGGATCCTTTTAGGAAACTACCTGGATGCCGCCAAAGGTACCAACCGTATGGCCATCGATACGGTACGTCTTGTGGGACAGAAACGCGCCGGCCTCGCCATGGCGATCACCGGATATATCATATCGATCCCTGTCTTTGCTGATGCAGGCTTTGTTATCCTTACTCCATTGGTAAAGGCGATCCACAAAAAGACCCGCATACCGCTTGCTATCCTGGCGGTAAGCTTATCCGCCGGCCTTCTCGCGACCCATGTATATGTTCCGCCGACCCCAGGCCCTCTGGCTGCAGCCGGCCTCTTAGGCATTGATATCGGACAGGCTATTTTATATGGCGCTTTTGCAGCAGTATTTATGACAGCCTTCGGCTGGATCTTCGCAGAACTGTACTTCAGGAACAAACCGGAAAGCTACTATACATTCCGCGACGACGTGAAAGAAGAAAAGTCTTCCATGGATCTTTCCGATGATAAGGATCTCCCAGGAAGTCTGGCCAGCCTTCTTCCCCTGCTGATCCCGATCCTTCTGATCGTTTCCAATACTACATGTTCCATGCTTCTTCCAGAAGGATCTCCGGTCCTGCTGATAACCAGTTTTGTAGGTGATTCCAATATCGCTATGGCTATCGGCGCTGTTCTTGCTATCATCCTTCTCGGAAAGCGCATGGGTGCAAAGAAGATCTTAAGCGTTATGGATTCCACATTAAAAGATGCCGGCCCGATCGTATTTACAACTGCTGCCGGCGGAGCCCTCGGCGAAGTGTTGAGTTCCTCCGGAGCAGGCGACAGTCTGGCTTCCATGGTCATCAGCACAGGGCTTCCATTTATCCTGATCCCATTTGTGATCTCCGGCCTTTTAAAGATCGTACAGGGTTCCGGAACCGTAGCTGTGACCACAGCCGCCACTCTCTGCGCCCCGATCGCAGCAAGCCTTGGATTAAACCCGATCCTTATCTTCCTCGCCTCCGGCGCAGGCGCAAGGGCATGCTGCCATGTAAACGACAGCTTCTTCTGGGTATATACAAACTGCATGGGCTTTGATATGAAAACCGGTCTGAAAACCCTTTCTATCTCCAATGTGTTTATGGCTCTCGGCAGGCTTTGCGCGACCTTTATCTGCAGCCTCTGGCTTTAAAAAAATTTTTTGAGTAAAAAGTGAAAAACTGAAAGATTTTATTAAAATCCGGCGTTTCGCTCTGAAACCAGAGAAAACGCCGGATTTTTAGCTGTAATGAGCAGAAGGTCTTCTGTCCGTCCCTGTTATACACTTAAGATTTTATACGCCATACTGCACTTCTTCTTATCATGCGCCAAGCCAACGCAAATGACCTCTCCTTGCAATCCCATATAATACTTATTTTCAAGAATCTGATCCAGCGCTTTCTCTTTCAGCTGTTCCAGATCTTCTCCTTGTTTAAATTCCACGACCACATTAGGATATCCCGACCGCAGTGCGCTTAAAGTAATGTCACTTCTTCCATAACCGCTTTCCAGATTGCTTGTTACCTTATACAGCCCTCTCAATCCGATACACATTCCAAGAAACAGCATATGATAGGCATTTTCTTTTCCATCCATATAGCTGGTGCAAGAAACGACAATATTCTGATACAAGGAAAAAAAACGCTTCATATCTTTGTGCAGCAACGCTTCGAACATCTGCTGAAGGTCCAGGCCTTCAATTCCCGCGATTTCAGAAATCAACACCTGAAATTCCGCCATAACCTCATCATTAGGGATCCGTACGATAAATGTATTATTATCTATTCTTTTACGGATCGTAAGATACCCGGAATTCACCAGCAGCCCCCACAGACTATAGTTACTGTCCCTCTCTATATACGAAGTTTCCAGTGTCAGCCATACCGCAGTTTCCTCTCCCATAACAAGTTTGTCAAAATCTTCCCAGAAACGCCTATCTGCTTTTTTTAGAGCTATGCGTACCAATGAATTAGACGAAGTGTTGACCCAGTAATTATCCAGCACGCCCATATCGGCATAGTTCAAAAGCGACCAGGGATTGTACACCTCCACATCGTTAAAACGGTATCCATCGTATTTCTTCTTTACTTCATCATTAAGCGCCAAACCATAATTATTTAGCAATATCTGGGCTTCCGATGAAGTAATCCCGAAATATGGCGCATATTTTCTATGAAATACTGTATATACCCTTGCATTATTGAACTGTGAAAAAATGCTCTCTTTTGCGACTCTCTGGACTCCAGTTAACAGCGCCTGCCCCAGAAACGGATTTCCCTTCATCGCCGCTCCATAAAGATTGGAAAAAAAATTTCCCATTTCTTCATGAAAACCGCATTCATAGCTGCTCATGATCGGCTGATCGTATTCATCGATCAGTAAAACTGGCGGTATATGGTAGTACTCATATACCATCCGGATAATATCGGACAGTGCGGATGACAGATAAATGAAGGACGTTTCCTGTCTCATCAGATTCTCATAAGTTTCATAGAAGCGGATAACGCTAAACCGACTTTTGTCCAGTTCGCCTTCCAGCAATTCTTTATATCTGCCGTATTCCTCCAGCAATGCCAGCTTAAGCTGTACAGTTAACTCTTCACTGGTGAGCCCCTTGCAGTTTTTAAATGTAAAATAGATGACCGGACGGGTGTTGATCTGCGCTGCGTATTCCGTTTTCATAATGTACAGACCGTCAAATATTTCCCGGCTGTTTTTTGAGATATCGAAAAAATCACGGAGCATCGTCATATTCAGTGTTTTTCCAAAACGCCTTGGTCTGGCGATCAGCGACACCTCGTCCCCAGTTTCTATAAATTCCTGGATCATCTTAGTTTTATCAATATAGTAGCAGCCCTTACGGCGTACTTTTGTAAAATCATCCATTCCGATCGGCAGTGGGATCCTCATTTTTCTATCACCTCTTTCGTATTTAGAATATCATCCTTTCAGCCCGGATGCAAGCTGTCCGTCCCCCTTACTTCCCGCAGCAGATCTCCTCGATCCCGACCACGTCGTCTTCGCTCCTTCCCAGAATGATATAAGCGGTATCCATATCCCCCATGACCGCTTTTCCTTCTTTGATCTGCAGCTGCTCCGTATCAAAATCCCCGATCGCCTGCAGCAGAGCCTCCGTATAGATCGCGTCCAGTCCGAGAGCTTCCAGATCCCTCTCATCGCCCATAGTCATTTCTTCCTCGCCGTTGTCTATGATGATCGGGAAATTACACAGGTTTGCCAGATATTCCGTGGTAAGGCCGGTGGTCACTTCCATCTGGACCACGGAAGCAGTAGATTTAAAAATAGCCTCTTCCAGATCCTCTTCATCGATCATTTCCTCCGGATCTTCCTGTGATGTTTCTTCCTCTGGTTCCTGGCTGGTTTCTGTTTGTTCTGTCTCTTTCTGCGCGCCGTTCTTTCCCAGTCTGGCAATGCTTCCCAGATCCATCGGAAGGCTGGAGCAGCCTGCAAGGTTTACGCCTGCGAGCAGGATACCTATGGCCAATAGTTTTCTTATCATTTTTCCTCTCCTTTACTGTTTTTTTCTGTGACAGCCTGGGGCAGTCCGCCTATCCGTCCTGTAATGCCCTGGCTCTTACTATTCTATCGGCCGTTTCTTTATTCTGCCTTCACAGAACCTAAAGATATGTTAAGGATTTTCCAAAAGAGGAAGCTTAATGATAAATTCTGTGCTGTATCCTGCTTCAGGAGGAACTTCCAGGCGTATGGTTCCGCCGTGGAGCGCGACGATCTGCTTTACGATGGATAAGCCCAGGCCGGATCCGCTGGACTTGCTCCTGGAAGAATCTCCTGTCACAAAGGGCCGAAAAATGCGTTCCGCCATATCCGCCGGGATCCCTTTTCCGTTATCTCCGAAGGAAATGATCGCCTGGCCATTTTCCTGAACAATGCGGAAAATGATCGTCGCCTCTTTGCCCGCATACGCCAGGCAGTTCTGCACCAGGTTATCCAGAGCGCGGTAAAACAGCTTTTTATCTATTTCGCAGAATAGCGGTTTTTCCGGTATCTCCGCTTCCAGGCCGAAACCTCCGATCTCCAGTTCCTGATATTTGTCCGCAAAATACTCCCTGCATATTTCGCAGAGATCTTCTTTTTTCAGCTGAGGCTTCATATCCGGATGATCCAGCTTGCTGTACTCATAGAACGCCGACAAAAGCTCTCCGATCCTGTCCGCCTTCTTTACGATCGTATCCAGATAAGCGTCCTTTTCTTCCTCCGGGACTATCCCGTCCCTTAAAGCCGTCCCGTAGCCGCGGATCACTGTGGCCGGCGTCTTCAGGTCGTGGGAAATATCCGCAAGAAGCCTCCTGCGCTCCTCATTATTTCTTTTCAGCCCCTTTTCCATGCGGTCAAAATTCTCCGCGATCTCCATAAATTCTTCCGGCCCCTGATAATCCTCCAGCTGCCCGGACTTTCCTTCTTTCAGGCGGACGATCGCCTGGTTCAAAGGCATGAGCAAATTCTTTGTCTTTCTGTTCAGGAAATAGATACACAGCCCGGCAATACAAAGATATATCGGGATAAAAAAGCACCAGATATAGTTCCAGCTTTCATAGGCAGTCTGCAGCTGCCCGTCCGTAGGTTCGGTAAAATGCATGACCAGCCGCCATTTTGCTCCTTCTTCATCCAGAAAGCTGTATTTATAGATCCTTCGCCCTTCTTCGTCAAAACCCTTCAGGTACAACAGCTCTTCCTGGCTGAACGAATCCTTCCGGGCAAAAAGAGTTCCCGACAGGGCGTTTCCCTCATCGTCCAGGAGACGATAGCCAGTAATAGACGTCTCGCCGTTTTCTCCATATTCTACCCTCGTGATCAGATACGACCCGCCTCTGGAGCCTTTTGGAAGCTCTGCCGCCACAAATCCTGCATCCGAAAAATACTCCTGGATACAGTACAGCGCGTCCGCTTCATAGGCGGCCTTTTTCGCCCCTGTTCCCTGCCATACCGCGACCTTTCCTTCTTCATCTACCAGCTCTGCCAGGGAATCTTCACCCAGATATCGGAAGACGTCCGCGCCTTCCAGGGCTTTCTCTCCTTTTTTCTCTACATTTTCCACAAATCCCACTGCATCCGGGATCGGCGCGATCTTCCGGACAAGAAGGCCGTATGCCTGGTATATCAGGAAAAATGCCATCAGCACCAGGCAAGTGAAAATAATATAATTTACAGCCAGGATCTGATAAAAGCTTTTCCTGCTCTTCTTATTTTTTATATTCAATTTTATATCCGATCCCCCTGACTGTTTTAATATATTCCGGATTTTTCCCATCCGTTTCTATCTTGTCTCTCAAATTAGAAATATGTACCATCATGGTCTTGTCGTCGCTCTCCGAATAGCTTCCGTTTATGCTGTCGTACAGCTGCGCTTTTGTATAGACTCTGCCCGGCGACTGCATAAGTCTGGAAAGGATCTTAAATTCCGTCGGCGTCAGATCGATAGGCATTTTCCCCTTTGTAACTTTCATCTGTCCCAGATCCAGGCGCAGTTCTCCTACTGTAAGGATCTGAAGCTGTTTTTCCTGCTTCCCGCCTCCCAGCTGGTAAAAACGGCGCAGCTGGGAATTGATATGAGCCACCACCTCCAGCGGGTTAAACGGCTTTGTCAGATAAGCGTCCGCTCCCAGGTTCAACCCCAGGATCCTGTCGTAATCCTGATCCTTGGCTGTGAGAAAAAGCACCGGGATATTGCTGGTCTTTCGTATTTCCTCCAAAAGACGGTAGCCGTCCAATTTGGGAAGCATAATGTCCAGAAGCGCCAGGTCCGCCCGCTCCTTTCGAAACAGTTCCCTGGCCTCCCAGCCGTCCGCTGCTAAAATCACCTCATATCCGGCGTTTTCCAGATAAAGGCGCAGCAGGGAACGGATATCCTCGTCGTCCTCCGCCACTAATATTCTGTATTTTCCTGTTGTTTCCATATCCAGTCCCCGCTTTCTAAGATCGCTGCCGCCAGAACAGGCGGTATTTATAGTCCTACTATACTTGCAGAGAGACGTTCCGTCAAACAGAATTGCTGTTATTAGTGCTGAAAGCGTGTGACTTTTCCGCCTTAAACTTCTTTTAACCTAAATTATTCACGGAACAGTATCTGAATTGATAACAGTACCATGAATCTGAAAATTGATCCATGCAGCCATAACATCACTCAATTAACCCGTCAAAAGGGTATAAAATCCCTGTGGCAGAGTTC
>DWZA01000035.1 GCA_019118365.1 Candidatus Lachnoclostridium stercoravium | reverse complement strand
TTGAAAAAATCGTTGTCCATGAAGCGGTCAAAGGTGAGGACGGAAGCCGGGAACAGGAGGTAGAAATCTTCTACCGCTTTATCGGCAAAATTGATTGAATGATACCAATATCTTTAACTATGTGATACCGGTTTCAGATATCCTGAAACTTGGGGTAAATATGGGAGCGGTTATGGTCCTGATACCGAGGATCACAGGCCTTCTGATCGAAGGACTTCTGCCGATTACTGAGGCAGTGAAACAGATGCTGAGGGAAAAATTCAAAGATCATAAAGATCTTCTGATCGGCTTAAGCCCGTCTCTCGTAGTGGGCGATCCGACGATCATGGTATGTTCGATCCTGGTGGTGCCGTTCATCCTGTTTTTATCCGTGATCCTGCCGGGCAACCAGTTCCTGCCGGTAGCCTCCTTAGCCGGAGCCATGTACATCTATCCTCTGGTAGTCCCGATCACAAAGGGAAATGTGTTCCGCACCTTTATCATTGGAATGGTTGCTCTTGTCATGGGAAATTATATAGCGACGAACCTTGCGGCGGTATTTACCCAGAGCGCTCTTGTTTCAGGCGTAACCCTTCCGGAAGGAACCGAGTATGTGGCTTGCTTTGACTATGCGGGAAATCCGATCACGTGGATCCTGTATCATCTGGCAGAGCTGAAATGGATCGGCGCAGCGGCCCTTACAGTTTTATGCATTTTCCTGATGATCTTAAACAGAAGAAAGATCGTCTCAGAGCTGAAAAAAGACACGGATTAAGAAAAAGGATAAAAGGATATCCTGCGGGGAACGCTTATTTTTCCAGCCTGTGCTCACATTTATTTTTATACATAAGCTGATCCACCTGGCGGAGGATGTCTTCGCAGCTTTTATGAGGCGGTTCGCAGATAAGGATGCCGGCGCTTACCTGGTTGAAAGGACAGGGGGCGCCGGTATCCCATTCTCTGCATTCCTTCAGCCTTTCAGCCATTTCATCCGGGATCGGACCGTAGTAGAGAGCGACAAATTCATCGCCGCCAAAGCGGTAGATCCGTCCCTGCTCCTGGAGCGTTCTGGAGCAGATTTCCCCAAAATGTTTTAAATATTCATCTCCGATAGCGTGGCCGTAACGGTCGTTGATCTCCTTAAAACGATCCAGATCCATGAACAGGATAGAAAAAACGCTGTCAGACCTGATCAGTACGGACAGGTCTTCCAGGAGCATGGCGCGGTTGCCAAGCCCAGTGAGAGGATCCTGAAGAGCAGCCTTTTTCAGGCGGTTCATCTGAACAGAACCGAGGACGACCATGTAGAGGATCAGATAGGATATCCACACGGCCGACAGCAGCGTGGCGAGGATCGCCAGGTTCATGAAAGACGGTTCTGCGGAAAGAAGATAAATGTGAACCAGCAGGAGAAGAAAAAAATTCACGCAGGTGCTTAAGGCCAGACACCGGTACCAGTTTTTTCCAAAAAACGGGATATTTTCCAGGATAAAGACGTATTTAGGCACCATGCGGCTAAAAAACGGAACGATGGTTCCGAAAAACAGCAAAGTAGAAAAGATAAAAACAGAAAGCAGTCCCTGATCCGGCCAGAACAGAGCGGCGGCCTGGACGGAAAGAGAGACGATCCCCAGCGTATAGACCCAGCACATGCAGGTGATCACAAATAAAAGAGAAGGCTTTTCCTTATACAGGAACCGGAAAGGGATCAGATAAAGAAAGCCTGTCAGCGCCGCGCGGGCATCCCCCTCCATGGTATATCGGAACACAAATATAAGGACCAGATAGAAGGCCGCAGTAAAACCAGCCAGCCCAAGGACCGTTTTAAACAGGGAATATTTTCTGTGGCAGCAGAAATTGATCGTGATCAGATTAAATATGAGCATTTCAAAAGGGATCAGAAATTGCAGGAACGCCATGGCCTTGTCATCCTTTCAGAAAGCGTAAGTTTCTTCAAACAGGATAGCAGAATTGAAGGAGATTGTCCAGAAATTCTTAGGGAAACCAGGACGCTGGATCCGACATCAGGAGACGGCTGTAAATGAGAAAAATATTCATTGCGGCTGTATTTATTTCCCATGCAAAGAAGTAGTATGATAAAAGAGTATATCATATTAAATGGAAAGGAAGCTGGGCTATGGGAAGATACTACCACATGTCAAAAGCTGTATCTCCAGAAGAAAAGGAGGAAATCCTTCGGGAGATCAGGACGCTGAAAAATCTGAAGTCCGTGGAGATCACAGAAAACAATACTATGATGAAGGTGGAAACAGTGGATGGGGTATTCCAGGATGTGATGAACGGAGCTGTCAATATATGCAGGAAAGTGGCCGGGGGATGCGAGCTGTCCTTTGCCGGCTTTGCAGAAGAATGAATCTGGACGGAGTGGTCATAGCGGCGGCCTGCTTTTTATGTATCGGTATCTTCCACCCGATCGTCATAAAAGCAGAGTATTATTTTTCCTCCCGCTGCTGGCCGGTGTTTCTGGCTGTCGGAGTGGTGGCGCTGGCTGCCAGTACCCAGATCGAAAACAGCATTGCCTCTTCTGTCGCTGGTACTTTTGGATGCAGCTGTCTATGGAGCATATTTGAGCTGAAGGAGCAGGAAAAGAGGGTGGAGCGGGGGTGGTTCCCCAAAAATCCCAGGCGGAAGAAGTAAAGCGAGCTTTCAACGCTCCTGTTGCTGATATCCGCGCACGTCTGGGTGGGGGACTCGTTCAGACGTGATCTTCCTGTCCGCACAGCGTCCAGGAAGCTTGGGACGTCGTCCCTATGCGGATATCAACGCCAGATCGCTTATGAAAGCGAGCTTTCAACGCTCCTGTTGCTGATATCCGCGCACGTCTGAACGAGTATATGATAATATTTCTCATTTTGGGGAAAAGTATGGAAAAATTTGAAACAGGGATGTAGAATACCCCCTATGGAAGCAAGTAGTTACAGCTTAAATATAACTGGGAGGAGGCTTTTCGATGAAAAATCACAGATTTTGGGCATGGGCTATGGTGTTCTGCCTTGTGATGACGATCTACACCGGTTATAAGCATAAATAGGAGGTATTATCATGTTAAGTTGTTTTGAATGTTTGAAAAAGATCGATGCGAAGAAGACAGGTATTTTTGCGGCGGGCGTGCTGTTTGGCACGGCAGGCATAAAGATACTGGCCAGCGACGATGCGAAGAAATTTTACACAAACTGCACGGCGGCGGTCTTAAGAGCGAAAGAATGCGTGATGAAAACTGCTACATCCATCCAGGAGAATGCGGAGGATATTTACGCGGAGGCGCAGCAGATCAATGAAGAACGGGCAGAAAAAGCTGCCGAAGCAGAGTATGCTGATGAAGAAGGCAGTCTGGAAGAGGTAAAGAAAGAGGATTAAAAGGGTTAAGGTGTGTGCAGCGGCGCACACCTTTCCATTTGCAGAAAAGTATTATGAGATGAGGATGAATATATGAAATTTGTGATCAAACATGAAATCAAAGGCCGGATGAGGATCCATATCCTGCAGAAACCTATGACCTTCGCCCAGGCGGATACTCTTCAGTATTATCTGAGCAGCCAGCCGTTCGTTGAGTCTGTTAAGGTTAGGGACAGGCTTTCCGATGCCTCGATCCGCTACAGCGGAAGCAGGGAAGAACTGATCGAGGTGTTAAAAAAATTCCAGTATGAAACTGTAAATGTCCCGGAGGCTTACCTGCAGAATTCCGGAAGGGAACTGAACCGCCAGTACTGGGATAAGCTGGTAGACCAGGTAGTGTTCCGGATCGGTAATGTCCTTTTTTTCCCGCCGTCCCTCAAGGCGGCGGTCGCTGCAGCAAAGTCCGTCCGCTATATCTGGAAGGGAGTCTGCACTCTGGCAAAGGGTAAAATTGAAGTCCCGGTTTTGGATGCGACGGCGATCGGAGTCTCCATCCTGCGCAATGATACAAAGACAGCCAGCTCCATTATGTTTCTTTTGGGGGTGGGAGAGATCCTGGAGGAATGGACGCACAAAAAGTCAGTAGGCGACCTGGCCAGGAGCATGTCCTTAAATGTAAGCAAAGTCTGGCTATGGAACGGAGAACAGGAGATCCTGGTCCCGGTATCATCCATCAAAACCGGGGACATGGTGAGGATCCACATGGGCAACGTGATCCCTTTCGATGGAACAGTG